>JBOFGY010000279.1:0-24635 GCA_051649365.1 Trueperaceae bacterium
GGGGGATAGGATTTACGGGACGAGATAGTAGAGTTTGTAGAATAAAAAATGAGCGTAAGATTTCCAAAAAATTTAAAATATGAAAAATTTATTAAGGTAAAATGTAATTGTAATGCACATTATAATCTCAGGGGGGGGGTATACGATTTGTAGCGTAAGGTTTAAAAGGTCGTCATGCATTTTGTAGCCTACCCAACTTTTTGAATTTTTCGATAGGGCGAACTAAATTCCTATTTTGTAGGGGAGGCAACTCGGATTTAGGGTTGTTTGTGACTCGTGCAATTATTCCACAGTTGCAACGTCTCAATAGTGGACATGCTCATCGCTATTTGGGTGGTAGTAGAATCTATGAACTTCCGTACAAGCTAGGGTTGCACCAAAAAATTCTCTCTTTTGAGGATGTGAATCCATCTCCTCATCCGTTTCCTTAGGAGATTACTGTGAAAGAAGAATTTATTAGAACAGTGCAAGATAGAGAATATATTTTTAATGGCTTAGTTGATGAAGTAGACCCAGGTGAGCTTTTCATTGAATCCTCAAAAGTTCACCCTGGATTAACGATACTTGGAGAAGTACATGGGGAAGTCTCAGACCCGTTATCACCTATTCATTATTCTCTATCACGCTCGGCTAAACAATATGATGCTTGTCCGTGTATTTCATTGCCGTCAGCAAAGATTCCAAGTTTATCCTTTGCAGATGTACTTCTGACACGTCGCACCAAACAAAAAGCTATGGTGTCTGAATCATTACATCTTGAAGAATTAGCAACATTGCTTTTTGCTGGTTATGGCATAACCCACGCAGGTAAACAGGAAGTTGGTCAGCTTTTCCGAGCATCACCTTCGGGTGGCGGATTATACCCAAATGATATCTATTTAGCGGTTAAGAATGTTGAGGGTTTAAGTCAAGGTCTTTATCACTATCATCCATTTAAGCATAGACTGGAAATTCTTGACGTTTGTAATGTTGAGACCTTTTTGGGTGAAATGAGCGTTCATAAAAATGTAAGTGACTCTTGCTCAGTCATGTTATTCTTTGTCAGTTCTTTCTGGCGGTCAAGATTTAAGTATGGTTTGCGTGCTTATCGTTTTGCCTTACTTGATGCTGGACACCTAGCTCAAAATATTCTTTTAACTGCAAATGCGTTAGCTCTTGAAGCTGTTCCAGTAGGTGGTTATTACGATCAAGTAATTGACGACGCTTTGCATCTTGATGGTGTTACAGAATCATGTATTTATACGCTAGCTGTTGCTCGAAGATGCGATGAGGTGGCTCCGTGAGTACGAAAGCAATAGAAGTGAATAACCTTTATAAAGCATATAAAAGTGTAAATGTGCTTAATGGTCTCGAGCTTGAAGTGGTCTCGGGTATTTGTTGTTTACTCGGGCGTAATGGTGCGGGTAAAACAACGCTCATTAATATTTTATCGGGTGTCCGCCGACCTGACAAAGGAAACGTCTCAATTTTTGGCAATAACCCAAAAGTACCTAGAGCTAGAGAGGTTTTGGGTACAACACCGCAGAACACGGGATTTCCGGGTCAGCTTCGCGTGACAGAACTTCTCGATTTTGTCCGTGCTCATTTTCCAAAAGCATTTCCATTGCACGATTTAATAAAGAGTTTTGGGCTCGAGGACTACGCTAAACGACAACTTGGCGGGCTTTCTCCTGGCATTCAACGTCAAGTTGCTTTGGCGGTAGCTTTTGCAGGTCATCCAAAGCTTGTTATTCTTGATGAACCCTCTGTGGGTTTAGACGTTGAGAATCGTCATATTGTCTGGTCTTTTATCGAAAATTACGCTTCTGCTGGAAATACAATTGTTTTTTCCACACATGATATGGCAGAAGCTGACCGCTATGCCAGCGAGATTCAATTCTTAGCCGATGGGCATTTAACGCTTTGGCGAAACTTGACACAAGATTTAGCAGGATTAACTATTTTGGAAGTCTTAGCTGACGACAGTAAGAATATAAAAGTAAGTAATGCTAGACGTGTCATAAGTTTTGGCAATACGCTTAAAATTTGTACAGCAACTCCAGAAAAAGCATTAGCGGAGATAATACATTTTGGATTACCTGCGAATAAAATTAGCACTCGTGAAATAACACTTGAAGATGTTATTTTGTTTGATTTGGCGAAAGGATGAGTTATGATTTGGAAAAAACCTTTAGTGTTCACCCATTTTTACAACGATTTACTGCTTTTGCTTAAAACGCCATCCTATTCAATAATGACGAT
Source organism: Trueperaceae bacterium (assembly GCA_051649365.1). Lineage (GTDB taxonomy): Bacteria > Deinococcota > Deinococci > Deinococcales > Trueperaceae > CAVTAE01. The sequence goes on from JBOFGY010000279.1 coordinate 2,242, forward strand.
GTTGATACCTCTACTCTTCTTTCTCTTTTTTGGTGTTTTTGCTACGAATTCGCATGAGAACTTACACTTTCTGGCAGCATCATTTTCTGTTTTTGCAGCTTTCGGCATAGTCTTTTTTCAATTTGGGACTAGTGTTGCTTCAGATCGTGATTTTCCGTGGTATAAATTTGTCCGAACGCTACCCGTTCAGCCACAGATTATTTTGATAGCTAGAACTCTTTCTGCCTTAACACTTTCTATCATCGCAGTAAGTATGATTGTTGGCACGTCTATTCTCATTGAGGGTAGCGTACCTACCCACCTCTTAAAATTTTATGTTGGTGTACTTTTGGGTGCAGTACCAACGGCTCTTATGGGCTTAGCGCTTGGTTATTGGCTCGTGCCACGCAATGTTCTACCTGCTGCAAATCTTCTTTATTTACTTCTCTCTTTTTTAGGAGGCTTATGGACACCGCCTCAGCAGTTTCCTGATGCGCTAATGAACATTACGTATTATTTACCTACCTATAATTGGGGATTGCTCGTTTGGAGCGCAGTTGAAGGGCAACCTTGGGTGATGAGTGCTATTTTCATTTTGGCTGTTTACACAGTTCTTTTTGGAGCTATAGCTATTTTGGGTTACAAGCGAGATGAAGGTACACGTTTTTCTTGAACTGCTGTCGTTGCCGACGGCTGTAGAGCATCAATAAAAACCGCCCAAATGGGCGGTGATAAATGTTAGATGCTCGTGCTAGATACTTAGCGTTTCTCGAGCGGCTTAAAAGTTTTACCCTTAGGTCCTTCGTAAACAATATCAGGACGCATAATTCTGTTGTTGGCATATTGCTCGTAGAGATGCGCCATCCAACCGGCCACCCGCGCGACGGCAAAAATGGGTGTGAACATATCGGTAGGGAAGCCGAGCATTCTGTAAATACTCGCTGAGAAGAAATCTACGTTGGGTTTTACGGGTTTGCCTTTTTTGGTCATTTCTCTGTCCATGACCTTTTCCATCTCGAGGCTCATCTGAAACCACTTGTTGCCGCCTTGTTCATCAGAGAGGTGTTGAGCGACTTCTTTTAAGATGGCCGCGCGTGGGTCGAGCACTTTGTAAACGCGGTGTCCAAAACCCATGACCCGCCCGCCAGGTTTGGCGAGGGTGTCTAGAACGTACTGGTCAACTTTATTAACCTCGCCAATGCTCTCGAGAGCTTGCATGGTGGCCATGTTGGCACCACCGTGGGAAGGGCCTTTCAGAGAAGCTGCGGCGGCGGTAATCGAGCTAAAGACATCCGCTAAGCTCGAGGCTGTCGAGCGGGCTACAAAAGTGCTGGCATTCACACTGTGTTCTGCGTGAAGAACAAGGGCGGTGTCCATTACATGTACGGCGGCATTGCTGGGTTTTTCACCCGTCAGCATGTAAAGAAAGTTCGTGGCAATGTCAAAGTCCGGATTGGGAAAGACCGGCGTTAGGTCATTGCGGACGCGCTCGAGTGTTGCAACGAGGGTAGGCAGCTTGGCGACGAGGCTATAACCAATGCGCCGAATGTTTTCGGGTGAAAGGTCATCGGGTTTTTCGTCGTAGGCAGCCAGCATTGAAATCGCGGTGCGAAGCGCGTGCATCGGATGCAGTGTTTTTGAAAAGTGGTGGAGTAAATCCAGAATTTCGTTGGGCAGAGCGTAATTTGCTTTGAGCTGTCCTCTAAACCCCTCTAACTGTGCTTTGGTGGGCAGGTCAGTATTCCAGAGAAGGTAAGTCACCTCTTCAAAACTAACTTTGCTAGCGAGTTCTTCAATAGGGTAGCCTCGGTAGACAAGCTCGCCCTTGTCACCATCAATAAAGCAAATCTGCGTGGTGTCAATGAGTACATCCTCGAGCCCACGGTAAATAGTTGGTGTTTCTGTCATGCGACCTCCGTTTAGTCTAAGTCTTGTCTAAGTCTTGTCTAAGTCTTATATGATCTAAGTCTTAGCGACTCCTGTAAGCCTGTACAGTCTATCAGGTCTTTTGCTACCGTAGGGTGTAGCTCGTGCGTACGTTTGAGCTAGAAGCTTTACGGGTAGGAAGAAGGGCAGAGAAAGAGGGAAGGGACTTTCTATCGAACTTCTGTGAGAATCCCGACACATTGCCACCCGAACCCCCAAGTAAGAATTCAGTCAGAAAATGTTCAGACTGTGGTCAGATACCATGCGCTATCTTGTTTTCATTCAAGGCAGCGTTGTTAAGACTGGTACCTTGAGAAGAGGAGATAAACATGAAAATGACAACCGACAAAAACAAAACTGCTACCCGCAGCCTCCGCAACCTCGACGCGCTCAAAAACAAGGAAACCTGGTACCAAGACCTCGAAGATGGCAACCTTTGGCACGGTACGCACGGCGTAATTCTCAACACTGCTGCCCTCATCGAACGCGAATTTTTCTATAACATTCAGCGTGTTCCTGCTCAAAAACCAGCCCGCCGTCCACGTCTAATAGTTGCTTACGCCTAGTACACTTTAACCCCAAACCAAATGCCCGCTCGACAGTTGGCTCGAGGGGGCATTTGGCGTGTGTCACAAACGTTAAAACGCGATTATGATACGCAAAAATGTAACATTCTTGTTGGAAAGACGTAGAAAATAAGTGGATTTGATGTAAATATTCGTTTTTCAAACTTTGGTGAGATGCTGCCTCTAACTTTAGTTGGTTGTTCTACCTTCTGCAAAAAAGATATGTATATATGCAAGCGGGGCGCGAGGGATAAAAAACGTGTTCAGACCTCGTTCAGACTCTGCAAGATAAGGTGACCATAAACGAGCCACACGTTAAAGAAGTAGTGGGGCTCGAAAAAACGAAAAGGAGAATTTCATGAATACGACAATGAATATAGAGCATAACAACAAGCCCATCAAAGTAACGGAGATGTGGTATCAAGATATTGAAGACAGCGATTTGTGGTTTGGTGAGCACGGTGTTATTTTGAACACAGCTGCTCTTGACGAGCGCGAGGTTTACTTCGAGATTATTCGTGTTCCGCAGCAACCGAATTATGCGCCTCGAGACAATAGTGTTCATGCGTGAGCTAACCTTCTTGCAGTGCTTAACAAGACATGCTAGTTGTTTAGTTTATGTGCGGGCTCGAGCGTCAGCACATGACTAGAGCTGTTCAAAATTACAATCCAACCTAACCGAGCGACCCTGAAGTTGAATGTGGTCGCTCGAGTCATTTTATGGGTTTTACAAAACAAACGATGCGCTCTACTTCCTCATATTGGTTGCTGGAAGAAGTGTTCTACTTCTTCGGGTGCGGAATCTATCCAAAGAGCAAGTCGCATTCGCAGGTATTCAGCTTTATCTTTTAGCTGAATTTTTCGTACGGTCATAACGCGCCTCGAGCCTTCAGTAACGCTTCCAGTCTATTAACCAAGTTTTCAACCGCGCTTTTGAGTTTCTCTGGATTGCGCTCGAGCAAAACTTCTCTTACATCTTCTGACATATTTTGGGGTTGGTGCTCGAGTTTTTCTGCATACGCGAGCAAACGTTTTTCACCTGGATGTAGTTCTCGGTTGAGGGCAAACAGTACGTCAAAGTAAGATTTGAGCATATCTTCAATTCTGTGATGAATAGTGATGATGTCGTTTCTAACCGCGGCTTTGTAAACTTCATTTGGATGTGCAACAAGACTCCCTTTAAGAAGTGGGAAGTTTTTAGCAATGATAGCTTTGGCAAGTTCATCTGAGTAAGGTACGCGCACTCTGTTTTGTAAATTCGTAAACCACACATCACGCTCGAACAAAATGACTGATGTTAAAACACTATGCCAGATGCTTGTCGAGTATCCCATTTGCACTTGGTGTTTTTCTAGCAAGTTCTCGAGATGCTCAGCAACCCATTGTCCACGATAAATGATTTCCACTTTTCTGCCGTCAGGCTCGAGCCAGTTGTCTTCGGTTTCCCAGAATCTGTTATCGAGTTCGGCGTAGTTTGCTCTTGGTGTGATGATGGTGGCTCTGGTTTCTACAGGGATTTCTTTGCTCACGTAAATATATAAATCAACATCTGAGCCTTCGTCTGCTGTGCCTGTAGTGTGGGAGCCACCCAGCAAAATCGCTTGTACTTCAGGGGGTTTTGAGAAGTCTCTAACAATGTCCGAAAGAAGCTCAGTAAGCTTTGAGTTCGTATCTGGATTCATCGTTTCCTCGAGGTTGACCACATTCAAAACACTTACTTGCTTTAGGTGTTTTTAGAACTTTGCCGCAGTGCTGGCAAGGTGAACCGTACATGGCAATGCGGTGATGCCATAAGCCAATTTTTCCTGCAACACTTTCAATTTGGGCGAAGGACTTATAAGTTTGGAAAAACTTTTTGTAGGCTGCCTGGACGACATCGTTGAGGGATTGCCAGTTTTTATTCTTCGCTTTATAGGTTTCAATTTCAGTGTCGCCTTGTTTCCAAAGTTGACGTAACGTGGCATATTCAGTTTCTGTGAACATGGGTACATCTTTTTTGCATCGCCAGCACCAGAGAACTTGCATAACACTAACCTTTCAGAATGTTTAGTGCAACTGCTTGAGCTGTTTTTATACCATCAATCCCCGCCGATAAAATCCCGCCTGCATAGCCTGCTCCTTCACCTGCAGGATAAAGCCCTTTCGTGTTTACACTCTGGAAAAAATTATCTTCATCACGCTTAATGCGAATCGGTGATGAGGTGCGCGTTTCTACGCCTGTTAATACTGCATCATTCATGGCAAAACCTTTAATCTGTTTATCAAACGCAGGCAGTGCTTCACGAATTGCTTCTATCGCGTAGTCAGGCAAACTCTCGCTCAAATCACCTAAACGCACACCAGGTTTATAAGATGGTTCGACTTCACCAAGTTTAGACGACGGACGACCCGCGATAAAATCTCCGACGAGTTGCCCAGGTGCTTCGTAAGTTTTGCCGCCAAGCTCGAAGGCTTTTTCTTCGATGCGGCGTTGTAATTCTACGCCAGCCAGAGGATGCCCTGGATAATCGCGTGGGTCAATGCCAACGACGATGCCGCTATTGGCATTTTTTTCGTTTCTCGAGTATTGGCTCATGCCGTTGGTAACAACACGCCCAGGCTCCGAAGCTGCCGCAACCACAAAGCCGCCAGGACACATGCAGAAGCTATAGACCGAGCGACCATTTTTGCAGTGATGCACCAGTTTATAATCGGCTGCGCCTAAAATCTCGTAACCTGCTTGTGACCCGAAGCGCACTTTGTCAATAAGCGGCTGTGGATGCTCGACGCGAAAACCAATCGAAAAAGGTTTTGCCTCGACGTACACGCCTTTGTCATAAAGCATTTGAAACGTATCTCTGGCACTGTGCCCAACTGCCAGCACGACGTGATTGGTTGCCAGGTAGTCACCGTTCTCGAGCTTTAACCCTTTCACCCCATTGTCCTCAATATCAATTTCGCTGACCTTGGTTTGAAAACGAATCTCGCCGCCGAGTGATTCAATTTCAGCGCGCATGTTTTGCACAATCACCACAAGTTTATAGGTGCCGATGTGTGGTTTGTTGATGTAGAGAATTTCTTCGGGTGCGCCTGCTTTGACAAACTCGGTTAAGACTTTGCGCCCGTAGTGTTCGGGGTCTTTGACCTGGCTGTAAAGTTTCCCATCTGAAAATGTACCTGCGCCGCCTTCGCCAAACTGACAATTTGATTCTGGGTCGAGACCGTGTTTTTTGCGCCAGAAGCCAAAGGTGTCTGCGGTGCGCTCACGCACAGATTTACCACGCTCGAGCAAAATCGGGCGAAAGCCCATCTGCGCCAACACGAGCCCCGCAAACATGCCACACGGCCCCGTGCCAATCACGACGGGCCTTGCACTGAGGTTTTCGGGTGCCTTCGCCACAAACTTGTAGCTCATATCTGGCGTAGGTCTGACGTGTGGGTCTTTTTTGAACTGCTCTAAAAGTTTTTCGTCTTTGGTTGTTTCTACGTCCACGATATAAACGAGAATGACGTTGTTCTTTTTGCGTGCGTCGTAGCTGCGTTTGTAGATGGTGAAGTTCAGCAAGTCTTTTTTAGTGATGTTGAGTTTTTTGAGGATGGTTGCCTCGAGGTCTGCTGGGGTGTGCTCGAGGGGGAGGCGGATTTCGCTGATGCGTACCATAGGACTATCTTAAACGTTTGTTGCTACTTTGGTCGTGAGTTGCTTGGTTTTCTGGGAGGTTTAGCGTAAAATATCAGCATGAAACAAGAGGTTAAAACCCTTGGTGAACAGGGTCAGATTTCTTTAGGTGAAGAGTTTGCTGGCCAACATGTTCTTATCACCCAGGAGCGCAAAGGCGTTTGGACGATTAAAACGGCTGAGGTTATTCCGCATGATGAAGCGTGGATTCATACACCTGAAAACAAGGCAAAACTTGACGAGGCTCTTGCCTGGGCAAAAGAGAATCCTGCTACAGCGACTTTACGTGAAGAGATGGAAAAACTCTTTGCAAAAGCCCTCGCTCAGAAAGAATAATGGCACTCGAGTTAGACCTGAATTCGCTGCGGTTCCAAAAAGACTTTTTCGCGCTCGAGAAAGAAGACCTGCTGAGTAACTCACAATTTTGTTAGTCGCAGAAAAAGTAGAGGTTTAGTCCATCTTCTATTCCCGACGCGCAAACTTCAGAAAATTTAACGAGCAAATCGTTCATGAGATGCCCTTCAGGATAACAGGAAAGCAGAAGATCAACTTCCTTTTTAAGTTGTGGTAGTTCTTCTGTGCCAAAAGAGCAATCTTCGTAATAATCATTGAGCCTCAGTAAGAGACTAACCTGACTAGCGACGACATATTGATTTGTAAACAAAGTTCTGTGCATCTTGTCATTGATGCCAAATTGCCAAACGTGATTCTCTATTGTTTTTCCCAAATGAGCGTCAAGTGCCACGATAGTTTTCCTCTACTATGCTGCCTTTCTGTTGCAATCTCACTTGTTCAAACCCCCAGACAATGTTAGCCTTTCTTTTGCTACTTATGCCGAAACCTACTCAAAACCTACCCAAAAGCACCATTCCCAAGGACGAAGACCGCCTCGTTAGCCCTAATTTTATTACCGAAATCATTGACGTAGACCTGAAAACAGGCAAGTATGAAACTATCATCACCCGCTTTCCCCCCGAGCCCAACGGTTACGCGCACATCGGTCACGCGGTGGCGAGTTTTCTAAATTTTAGTCTTGCCAAAGACTATAACGGGCTGTGTCGTCTTAGGATGGATGACACGAATCCCGAGACTGAAAAACAGGAATACGCTGATGCGTTGGCAAATGACTTTGCCTGGCTCGGGTTTAAGTGGGTTGCTCCTGATGGCACGAACAGAATTGATTATGCTTCAGATTACTTTGCTGAGCTTTACGACCTTGCCGTAAAACTGATTAAAGACGGCAAAGCCTATGTAGACAGTAGCAGTGACGAGGAAGTCTCTATTTTGCGTGGCACCGTCGAAGAAGCAGGTAAAGCAAGTCCTTACCGTGAGCGTAGCGTCGAAGAAAATTTGGACTTGCTCGAGCGCATGAAAAACGGCGAGTTTCCTGATGGGGCGAACGTGCTGCGAGCCAAAATTGATTTGGCAAACCCGAACATGAAACTCCGCGATCCGCTTCTTTACCGCATTCGCCGTGACGTAGAACATTACCGAACAGGGAAAACGTGGTGTATTTATCCCTCTTACGATTTTGCCCAGGCGACGACAGATGCACTTGACGGCGTAACGCATTCGCTGTGCTCTTTAGAATTTGTAGATAACCGTGCCATTTATGACTGGCTGATGGAGAATTTGTGGGGAATGCCGCGCCCGTATCAGTATGAATTTGGCAGGCGAAATCTCGAGTACACCGTCGTCTCAAAACGCAAACTTATTCAACTCGTCAAGGAAGGTTTCGTGACAGGTTGGGATGATCCGCGTATGCCCACGCTGGCAGGTCTAAGAAGACGTGGTGTGCGTCCTGAAGCGATTCGCGCTTTTGCAAGTAAAGTTGGGATTACACGTACCACAAAAACGGTGGAACTAGCACTGCTCGAGCAGTCCATCCGTGATGACCTCAATACGCTTGCGCCGCGCGTCATGGCCGTGACCGACCCACTAAAAGTTGTGATTACCAATTATCCTGAAAACAAGCTGGAAATGTTTGATGTGCCTTATTGGCCCAACGAAATTCCGAATGAAGGCTCGAGACAAGTCCCCTTTGCGAAAGAAATCTACATTGAGCGCGAAGACTTTGCTGAAACGCCGCCACCAGGTTTTAAGCGGTTGACCCTCCATGAAGAAGTGCGCTTGCGCTTTGCTTACGTCATTCGCTGTGATGAAGTTGTCAAGAATAAAGACGGTATGATCACCGAACTACGCTGTTCTTATGACCCTGAAACTCATGGTAAAAACCCAAAGCGCAAAATTAAGGGTGCAATTCACTGGGTGGCAAAAAAGACCGCCCTGCCTGCTGAAATGCGTCTTTATGACCGACTATTTAGTGTGCCAAACCCTGATGAAGGTGAGGGGCATTTTACGGAAACACTCAACCCAGAATCGCTCGTCGTACGCGAAGGCTTTGTAGAACTGAGTGTTGCGCGTGACGCTAAAGAACAACGCTACCAATTCGAGCGTGTAGGTTATTTTGTTCAAGACCCGGATTCCTCTGCGGATAGACTCGTTTTCAACCGCATCATCACCCTAAAGGATTCGTTCAAGGCAGAGATGACACGTACTGACCTCGAGGTGATTCCTGTGAAAGATGCTGTAAGTAAAGACGCTATTAAAGATAAAACCAAGATTGTCGCTAAAGTTGGCGAAGTCCGTGACCCTGTCCTAGATTTTTCTGCTGAGCAAAAAGCAAAACTCCAACATTTTACAGATGAATTTGGTTTGTCACGTGACGAAGCGGTGATGATTGCGAACAACATAGAACTTTCCGCATTTTTTGACAAAGCGGTAAATGCTTACGCGAATCCGCAGGGCATTGCGAATTGGGTCGTCAACGATTTACGCCGTGAATTAAAAGATAATTCTGTTAGTACACTAAAGTTTTCTCCAAGTGACCTTGCCAAACTCGTAATACTCATTGATAAAAACGTGATTAGCAACCGTATTGCCAAAGATGTATTCCTCGAGATGTTTGGGAGTGGTAAATCTCCTGACGTGGTTGTGAAAGAAAAAGGACTCGAGCAAGTCACCGATGTGGGCAGTCTCGAGCCCATTGTTCTTCGACTTATTGCAGAAAATCCAGATAAGGCTGAGGCTTACCGGAATGGCAAAACAGGCTTGTTAAGTTTCTTCGTTGGGCAAGCGATGCGTGAAACGAGCGGAAAAGCAAATCCGCAGCTTTTGCAAGAATTAGTCCGTTCAAAACTAACTTAGAGTCTGATACTGTTGGCAAAGTCCATCACCCCTTGAAATAATGGGACATGTTAAAACCTAATGCCACTACCCAAGTCCCAACAGAAACCGTTCGAGTAGCCAAAGCTGCCTTTCCAAAAGGGAACGTCTACCTACGAATCCGAGATGAATTAGGCAGCATTTTTCAGGATGAAGATTTACCTCACCTGATTACCCACGTTATGACCACGACAGCGAGTAGCGTTGATTTCGATAGGACTTTAGATGTTCATGTTGCCCTTGCTCGTAAAGGCTTATTGCCCAGTGAGCATCTGCTGGATGGGTTATGTCAAGGCTGCTTATTTGGTGGCGAGCGCAAAAGAAGGGATTAACCTTATCGGTCCGATCCGTCCGCCAGCTAATTGGCAGGCCAGAACTGAAGGTGCCTTCACGACAGACATGTTTAAGATTGATTGAGATAAACAACATATAACCTGTCCCAACGGTAAAACAAGCAGTGTTTGGCAACCCGCTAAAGATGCCTATGACAACGAGGTAATTCGCGTGAAGTTTCGTCACCAAGATTGTATTCGCTGTGCAGACAGACCACGTTGTATGAAAGCCAAGCAAGGTGGACGGGCTACGATTCTCAAACCACGAGAGGAATTTGAGGCTCTTCAAGAGGTGAGAGCTAAACAACAGACACCGCAATGGCAGAACGATTACAACAAACGTGCTGGTATTGAAGGAAGGAACATTTTCTCAAGGCGTTCGCTCTCAAGGGCTTAGACGCTCGAGGTATCGCGGACTAGCCAAAACGAGATTGCAGCATAGTGCAACGGCTTCAGCAACAAACTTCCAACGGCTTCATGATTTCTGGTGTGACATTGAACCAGCCCAAACCCGTGTCTCGCCATTTAAGAGGCTGGCTGCTTAGCTTATACTTTGCCAACAGTATCAGAATCTATCCTAAAGAACAAAAAAGTCACGAAAAAGGGATTTTGCAAATTCAGTGATTTTTAGAATAGACTTCTAATGTGGCTAGTCTATTTTTGCAATCTGAAATTGTCATGCGCGCCCTGCGCCGAGGTTCGTACGAATAAAGTAATAATATCACTACAACCGCAGTTAGCGATAAGCTAGTAGAATGACTAGGTTTGACGTGGAAACATGGCTAGAAGAACTGCAAGGATTGCATGAGCGCATAGCTGGGCATTTTCGTCGCTCCGAACCAAGAGCGCGAGCATTAACGTATATGAAAGGCTTACTCAGTGGTGTCGAAAGACGCAACAGTTGGCAATTAGCAGAACAGGCAGGTGAAAGCAGACCCGATGGAATGCAACGCTTACTAGCAACGGCTGACTGGGACGCTGAGTTAGTGCGAGAAGAGTTACGTGACGTATGTACTTGAAACGTTAGGCTCAGAACAAGCTGTGCTGGTGGTTGATGAAACGGGCTTTCTCAAGAAGGTTAAGAAATCAGTAGGTGTGAAACGTCAATACAGTGGCACAGCAGGTGGTGTTGAGAATGCTCAGGTGGGTGTCTTTCTTGCTTACACGACTTCATCAGGAACTGCTTTTATTGATCGAGCTTTGTTTTTACCCGAAGAATGGTCTGAAGATAGTGAGCGAAGACAGGAAGCTCGAGTGCCAACAGAGCTAACCTTCAAGACGAAACCTCAGCTAGCTTTAGGCATGTTCAAACAAGCCTTCAAAGCAGGTGTGAAAGCTGCTTGGGTCACAGCCGATAGGTGTATTCCTCCTCTGAAGTGCGACGCTATCTCGAAGGTCGTAAACAACCGTTTGTTCTTGATATTTCTGCCCAATTCATGCTGCGCTTTGCTGACGGTGACGGGCTTAGACAAGCAAGAGTAGATGAACTATTCAGTGAACTCAAAGCAAAAGACTGGCGACGTTTATCGGCAGGGCAAGGCAGCAAAGGAGAACGTTTCTTTGATTGGGCATGGTTACGCTTGAGTGACTTATCCAAAGGTGGTAGATCTAAATCCCAGAATAAAGGTAAGTTCGATAAATGGATATTGGCGCGTCGCTCTGTACAAGACCCAAAGGATGTTGCTTTCTACATCGTCTTTGCACCGAAGGCAACAACACTTCAAGAAGTGATTCAGGTTGCAGGCACTCGTTGGGTCATTGAGACAGGCTTTGAAGCGGTCAAGAATGAAGCAGGACTCGACGAATATGAAGTACGGTCTTGGGTTGCCTGGTACAGACACATCACCTTGTCGTTACTCGCCTATGCTTTTCTTGTTGCCATTAGAACTCGTGAATTACAAAAAGGGGTTCGTTCAACTGCGACTTGATTCCCCTAGCTGTACCTGAAATTCGTCGTGTGCTTTGTCGCCTTATCTTTGATGCGCTTGCTTCTGTCACTTTCTCGTTAGCTTGGTCAACGTGGAGACGACAGCAGCAACTATGGTGTTGTGAAAGAAAAAGAACTCACCGTAGGTTCGCAAACTTATAGTGTGGTGATTATTCCACCACTTTTGAACCTGAAAAATCAACTAGGCCAACCCGAAGGTACTTGGCTCGACCCTTCCCTTAAGCAATATGCACTTTCATTACAAAAGGGTCTATTATTGAGATAAAAGGTGTGTATCAACCAGAAATAGAACTCGAGGCTCTCTATTTGTTAGGTGATGCCGCCTTACCGCATAGATATAACTGAAGTTGTGCAGGTGGGTGGAAATCAGCTCGAGCTTACCCTTGTCACCTCGCTACGCAATGGTGTGGGACCACTTTACAAGAGAGCATTAAATTTCTATTCTAAAAATACACCTAACCTCTTCAGCGTTTTTCAAAACAAATTTGTTTTCCTGAGATGGTAAAATTTGAGTTTTGGGATGTATTTAGGTTGAAAGATGCCACAGCTTTTTCTCGATGATGTTTTGGAAGCCCCAGCGTGTAAACTTGTGTTCGCCATCAGAAATGGGTGCCTGCATAGAAGCACGAATTTTTGCGTAACCGTCCAAGTTACCAGGTGTCACAGGTTCTTCAATCCAGGGAAGGTGAAAATCCTTGAGTTTCCTAAAAATCTACTATACAATATGTCAAAGCACGACCAAAAAAATTCTGATAATTGTATGATGCTCGCAATGTCACGCCTTGTGTATGGTGCGCTGAGTTAAAGTAACACTAAAAACGCCTCGAGGAGGAAATAGATGAATTACATCGGTAGAGTAACGGGAAAAGCTTATGACCTCGAGTCTTTCCCCTGGCAGGGCGAAGCAGGTGAGCTTTTAGATTTGGCTCCTTTCGAGATGGCTTTCGACCTTGAAAAGATACGCTCGAGACCACCGACACTCTGGCGGTATTTAGAAGCTTTACCTTTTGCAAAAAACGATACAGTGTGGCAGGACGTGACGATGGGCGAGGGCTTTACACCACTTATTGCCCTCGAGTCTAAAGTTCCCAATGTTTTTATCAAAGTAGATTATCAAATGCCTACGTTGTCCTTTAAAGACCGAGGTGCGGTGGTGCTCGTGGCGAAGGCTAAATCACTTGGTGCGAAGCAGCTCGTGCAGGACTCGAGCGGAAATGCTGGCACGAGCATTGCGGCATATGCGGCCAGGGCAGGTTTAAGCTGTGACATTTTTGTTCCTGACAGCACCTCGCCGAAAAAAGTTGCCCAAATGAAAGCGCACGGTGCCAAGGTGAATCTCGTGCCAGGCACGCGGGAAGATACTGCGAACGTGGTCAAAGACGCAGCCAATCAACCAGGTGTGTTTTATGCAAGCCATGTTTATAATCCATTTTTCTATCAAGGCACAAAAACATATGCCTATGAGTTGTGGGAACAACTTGGTTATAAGGTGCCTGATGTCTTGATTCTTCCGGTAGGAAACGGAACCTTGGTGTTAGGTGCTTATTATGGTTTTTCTGAGTTGCTTCAGGCAGGGTTAACAGACAAGTTGCCACGGTTTATTGCTATTCAAGCAGCGAAGTGTGCGCCCCTCGAGAAAGCCTTTAAGGGAGGTCTCGAGGGGGCCGAGCCTGTCGTGAATGAAGGAACACTGGCTGAAGGAATTGCAATAGCCGCACCCGCGAGACACGCACAAATTCTCGAGATCATCTACAAAACAGGCGGACATATCCTGAGTGTGCCTGAAGAAGAGATAGAACCTGCCAGGGCCTATTTATCATCAAGGGGTTACTATGTTGAAATTACAACGGCGATCAACTACGCTGGGTATCTCAAAGCAAAACCAATGATACGCGCGAACGAAACCGTCGTGATTCCCCTGTGTGGTGCGGGTCTGAAATCAGGTTGAAGTGTTCCAGAAACCACTTCCCATACATATATTCAGCTACTGGACTTCGCTGCAATATAAGTGCAGGGAGATTGCTTCGTGGATGCAATAACGCTTGGCTTACCAAGTGCCTGATACACCACAAGCTGAGACTCGCAATGACGAAGGATAGTACGAACGGCGCACCGTGCGCCGTTCGTACAAATAATTTTTTTGTAATATGCTTACAGAACCAGGCACGCTACTTTGACTTCGCTCATCTCGAGCATTGCATGCCTTACACCCTCACGCCCCAGGCCCGAACCTTTTACACCACCAAAGGGCATTGCGTCCACGCGGTAATCGGTTGAGTCGTTGACGATAATCGCACCTGCCTCGAGTTCCCTGATAGCCTGGTGTGCTGTGTGCAAGCTCGTGGTGAAAATGGCGGCTTGCAAACCGTAGTCAACGCTGTTGGCAAGTTGGATGGCTTCCCCTAACGTCGTAAATTTTTCTAACAGCGTGACGGGCCCGTAGATTTCCTCTTGGTAGAGCCTGGTGTGATGCGGTACATTTTCTAAAACGGTTGGTTCAAAAAAGCTGCCACTGCGTTTGCTACCAAAAAGCAGCGTCGCGCCGGCCCGAACTGCCGTTAGAACAGTTTCTTCTACGCGCGCGGCGGCTTTTTCAGAAATCATGCAGCCCATATCTGTGGTCTCGAGACTTTTATCACCCATCTTGTGCCTTGCAGTTGCGTCAATAAACTTTTGTTTGAAAGGTTCATAAACATCTGCCTGAACGAGGAGACGCTGAACGTGCAAGCAGTTTTGCCCTGCCGCCCAGAATGCCCCAGATACACAGTCAGCAACGGCTTTGTCCAGGTCGGCATCGTTCATCACAATGGTTGGGCAGTTGCTGCCAAGCTCCATCGAGATTTTTTTAAGACCAGCAAGTTTGATAATTCTTTCGCCTGCTTCGCGGCCACCCGTGAATGACACCATGCGAACCCGTGAATCTGTTATCAAACGTTCACCCACATCAGGGTTACACACCAGAACTTGCAAGACCTCGCGGGGGAGACCTGCTTCATAAAAACATTCAGCAAGTTTGAGTGCGGTGAGAGGTGTGGCTGACGCAGGTTTGAGGAGTACCGCGTTACCCGCAGCAATCGCAGGTCCGAGTTTGTGCGCGACTAAATTAAGCGGGTCGTTAAAGGGTGTGATTGCTGTAATAATGCCGAGAGGTTCGCGGGTCGTATAACCGATTCTATTTTCACTGCCAGGGCGTTGGTCAAAAGGAATTGTTTCACCTGTAAGCCGTCTGGCTTCTTCAGCACTTATTCGCAACGTCATCACGCAACGTGCAGCTTCTTTGCGGGCTTCACGAATCGTTTTGATGCCTTCACTCGAGATTAGTTTGGCAAACTCTTCTGCCTTTGCTTCAACAAGGTCGGCAACTTTGGAAAGAATATGGATGCGCTCGTGCGTTGGTAAACGTTTGGCAATGTCTTTACCTATCACAGCAACGTTTAAGGCGCGCTCGACATCTGCCTGTGTCGCTTGCTGTATCGTTTGAATAAGACTATCGTCTTGTGGATTGCGAACCTCGAGCCACTGCGCTTCTAGGGGTTGAGCTTGCGTGACGACGCTTTGCGTTCGCGGCGAGTCAGCAACGTTCATAGCTTCACATCCTGACGGTGAATGGCAAGAATGTCTTGCAAGAGTGCGTAGGCAGTTTCTTTGCGCCCTGCACCTGCACCGATGACGGTTGTTTCACCAAGTAAATCTGTCGTGTAGGTGAGCGCGTTGGTTGCGCCCATTACATTGGCGAGTGGGTGGGTTAAAGAAATGCGCTGTGGTTTCACGGATGCTTTAACAGAGCTATCTTGACGCTCGAGCCTGCCTATAAGTTTCCAGCGTTCACCGTTTGCTTTTGCATCCTCAATATCTTGCAAAGTCAACTTGCTAATACCTTCACGCACCACATCAGAGACTTTCAAATCTATGCCCATTAAAACATTGGCGAGAATGGCGACTTTACCCGCAGCATCAAAGCCTTCGACATCACCCGTTGGGTCGGCTTCGGCGTAACCTTTGCTCTGTGCTTCGTTGAGCGCGTCCTCGTAACTCATGCCGTTTTCCATTTGGGTGAGGATGTAGTTTGTGGTGCCGTTAAGAATGCCTTCAATCTTCTGAAGACCTGCCCCGCCTAGTAATTCTTGACCTAAACGCATGGTCGGGGTTCCACTCATCACCGAACCCTCGACCCCAAAAACAACGTGGTTGTCTTTGGCAAGTTGACTGAGTTCTTTATAGTAAAGCGCGACAGGGCCTTTGTTGGTCGTGACAGCGTGTTTACCATTTTCCAAAGCCGTGCGAACATAACTCGAGGCGGGTTCACCTGTTTGTAAATCTGTAAAACTCATTTCACATAAGATGTCATACTCGGCACCTTGCACGGTGTCCAGAGCGTTCCAGCCTTTGTGGGTAGCCTGGATGGTCTCGAGTGCGTCTTCTGCACCCAACAAGGCTTTGAGATTAAGCCCACCTGGTTCATAGACACTGCCTTTACGTGCGTCACTCACGGCAACGATGACAAGTTCTATGCCAAATTGCTGTTGATAGATTGCGCCATAATCACAAATGACTTGTGCCAAAGTTTGCCCGACGTTGCCAAAGCCAATCAGGGCCAGACGGTAGCGTTTGTGCTTCATAAAACTCCTGTCTATTCTTGCTTTTATGATAGAAAGTCAGGGGCAAAAAAGCATCAGACGTTTTGTACAGAAGTCGGAAAAGCATGTTTTACATCTTGTCTAGTTTTTATTCGTGTAAGCCTGTGGTTGTAAAATATTGAGTTCGATCATTGCGTAGCAAAAGAAGTTCAAAAGTATAGTGGTGAGCTGCGGTAACAAGGGGTTGCAACCCCTTGTTATGCCCGACATAGGTGAACTGAGTGCAGAGCTTTTGAACTTCTTTTGCGCTATAGCTCAACACTGCACAAAGTTGAAAACCCAAACAACAAACATTCTTACGTGCTGGCTCGAGTTAGCACGTTGCGTGCTTCGTTTAGGCCAGCCTCGAGCCCTTCCCAAAAATTTCCCTTGCCTGGTGTGGGTGTGACAAGCGTTGGGGGAATGCCAAGATTCTCGTACCACTTGCCGTCCGCAGCGATGTAAATTTCATTGGAGATTCTAGCTTTCCAGCCATTAGGCAAGGTAAAGGGCATCGAGTCAGAAAGCCCGCCCCAGGTTGGTTGACCCAAAATCGTTCCTTGGGGCAAAACGCGAAAGCCAAAGGTGGCAATTTCTGCGGCACTACAGGTCGAGGCACTGGTTAAAAGTGCGAAGGGTTTTGAGTAACCCATGCGCTTACTAGGCATCACATAAACATCGTGCGATGTCAGAGGATAACCACGTAAAACTGCGTGTTTGGAAAAGGCTAAACGTGGCTTATCTGTAAAGCGTGAAACGACCTCGAGCGAGGCCGCGTCCATGCCACCTTGGTTAAACCGAATATCAATGATGATGCCTCGAGTGTTTTGCAAATCAGTCAGGGCTTCATCGAGTGCTGTACTAAAAACGGCAAGCTGTTCTTCTTCTGTGGCACTACGTTCGGGTTCGCAAAAGTCAGAGCAATCATGAAATGCTAAATAGCCCAAGTTGTCCTCGAGCCTTCCCCACACGAGTTTATTGTTGGCACCCGTTTTTGCAGCTCCACGCAAAACGCGCTGCGCGCTGTACTCGAGCATTGAGTCGTCACGGGAAATGTCCCGCGTTCCTGTCTGGCGTGAACAGGCATCATCCCAGGCTGCAAAAAAAGCACTCTCTTCAGGGTTAGGAACAAAAAACGTTTTTCCCAACGCCCAAAACTTGGCGTGGCGGTCATCAAGTGAACGGATGATGTCTTCCATAATGTTGTACAGGTCTTCGTCACTGGTTTTGGCATGGACAGCAGCTCGAGCTTTTTCGGTTACTGTTTTCCAATCAATACCGCGTTCTTTGGTAAAGCCAAAGTGATTCGTTAAGGTTGACAGGAAGAACTCGAGGTTAAGCTGCGCTTCAGGGTTTGTGTTATCTTTGCTAAACACAGGCACACTTGGCAAAGCACTTAGCCGTTTCAAATCATAAGGAATAATGCCGTAAGTAAATGTGACCTCGAGGGTGCTCGAGGGCTTCTTGACGACTGAGGTAAATTCGGCGAGCAGTTTTTCTACAGGAATTTCATCATTCAATACGAGAGCGACATCACTCGTAAAGTAATGTCGCCCAAGGTCTTGCGAAAATTCAAAGATTTCGTTGTAGCCAACTTTTTGCCAAATACCCAGCAGGTCTTGTAAAGCGATGGTGGAAGCCTTTTTCATGCGGCGACAAGTTCTTTTTCGGCAATCGGCGTAGCGGCGAGAGCTTGCTCTAAATCGGCAATTAAGTCATTGACATCTTCAATGCCTGTCGAATAACGAATCAGTGCTTCAGGAATGCCAAGCGCGGCGCGTTCTTCGGCGGAGCACTCGACGTGACTTGTCGTGGCAGGTGGCCCGACAACCGTTTCTACAGGGCCAAGATTCGCGGCGCGGTGTGCGAGTTTGAGTTTGGGCAAGAATGCTTTGACCGTTGCCAAATCACCTTTCAGGGCAAAGCTCATCATGCCACCAAAACCGCGCATCTGTTTTTTGGCGAGGTCGTGCTGGGGGTGAGACTCGAGCCCTGGATAGAAGACTCTTTCGACTTTCGGGTGAGCCTCGAGATAGCGTGCTACGGCAAGAGCATTTTCATTTTGCTGCTTGATGCGAATCGCTAAGGTTTTCATACCGCGCAAAAGTAAATAGGCAGCAAAGGGGTCGAGCGTGGCACCTGTGATTTCGCGGTAGTGGTACACCTGCTTGACGAGTTCTTTTTTACCGCAAATCACACCACCAAGCGCGTCCGCGTGACCGCCTAAAAATTTGCTGGCACTATGCAAGACAATATCGGCACCTAGCTCGAGCGGGTTTTGGTTCATCGGTGTAGCAAAGGTGTTATCTACAATAACGATGGCTCCAGCTTTTTTGCCCGCTTTGGCCAAGTGTTCAATGTCCTGAAGTTTCAACGTAGGATTGGTGGGTGTTTCCAAATACAGAACTTGGCAGCCCTTGGCAATTTCCGCCTCGACTTCTTCTGCGCTCGTGGTGTCGCACAGTTTGCTCGTGACACCCATGCGCGGTAGAAATTCGGTAAAGACGAGTGAGGTGCCACCGTAAGTATCTTTAACCGAAACAACGCGGTCACCTTGTTTCAAAAAGGTAAACAGCGTGTTGGAAATGGCGGCCATGCCTGTAGCAAAGCTCGTGGCGGCTTCGGCTCCCTCGAGCGTCTTAACTTTATCTTCAAAAGCACGCACGGTGGGATTCGTGTTACGGCTGTAAATGTGACCGACTTTTTTACCAAGCGCGACATCCTGCCATTCGTCTATGTCGTCGTAACCGTAGGAGATACTCTGCACGATAGGCACTTGCGTGGCGCGTTCGACCAAGTATTCTTCTTCACCACTCCAAATCGCTTGGGTTGCCTTGCCTAGATTCTTCATATCATTTTGCTTTGTATTATTTTTCATGGCACTATCTCCTCGAGAGCTGTTGTTCCACAGCTTGACACACCTGTGGACGACTTACGCTTCATTCATGATAGCTCTATGGTAAAGACTAGACCCCTTCTCGTCATCAGACAGTGTGTATAGGAAAGGCTTAAAAACGTTCTATACTTTGTCTATGGCTGGGTCTGTAGTCAAATCCTATACTGCCTTTAGAAAAATGCTCACCTTAGCTGAAACCGTGCAGTTACCTGCTTTTAAGTCGGCGCGGCTCCTGACCACTCAACCCTTGTTGCTGAACCGTGAAGTCAAAGGGGTATCTGTGATTGAGGTTCCCGTCGAGGATTTTATTCGCGCTGATGAACTGGTGTTGAGTACCGCTATGAACATCGGTCACGACGCGGCCCTGATGACACAATTTGTGGGAGATGTGGCCGTGGCTGGTGCAACAGCCCTGGCAGTTTCGATAGGGCCTTATGCTTCAGGGTTTCCAGCAGAAGCCTTAGCGATTGCTGAGGAACATCAGTTGGCTCTGCTCGAGCTACCCTGGGAAGTGCGTTTTAGCGACCTCACCGAAGCGGTATTGCGCCGCATTTTAGAAGAACAACTCGAGGCCAAACACCGCGACGAATTTCTTTGGTCACTGGCAAACGGCACGGTTCCCCTAGACCAGGCCCACGCCAAAGCCAAGCGGTATGGTTTTGATTTGTCCAAACCTTATGTCGTGATGGTGGCGCACCTGCGGGAAGAGAACGTACCGAGTCAACTTGTTTACAGCGTTCAGCAACGCGCCGCGAGTGAAGGGCTCGAGTCGCTTTGCGCGTTACTGGGTCAACAGCTTTTGCTGTGTCTGCCAACCCTGTCCAAAGAAAGGCTCGTGACATTTTGTAACGCTTTGGCAGAAACATTTCCTCGAGCTTCTTTTATTTGGGGAGTCGGCGAAGATGTGAGTTCACCCGAAGCCTTTGCAAAAAGTTATGGTGAAGCCCGCATTGCCTGTGATGTCGGTCTTAAATTACAGCGTAGCCGCGTCACTTTTGCGAGTGATATTGCACTTGACAAAATGCTCTTGCGCTTAAAAGAAGAACCTGAAAGCCGCCAGCTTTACGTGCGCTATTTAGAACCGCTCATTACCTATCAACGCGAATCTGACGTGCAAGTCTTGGAGACCCTGCAAACCTACCTGGAGTGTCAGGGTAACGTAACGCAGACTGCCGAGAAACTTGGCGTTCACCGCCAGACCTTGCTCTACCGTTTGGAAAAGCTCGAGGCGATTGGAAAGATGAGCCTGAAATCTCGCAAGGATGTGTTGGCATTGGAGCTTTGTTTGCGGGTGTATGGGCTCGAGGCTTGACGTAACAATTAGATTATGGGCCTAGTTAGTCCTAAACAAGTAGCTTTATATCTGGCAATCACGTACTTTTTGTAACCAAGTTTCTGAGACTTATACGCTCTTGGCTATTATCATTTTAACTTTCAAACCAGTTTGAACAATTCTGCTCCATAAAACATTATTTTCAAAAAGGTGTTACCTATTTCATCTTGTTCCAACCCCCTCTTGACCTAAAGTTAGCTTTAGGGTGTAGGGTAGGTGTGTGCCAACGTTTAGTATTCAACAGGTCTCTACCAAAACAGGGTTGTCCATTGCCACCCTGCGCTATTACGAAAAGCTGGGGCTGCTAGCACCCAGCCGCGACGCGCAAAGCAATCACCGTCGCTACAGTGAAACCGACATTCAGTGGATTGGTTTTTTATTATTGTTGCGCTCTACCAAAATGCCTCTCGAGACCATCAAATCTTACGGAGAACTCTTTTTACAGGGGCCTTCAACCTTGGCACAGCGCAGAGCTATTTTAGCAACACACGCACAAACGGTAGAGGCAAATGTATCAGAATTACAAGTAGCACTCGAGGTTATTCGCAAAAAGATGGCGCAGTATAAAAAACTAGAAAAAGCACTCAAGAAAGGTTAAGAATGAAAACAGCACTCGTTACAGGAACCTCTTCGGGAATTGGTTTTTCCACCGCCCTCGAACTTGCCAAAGCAGGTTTTGTCGTCACGGCGACGATGCGTGATATGGCAAAAAGTGAAACGCTTATGGCAAAGGCAAAAGACGAAGAAGTAACGCTCGAGCTACTTCAACTCGACGTTCAAGATGACACCTCCGTAAAAAACGCAGTTGCGGCATTGATACAAAAACATGGACGTATTGACGTACTTGTCAACAACGCAGGTGCAGGGTATTTGGGAACACTCGAGCAGACCCCACTCGAAGACGCACAACGTGTTATGGACGTAAACTTTTTTGGTGTCTGGCGCGTGACGCAGGCAGTGTTACCTCACATGCGCGAACAAAAATCGGGAAGAATCATCAGCGTCTCCAGCATTGGTGGCTTGGTTGGTCAAGTGTTTAACGATGCCTACAGTGCTTCAAAATTTGCGCTCGAGGGCGCAATGGAATCTTTAGCACCTGTTGTTAAAAAAATGGGCGTTCACGTTAGCCTCATTGAGCCTGGGCCGGTAAACACGGAATTCGTTGCCAACGTTGGCGGCTTGCTCAAACGTCAGCCTTTGGCGGGTGACCCCTACCTACTCTTGATGCAAACCTATATGAACTTTATTCAAAAGGCTTTTACAACAGGTCAAACCTCCGATGATATTGCCAAGGTTATTCTGGAGGCTGCGACGGATGCAACACCACATTTTCGCTATGTAACGTCAGAAAACGCCAAACAACGCGTTTCCTTCAAATATGTAGATATGACAGGTGACTCGGTTATAGCTGCAACGAGCACAGTGTTTAAGTAAGAGTCTATTTTAGCCCCCCCATTTGTTTTACAGAAATTGGGGGCTAGAATAGGTACTAATTATAAAATGAACTGAGTGCTTGTCTTTTGATTGAAGATAAGATTTACACACCATCCAATGCAATCACAGCGTCAACTTCAATGAGTGATACACGCAGTAAACTTTGAATGGTTGTTCGTGCTGGATAGGGTGCAGTAAAATAACGTGCGTAAATATCATTCATCGTGTAGTGGTCTTTTGTGTCGTAGAGATAGACATTAACCTTAATGGCATGGGCAAGTGTAACCCCCGAACTTTCTACAGCAGCTTTGAGATTTTCAAATACTTGCGTGGCTTGCTTTTCAAAATCTCGTTCGACGAGTTGGCCTGTTGCAGGGTCAATCGGTAAAACGCCTGAAAGCCATAACTGCCTGCCACTGGTAATGATGCCATGTGAATACGGTTGTTGGGGTGTTAAAAGTTTGTCACTGATAAATTGTTC
>JBOFGY010000280.1:0-5973 GCA_051649365.1 Trueperaceae bacterium
ACGCACTTTAACAACAGTGTCACCACGTTCTTTTAAGCGGTGCCACAAGGGCAAGCTCGAGAGATAAAACTCGAAGCGGCGTTCTAGGTCAAAGGTTGCTAAGGCCCAAGGCAAGTGTCGCTCGAATAAACTTAGGGCCATGCCAAGGTTGTGGGTGTAAGCCAAAAAAGCAAGATGCTCACCTGTGCTAACAAGAAAATCAGGGTTATCTTTAATCATCTTGTAGCCTTTTTGATGATAGGCTATGGCTTCGTCGTAGCGTTGTAAATAGAGCAAGGGTTCTAATACCGTCCCGTAAGTCACGTGTGGCACTTCCGCACACGACATCCGGCCCTTGAGCAAAGGTTGGGCTAGCTCGAGTCCGCGCTCATACTCACCGAGCCCCATGGAATACTCGACATGAAAATCGGCTTCGCAAGCCGTGCAGTCACTCATGGCATCGCGTTTACTTTTTTGCCACTTTTTATAGAGCGTTTTTATAGCTATGTCGTCGCCTTGGTGCAACGCATATTTAAGCTGGAAATAATACAGCGTGCGTAGACTGTAACCCGCACGTTGCAACCGCTCTTCAAAATCAGCAAAGGTGCGCTCGATTTGCTCGTGCGACATGCGTGAAAAGCCCCAAAGGTCGTTGAGAATCCACTTGTATTTCCAGAGAATGTCATGGCTGTCTAGACCAATCGCCTCACCGTGTTCGTCAAACTTAGCAAGGAGCCAAGCAAAGGCCACGACAGCCGCTTCAGGACGACCCCCAAACTCACACTCGTGAATGAGTTCGTCCCTAGTTTGTACACCTGCTGCTAGGTCGTTGAGACTATCCGCAAGCGCAACCGCTCTATTCAAGAGTTCAAAACGTTCTTGGCTGCCATGAGGCAACCCGTAGGATTGTTCAATCAAGGCATCAATAGCATCTGTTGACAACGCAGCATCAATTTGCGACACGACCTACTCCTTCATTCGCAAGTCCAAATTCGATAAGGCTACTTAGACCTTCTGTGAGCGCACTAAGTTCACGCTGCGACAAGGGATGATGCCCGAGCAAAAGAGCTTGCACGTAGAGCACTTCGATAACGCTACGCACTTTGGCACTATCAGACAATGTAGCTAAACGGCGAATCAGTGCATTGCTCATATTGAGATAAAGGTGCCCAACCATCGAACTCGCTGTGTTAGGTCTCGCTGTGTTGGGTAAGGTTGGCACGGGTTTGAGCGATTCCAACACGTCACCAAATAAATCACTTGCCACCTCCTGAGCATTCTCGATGCTGCGCAAATAACGCTGCTGACTGCTCGTTACAAAAAGGGTTGGTAATTCTTTGGGCTTAAAGTGCAACAGCTCTACGCCACAACCCATACGCTGCAAAATCTCCGTGACACTATGCAAAAACTCGAAGCTGCTATTGCGTTCTCCAATGCTGAGTTCTTCAAAACGGTTTGCAAAGAAATCTGCCTCGACGCGCGAGGCGGTGATATGGGGATTATGAATCGCATAACGCTCGAGCAACTCCGCAGCGTAGACATAGCCACCATTGATAATGTTAAACCCTTGTGCGCCAGCGACCCTAGACATCTGCCGAAACTGTTCGATGTTGGCCGCGTAGTAAATCGCTCCGCTATGTTGCGGGGGTAGATTTTTTAGATACTCTCCTAACGTCATCGTTCCCGAGGAAGTCTCGAACTCGAGCCTTGGTGCAAAAAGCGCAAAGAGTTCTTCGTTCTCGAGGGCGAGGGCTTTAAGCGTCAGGTCGTGGAGACGCAAGAGCGCGCGAAACTTCGCGGGTTGTTGTTCAGCTAAGTTTGACAAATACTCTTGCAATTGCTCGCCGACTTCTTCTCTCGCCCCCTCTAAAGCAGCATCTTCTGCAAATCCTTCACGCGACGCAGTTGGTTTGAGGGCATTGGCGTTCACGACGAGCTTCACAAAAAAGGCCCACTCGGGGACCACACCTTCGGCATCGTCCGCGAGGAGCATATTTTTTAGATAGACAACATGCTTGGACTTGGTGGCTACACTCGGTGTCCAGGGCAGCACGAGCGCGACTCCATCAAGTTTTCCTGATGTGGTTTGAATATCAATAATGTCAAAGGGTTCACGGCCCAATACATCGGTGCCAAACTCGAGCAAGGCTGCCTGCCGTTTCTCAGCAGTCTCGTAGCTACGTCGCCAAATGGCACCCCCTGCATTAACGTGTTTTTCTCCTCCATCCGTAAGAAGATAAATAGGATAGGGTAATAAACCACCGTAATGCTGGGCGAGACGCAACACTTCTTCAACCTTAAAGAAATGTTCCATGCCACGCTTGGCACGAAGAGTGACTTTTGAACCAATGTCCATATTTTCAGAAACCGTGCGAACGCTGTAACTACCTTCGGGTGAGCCGCGAAACTCAACCACGCCTTCACCCTTTGCTGAGCGACTGAGCAGCACGATGTCATCGGAAACAACAAAGCACGATAAAAGCCCAATGCCAAACTGCCCAATAAAATCTGTTGCTGCACCCTTCGTGGCGCGTTTGGAACTTTTACCAATCGTGGCTAAAAATTGATGGACTTCTTCCTCGAGCAGTCCCACACCATTGTCTTTGAAAACGAGAACAGGTGTGCCCCCCTCGTTGGAAAGCTCGAGCGTCACGGTGGGTTGAAAACCCTTGTCGAATTTCTCTCGAGCGGTGATTGCGTCTACCGCGTTTTGCAAGAGTTCGCGCAAGAAAACTTGGGGGCCACTGTATAAATGCTCGGATAAAATTTCGATAATGCCACGTAAATCTACTTGAAAGCGATGGTCCATACCAAAACTATAAACAATCTTTCCAACGTAGGCGAGGAGGGTTTCCACATTCATGCCCAAAAGTGGGATTTTTTACGGGGTTTAGAGTACAGGGTTCGGGGTCTGGGGTAAAAGCAAAAGACCAAACCCTGAACCCTGTACCCCTCTATGCTATATTCCTTCTATGCAGCCACGCATCCTTATTACCACAAATTCAGAGACACTCGAGCGCAACGTGAACCGTGTGTATACAACCGTCGCCTTGCAATACGCTGATGCCATCGCCAAAGCAGGCGGTTTACCCTTTTTTGTCGGCAATCTCTCTCCTGAGCTTGCCGAAAGCTATGTGGAAACCTGTGACGGTGTTTTGTTGAGTGGCGGTGTGGATGTTGACCCCGTTCATTTCGGACAACTGCCTGAAGTACAACTCGGTTTTGTAGATGAAAGCCGTGACCTGTTCGAGCTTGCACTTTACAAAGCCGCTAAGCGTAAAGGGCTACCCATTTTAGGCATTTGTCGGGGCATTCAACTGATTAATGTCGCCGAGGGTGGCACGTTGCACCAACACTTACCCAACGTCGCGGACACGATTCAGCATAGCCAAGTCAATCAAGATGGCACCTTATTTCACGAAGTTCGTTTGGATTCAAATTCTGTTCTAGCGAAAGCCTTTAGCAAAATCACCATTCGCACAGATTCGTATCATCATCAAGGACTCGATAAACTTGGCCGAGAACTCAAACCGATTGGTTGGAGCAAAGATGGTTTAGTGGAAGCCATCGAAGGTACAGGTAAAACCTTCGTGCTCGGCGTGCAGTGGCATCCTGAAATGAGTTTTGTCAAATACCCCGACCAGCTGGCACCGTTTACAGTCTTTATGGAAACGGTTAGGAAAACGTTGGAACCTTCAGAGTTTATTCTCGAGTCATCGGAATAAAATAGTACTTCCAAGGCTGATTGAGACAGTGTTTCAGCAAGGGGGTGAAGCCCCTTGCAAAAGGTGGGTGGGCTAAACATTCTCTCAGTAAATCTTGGAACAGCTAAAAGTGGCAAAGGCAAAAAAGCGAAGGCAAAGGCTTTTGAAGTCTTTCGTAGGGACTGAAGTCTTTCGTAGGGACGCACGGCCGTAGCTTCGTTCCCTTACAGGCCGCGTTCCTAAAGGTCAATGTGCAAACAACGACATTTCAGAGGGCTCCAAAAATTTTATAAGGAAATTATCGGAATCCCTATTAGCTTTATCTATTACGCTTTCACTCCACCTGCGGTCAAACCTTCTACCAAGAAACGCTGGGCATAGATGTACACGCACATGACTGGAATGGCCATGAGAAGCGAGGCGGCCATGAGTTGGCCCCAAGGATAAATGTCACCAAACACTAAGAGCTGCAAACCGACCGGCAAAGTCTTGAGATGTTCACTCGTAATCATCACGAAGGCCAGGAAGAACTCGTTCCAGGCATTGGTAAAGGCAAAGAGCGTGACAGACAAGATGGCTGGAGCTGCGAGAGGCAAGGTAATACGCCAGAAGGCTCCAAAGCGGGTTGTACCGTCAATGAGGGCAGCTTCCTCGAGCTCCACAGGAATCGAGCGGAAGTACCCGAGCATCACCCAAGTAGCAAAGGGAATGAGGAATGTTGGATAGGTCAGGATGAGCGACATGTGCGTATTGATAACCCCTAGATTTGTCAGGATAATGTAGAGCTGAATAAAGGTCATACCCCCTGGCAACAAGTAAGTCACGAGTAATAAGGTGGTCATGGCCTTCGACCCCGTAAATTTAAGACGTGCTAAGGCATATGCACCCACGGAGGAAAGCGCAACGGAAATGAATGTACTCACCGTTGCGACAAACACGGTGTTGCGAAACCACAGGAGAAAAGGCGTTTCACCGAGCAGCGAGCGGTATTGTTCCATCGTCCAAGGACTAGGCACAAAAATAGACCTAAACTGCTGAATTTGCAAATCTGTTTTGAAGGACGTAATGATAATCCAGTAAAACGGAAACAACACGAAGAGCAAAACGGGCAAAATCGCCAACACTCTTAGTGTTATCCCCAAACGCTCGCGCTGCTCGTACTTTAGCCTGCGGCGATTGCTACGGAATTTTTCGAGCACATCTGCGAGCCACTCGAAGGGCAAAAAGAGGAGCCCAAACATAAAGCCAAAGATGCGTCCGAAAAACTCGAGAATGCGGTCTAACACCGTCACTGTAGTGCGGGTGCGGTTGTAGTCACCTTGCATAAAGCGTGCCAAAAAAACGATAAATACACCAATAAGCGGAGCCATACTAAAGGCCGTGGCGATACCAGGCCCATGACGCTGGGCAATAAAGGCTTGTTCGTAAGAGAGAATCATATACATGCGCGTGGCTCCACCTGGGCCACCACCCGTCATGAGGTAAATCAGACCAAAGGTATTAAAGGTTGAAATAAACGATAAGAGCAAGGTCGTCGCAATGACGTAACGCAAACTCGGCAAGGTTACATGGCGAAACCGCTGAATGACATTCGCACCGTCTACTTGGGCGGCCTCGAGCAGTTCTCTATCTACCGCTTTAAGTCCCGCTAACAGTAGCAAGGTGAAAAAAGGAATCCCCTTCCACACGTTCACCGCAATCACACTTGGCAAGGCCAAGTGCGGCTCCGATAACCAACCCATCGGGCGGTCAATAATCCCAAGTCCTTGCAAAATAGGATTCAAGCCACCAAAGATAGGATCATAAATACTGCGCCAAGCCAGAGCCGTCACAACTTCTGGCACGATCCAAGGTAAGAGCATGAGCCCGGTAATGATGCCACGAAAAGGCAAACGACTGTTAAGAAGTAGGGCAATCGCCATACCAATAATAAACTTAAAGGCCAGCGAAAAAATTGTAAACCGCGCGGTGTTTCGCACCGCGCTGATAAAATCACTGTCTTGCCACAAGCGAATATAGTTTCTAAGCCCGACAAACTGCTCTTCGCCCGTGATAAACGAGCGCACGGTGAGACTGCGGTACAAGGCACTGACGAAGGGCCAGAAAATAAGCCCGGCCATAAGAATAAGAATCGGCAAAATAAAAATCAGGGCCAGCTTCCAATCGCGGCCCAAAAAGGTTTGTAGATTTTTAGGACGTTGGGGTGGTGGCGGTAAGGCACTCGAGAGTTTTAAAGCTTGTTTGCTCATAGGGAAACGCATACAGCAACATGACGGTCGTCGCTAGCCCT
>JBOFGY010000281.1:0-3453 GCA_051649365.1 Trueperaceae bacterium
TGATGGAATACTTACCCTCTTACGCGCCTGAGCTTAATCCTGAAGCATACTGTCACGGTACGGTCAAGCATCGCCTCAAAAATCTTAATCCTGATGATGTGACGACCCTTCGTCAAAACCTTGATAAAGAATTTGCTAACCTCCGCAAGCAACCTGACGTGTTACTGAGTTTCTTTCACTATGCCGGACTTTCGCTTAAGCAACTTTGGTGAACCTCAATAATAAAGACACTGGAGAAATCAGCGAAGCCCAAGTATTCGTAGCTGTATTAGGAGCCAGTAACTACACCTATGCTGAAGTCACCAACAGCCAAAAACTCGAAGACTGGCTAGCAAGTCACCGCCGCGCCTTTGAGTTCTTCGGTGGTGTGCCTGAAATGGTCGTACCCGATAACCTCAAGTCAGGGGTAACGAGTCCTTGTTATTACGAACCGGAGTTGAATTGGGCTTATGCCGAACTCGCGCAACACTATGGCGGTCATCCCAACGCGCGTTCGTAAACCAAAAGATAAAGCCAAAGTCGAAATCGTGGGCGACACAGCACTTTGACGGAGCATATGCCTAAAGCCCATCAACAACATCTTGAATGGACACCAGGGCGACTCATTGCTTGGGCTGAGAAAACAGGAGAATATACCGCAAAAGTTGTTGAAGAAATTCTGGTCTCACGCCCCATCCCCAACAGGGCTACCGCTCGTGTATGGGCATCATTCGTTTAACAAAAAGCTATGGCACCGACCACCTCGAGGCAGCCTGCAAACGCGCGTGTTATTTCAGAGCGTTCAGTTACAAATCCATCGAATCTATCCTGAAAAACAATCTTGATAGAGAGCCTTTGCCTGATGAAGCCAAGGAGCAAACCCGTCATACCCAGCACCACGTCAATATTCGTTTACTACCAACAAACAGATAGGAGTCTTTAATGTTGACACATCCCACCTTAGACAAACTTCGCACCATGAAACTCGAAGGCATGGCCATTGCCTTACAGGAACACTTAGAAGTAGGAGTTTCTCAAGAGCTAAGTTTTGAAGAACGTTTAGGTCTGCTCATTGACCGAGAAACTACCTTCAGGGATAACCGAAAGTTTCAACGGCGACTCAAAATTCGAGGTTGAACATCCTGTCTATTACCCAGTGAGCAGTGCTTGCAGATTTTCAACCTCGAAGCAAAACTTAAACAACCTGCCACGCTGGAAGATATTGATTTCAAACACCCACGCGGTTTAGACCGCTCAGTGATTCAGAGTTTAGCCAGTTGTAGTTGGGTCAAGGAGCATCACAATCTTATTATCTCTGGTCCAACTGGGGTTGGCAAAACCTATCTCGCCTCTGCTTTGGCACATCAGGCTTGCCGTTATGGGTTTTCTGCTTTTTATGCTCAGACTTCTCGCTTGTTGCAAGAGTTGCTTATCACCAAAGGAGATAGGCGTTATCTCAGAATGTTAGCTTCTTTAGCCAGAACGGAATTGCTGATTCTCGATGATTAGGGTTTGGAAACACCTACCCAAGAACAACGGCATATCTTGCTCGAACTGCTCGATGACCGCTATGACCAAACTGCTACCCTGATTGTTAGTCAATTGCCTACAGAACTTTGCTACGACAACTTGGGTGATCCCACTCTCGCGGACGCGATTCTTGACCGCATTATTCATAATGCTTATCGCCTCGAACTTAAAGGTGAAAGCCTGCGGAAAAAGAAGCGTGTCTTGACGCAACCACCGTCTTTGAAGTCATCATGGGGTTACTCGCCTCGCTCCGCTCCGAGGCTGGCCGCTTTCCCTAAATCAAGTGGCTCTTTTACTCCTATATTCCCTGGCCTTTTTCGCCATCATACGCACGGTCACCTGTTTCTGTGTGGGTGAGCGTAAACAAGTGCTGCCCACTCTTTTGCATGGGGTTGATGCTCGAGTGTAGCAATTTCAGCAAATCTCACTACAGCACTAAGTGTTCCTGGTGTATAGGCAAGTAACTGGGTTGTCCCTAATGCCTCGGGTAATGTTTCTTTAACTTTTGTTATTCTGCCCTGTGCTGCTATAGCTTGACCTAAATATATTTTTGCAGACACAGCTTCAATTTCGTCACCGCGCTCGAGAGCTGTTTGCATTGCCTCACCGAATGCAGCTTCAGCATGAATGTAGTCGCCCTGAGCAAAGAGGCATAATCCAAAATTTGCTTGTAAAAGCGCGCTCATTCTTGTTATTTTACTTTTTTGGCTCATAAGCAGAGCTTTTTCAAGTAAGGATTTAGCTAACTCAAAGTTCTGATTTGTGAGGTAAAGGTCTGCTAGGTTATTGAGGGTCGTAATATGTTGTGCGTAGTTTTGTGTATTCTCTGTCAACTTTAGAACTTGCTGATAATATTGCGTTGCAGCTTGAATATTTCCAAGAGACTCTTCCAAAATTGCAAGGTTAGACATGCTTGCAACCAACATGGTCAAGTCGCTGAAATCCTCTGCCATTTTAAGAGTTGCCAGACTTAGATTCCTGGCATCTTCAATATAATTGCGCTGTGGTAAAATACCAGCTTTTGTATTTTTTGCAATGAGTTTGGTTTGAATGTTTTGTTCATGTGAAATCTCATCAATTATTTTTTCAGCCTTCTCGAGATTCACCAACATCAACGCAAACCAAGCAGCACACACCTGTGCATCCTCACCCTTCCCTTCCGAGAACAGTTCCCACCCTTCTGTGTATCTCCCTTTGTGTGTATAAAACGCTCTAAACGGCTCAGCAACATCAGCATCTAAATCTTCTGTTTGTTTTTCTATTGTAGAACGCAAATTCGCAAAATCTCGCTCGAGTCTCTCAAACGCTTTACTCTGCTCCGTTCCGCGCAACATCACCCTAAGTGCTTTAAGCTGATCGAGATCATAATGCTCGTAACATTTTGTAATTTCATCATCTAGTTCACCCAACTTCTCTTTGCAAAAACTGTGTAGCACAGGGTGCTGGTTGTATCTGCCTTCTATAGAAAGCTCAAGCAGTGAACGGCCTAGCAGTACATCGAGTGTTTGCAAAGATGCACCCGTGATAACGCTCGCCGCCTCGAGTTCAAATCCACCTTCAAATACACCAAGAGCAGAGAGTTATTGTTGTTGCTTTGGTGTAAGCAATCTGTAGGATTCATCAAAAATTGCTTTCAGGCTACGGTGTCGTCCTGTGCCATGCCCCAACATCTCAAAGTTTTGCTCGAGGTTTGCTGCAAGTTCTTCAACGCTCAGTTTATCCAGCATCGCAGCAGCGAGTGAAATTCCGAGCGGGTGACCGCGTAACCGTGAGCAGATGGCGTAGACATTCTCGAGAAATGTTGTAATAGACGTTATCGGAAATAAAGAATTAAACTAAATGGATGTTGCGTTACGAAGAGGTGCGACGAGACAAGCGAAAGTTTTTAGCTTTAACGAGCTTAACAGACAAGGAGTTCAAGGATGTCTTGCCCCATTTTGCACA
>JBOFGY010000282.1:0-25852 GCA_051649365.1 Trueperaceae bacterium
AATGCTGCTAATTCGTCGTTGCTTGGTGGTGGTGGATCTGACGTGCAAATCTATCAAAGAACCTACCAAGTTCTAAGTCTTTAGCCTCGAGTATGAGTAGGTCTTAAGACATAATTGTCCTTATTTTGTAAGCCTGAAAGAGGTTTCGTTCTCATAGTTTGTTACACTGAACAAGTTCGGATGAAATAATCCGTAATTTTGTCAGGAGGAAGACTATGGCTTTTGAACTCGCCCCCTTATCCTACGCAACGAATGCATTAGAGCCTCACATAGACGCACGCACGATGGAGATTCATCACGGCAAACACCACAATGCCTATGTTACGAATCTCAATAACGCTGTCAAGGATACTCCACAAGCGAGTGCAACGATTGAAGAGCTCGTAAAAAACGCAGGCAAACATTCACCTGCCATTCGCAACAATGGTGGTGGACACTGGAACCATACGTTTTTCTGGAACATATTGAAGAAAAATGAAAATGGCAAACCTAATGGTGCGCTTGCAGAAAATATTGATGCGACCTTTGGTTCTTATGACAAGTTTAAAGAAGAGTTTGCCAAAGCTGCCACAGGTCGTTTTGGTTCAGGTTGGGCTTGGCTTATCGTCAATGATGGGGGTAAGCTCGAGATCACTTCGACACCTAATCAAGATAATCCACTTATGGATGTCGCTGAGAAAAAAGGTACACCAGTTTTAGGACTTGATGTCTGGGAGCACGCATACTACTTGAATTATCAAAACCGTCGCCCTGATTATATTGCTGCATTTTGGCACGTGATTGATTGGGATAAAGTTGGTCAGTTATACGCGGCCGCCAATAAATAAGCAAGAACAAAACACAAAGTACAAAGGAGACAGGAGACAGAATAATATCTTCTGTCTCCTATTTTAGAAACGTTACACACACAGGTGAACCTAGCTCGAGCCGATGTCCTGTGGGTTCTAACCTTCCCGTATCATCTATCCAAAAGCTGTAAAGGTCGTGGCTGTTCTGGTGAGCTGTAATCAAAATTCTTCCTGTTGGGTCAATAACAAAATCCCTAGGAATAGTTCCGCCAGATGAAATGACTTGCTGTTGCACGAGCGTTTCTTTTTCTTCATCAAAATTGAACACTGTAAGGCTGTTGTGGAGGCGGTTTGAAGCATAGATATGCTTACCGTTTGCAGAGACACGCACGGCAGCCGCCCATTTATCGCCCGTGTAACCTTCAGGTAGCGTGGACACGGTTTGTAGTTGGGCTAGCATTCCTGCTTGGTAGTGAGCAAGTGTCAACGTTGCGGAAAGCTCGTTCACAATCAATGCATGTCGTTCATTAGGGTGGAAGACAAGATGCCTTGGCCCTGAACCTGGTGAAAGTTTGAACGTGCTGTAGGGCTCGAGTTTGCCCCCTTTGAAAGTATAGCTCTTAACCTCATCGAGTCCTAAATCCGTGACGAGCAAAAATTTATTGTCTGGACTAAAGCCAACCGCGTGGGCATGAGGTCCTTCTTGGCGTTCGTGAATACTTTTACCGTGATGTTGCATAGTGTTTAATGTTTCGCTGAGCCGTCCATGCTCATTGACTGCAAATAGAGCAACGTTGCCACCGCCATAATTAGCAACCGCGAGAAATGTGTCTTCGGCATCGACTGAAAGATGACAGGTGTATTCGCCGTGTGTGGGTTGTGTATTAAGGGGCTCGAGCTTGGGCTGTAACCCTGGTTGTATACGAAAAGCGTGACCAGAAGGGTGTAAATCGTTGCCACATTCTTGTACGGCAAAAAGAACATTGTTTTTTTTGGTCAACGTTAGGTAAGAAGGGTTGAGTACGGGTTGCACGTCGAAGTTTGATAACCTACCGCTCGAGGTCTCGAGACCACAGATGTAAATACCTTCACCTTGCCCACCGAGCGAAGGATGCGTGTAGCTACCTACGAAGAAAAATTGTTGCATGGGAGTAGCTTAGCAAAAGAGAGTGACTAGGGCTGAAGGCGAAGGCTTTTAAGATGTTGAGCTGTAGCTTTCTGCCTTTGCTTGGCTTCACTATAACTTTTTAAGACCACACTAAGCTTATCGCTGCTTCTAAATATCCCGTTTCAATTTTGCGGTGATTGCAGATGACGGGGCGTTTCCAGGGCAGAGTATTGTCTTTTGCCAAAACGCCTAACTCTTCGAGCAAAGCAATGACCGCAGGCTCGCGGGCGGCAGTGCTGCCATCCTCGACTTTAAGAACGATGCCGAGTGGGCCAAACTTTGTTTCGCGTAAGGTCATGCCGTAATACCCATCCGCACCTTGCTTTGCTACGAGTCCAGGAACATGTTGCATGAGTACGGTGTCCATTTCACCGACACCAGCAACCATCTCTGGAAAAGTATGCATCGCGCGAAAGGCAGCCTCTAACCCTTCCTGATATTTTTTAGGTGCAGCTTGTGGTTGGGTAAGTTGTGCAAAAAGCCAAGCAGCTTTATCCAAAGGCAACGCGAACACGGGAACACTGCAACCGTCAATGGCTATAGGAATATCTTGCATACCTGATAAATCACGTAACGTTTGAAGGTTGAGTTGTTGTACGGGATGCTCTAAGTGTTCATACCCTTGTGTGGGTGCATTGAGGCGTAGTGCAACAGCCAACATGCCAGCGTGTTTACCTGAACAGTTATTGTGCAGCACCGTTGAAGTTTCACCCGCTCCCGCGAGGCGTTGTCTTTCTTCTTTGCTCATCGGCGGGTGAACTCCGCAAGCTAAATCAGAGGGCTTTAATTTTAATTTTTCCAATATGCCTTTGGCAACGCGCACGTGGTCAGGTGTGCCACTGTGTGAAGCACATGCAAGTGCAATCTCTTGTTCAGTAAAGTGGTAATGAGCTGCGGCGTCCGTTTGAAACAGGGCTTGAACCTGAAAAGGTTTTGCCGATGAGCGTAAGTAGGTTATTAATTGAGGGTCTCCCGAATGTGCTATTAGTTTTTGTTCAGCATTAACAATAGCAATAGAAATAGCGTGACGATTTTCAATATATTCGCCACGATACGTAAAGGTATATGAAGTCATAGTTTGTAATGTACCGCATTCTAAGCTGTCCGTACAATAAAAAGCGCGTGAAGTTTACCCTCACGCGCTTTAGAAAAGATGACGTTTTTACTGAAGCGGGTTATACATTTTACCTGCCGTAAGTATAGTGCCAAGAAGCATCAAATCAAAAGAATAGTAATTCCCTGTCCATGATGTAGTCAATGCATTCCAAGCTGCTGTACGATTCACAGTATCATTTTCGGCAAGTTGTGCCGATGCTGCACCACCAATAATAAAGCCTGGTTGGCTGCCACACCAGTTACCCACTTTGTTACCGTAACGGTCATAGGATTCGCACAAGTTGGACAACCCACCTGCTTTGCTACTTTCAAAAAAGTTGTTGTACTCAATCATCATATTTTTAGCACGCTGCTCACCAAACCAAACATAGTCCATCGCCCAACGCCAAGGTTGTCTAGCCGCATCAGAGCTATAATTTTGTGTGCTGCTATTGAAATTGTTATCACCATTTGTATCAACTTCGTGTGGGATCAGTAACACATTTGACTTATCCAGGGCTGTTTCAAGGATGCTGTAGTTCTTATCGCGTACGTCAAGCCAACGGTTGTTCCCTGTGAAATCCGCAAAAACTTTGAAGTATCCAGGTGAAATGTAGCTCGTGTTAATTTGATTCTTGGGATTGTTCGCCTGCCCGCGCTCGAGGGAGTTATCCGAGTGAACACAGTGCGTTAAAATAGCATCAATCAAATTTTTTGCATCTTGCTCGTAACCCCAGCCCTTTTTGAAGGCAACGATGAGTGCAAAGGCTGCATCTAAGTCACCGTCGGTGGCATTGTTAGAATCTGCAAGCTGACTATTACTATCAAAAAGCCAAGGTATGAGACCATACTGATTCAAATTGCGCTTGCCAAACTTCCAGCAGCCATCAAAAACGGTTTTGTCATTGTTGTAAACGGAGAGAAGCATGCAGTAGCCAATACCTTCTGAGACCATGCCATTATTAAATTGATCGTTGCTTGTTGGTAAAATTTCACCTGATTGCAATCCTTTTTCAGGCGCATAAGCAAGTCGTTCACTTTTCCATTTAGCATAGAGATCGGAGATAACTGTGTTGGCATCTACACCATTAGGGACGAGCGTGCCACCATAAGGGTAAGTTGTCGTACCTGTACCACCCTCATCTGTATCGCTCTCACCTGTATCGCCCCCACTGCTTCCATCCCGGGCTTTGATCGAGACATCGTCAAAGCAATAATATTCATCGGTGTTGCTAGTGGCGAGTTGAAACTCGAGCTTGGCCGCACTATCTGCTTTGTTCATTGTAAAGCTCAAGGATTTGCTAACCAACGAACTACCCGTGACGGTTTGTGATGTTGTGCTGTAGCTACTATAAGGAGAACCGTTTTGTCCTACTTTTACAGTAAAGTTTGCCGTGACATTATTGCTAGTGACCACTTTGAAGGTGAGGTCATAGGTTTTACCGTTTTCTAGATTCAAACCGGTTTGATAAAGTTGGACATCCCAGGGGCTCGAGGTCGCCTGATTCACCCATACACACATGCGTCCGTATGAATCGACAGCTTTCGTCGTGTCTATGCCCGATTTGGCGTACACACTCCAGTTGTTTTGTCCACTACTAAAGTTACCGTTTTGGATGAGTTCGGATCCCGCTGTAGTTTCTAAGTCTGATGTCGAATTCTCTAAACTTGCACAGGCTGCTAGCATGAATAGAGCAGTGATGGCACTAAAGACTCTTGCCATTTTTTTCATTCCCCACTTCCTTTCTCTTTTCCCTTACGTTTGTAAGATAGCATTTCAATTCATAAATGAGCAAGACTTTTACAGATTTGTATAAAGTTGGAATAGAGTTTGAACATAAAACAAGTATACGTTTAAGCTCGAGTTCGATGTCAAAACAGTATCTCGAGTACAAAACTTGAAACAATGATTATTGAACTTTATAAAAAAGTATTTACAACGCAGGCATGCAAAAGCAAATTGCAACTTGGGCGCATTGGCACAACAAAGCTGCACATAATGAATGTAGTGAATATAATCAAGCTGATGTTCAAGCAATAGACTTCTTGCATAAATACCCCCGAGTATCAAACTACAAAGGACTTTTTGGAAGAAAACCTTATTTGTGCAAGAGATCTAATGATTCAAGGTGTTCAAAGATTTGGTAATGATTATTCGTGAAAACGCTTACTCTCTCGAGTAATCTGACCCGCCAATGCGAACCGTATCAGGATTGCCAAAATCTTGGTCAGGAAAAACAAAAAAGAATTCTCTCCTCACTTGCTCATCTAGAAAGTTAAAGGTCAGTGTATTACCTTGAATTTGATAGGTGCCACTACTCGAGCCTTCACTTGTAACCGTCACATCCGGGCTCATGCCGCCAACAAAATTTTCACTTGTAAATGTGTCGTCAGGATAAAAGGTTATGGTTCGTTCCGTGGCGACACCGCCCGCACTAGGGTCAGCGATACTCGTCTGCATGTAGCTAAATGTTCTGAAGCTGCCATTTAGGTCTACACCATCTGCTTTTGCGATGCGCGTGTAGCCATCAATCTCAGTACCGTTTATGATCTTTGTATCTCTATCACCAAAAAAAATAGTGTTGCCCTAGGTATCATAAAGTGGTGCGCCATTAGGTTGTGTGCGCGTGCAGTCAATCTCTTCAAGTAAATCCTCAGGTGCTTCTTGGTAAACATAGCCTTCAGGACGGAAGTACAAAAAGCTCCAGCAGAGTCCACCGTATGAACCAAGGATGTCAGGTTGCCAACTGCCATATAAACCATCTATACCACCCGAATCCTCAAGTGGTGCAGGCACGATTGCCTCACCATAGACGATGCTTTGCAACGGTTCACCGAGTCTCGAGCAATCAAAGTCACCATAGTCGCTCTTCACACTGAGTCTGCGTTGCCCTGTTTCTTCATCAGCAGAGGCATTGCCCTAACCGTCAGACCAAGGGCCGGTTAGGTAATCAACGCTGTAGAGGCCATCATCAGGGGCATTCGTGATGTCTACAGAGTATTCACCTTCTCCACCATCCACACGGTAGCGGCGACCCTCGAGAATCTCCAAAGTTGGCCCAGAGGTTCCTGTATTCTCTTCAACGCAGGTATAAACACTCGCTTGCGGGTCTTTGAAGACCCACTCGAGAAGGGCTTGTTGTACCCGCGGCTCTTGTTGATAGCAATTAAAATCAACTTTATCTGCGCCAAGACTACCGAGCCACACATGTTGCCCATGGTTGTTGTAACGAGCACCCCCGTAACTGTACTCACCTGAAAGCGGGCCATTCAAAAAGATGACATCCAGGAGGGAGCTATCGTCTTCCGTGCGAATGTCACCGTCACCCCAAGGTGTAGCGGTTGCCTTGCATAAGGGTGAGTTCAAAACTGTAGTGCGAATAATCGTCGCTTTCAACTTCTTCGTAACAGTGGAACCTGTCAGGAACTAACATTGTTTCTGGATCAATGCCCATGTCTGCAAGTTGTGTTGTAGTTAAGGCACTGGTAGGTGTTGTACTTTGTGATGCGTTACTTTGAGATTTGGGTTGTGTTTCGGCAATTTCCGTGGCATTGCAGGAAAGATTTGTACCGTCCAGCGTTTGTAAACCAATCCTAGGCTCATCATCTTTGATAAAAAATAAACCCAGTGCTTTTGCTTCTCCTGCAACAGTTAATTGAAGAGCACTGCCGCCTTCACCTAAAGCAGAGAGGTCGAACTCTGCACTCGCCATTTCCACCTCACTAAACGTGCGCCAGTCTCCTTGCAAATTGCCAAAGCTAAAAGTGCCTTGGGCTAGCTCAAGCGTCCACGCTGCGCCGTCTTCCTGTGTGCAAAGGTAAGTGCCGAGTACAGGGGTTTGTGCTGGGGATAAAGAACAAGCGATCCCTACAAAGAGTAAGCCAAAATGGCGAGGAAGTAGAGGAAGAGTCCTAGAGAGATTATAGGGGAATTTTTCGGAGGGGTAAACTGTCCATTCGCTCTAATAAAAATCGGGGTATACTCACACTGCTATGACCAAAACCATTTGCTGGGGCATACTCGGCACCGGAACAATCGCACATAAATTCGCTGCCGGACTCAACGACTTACCTGACATAAAACTCGTAGCAGTGGGCTCGAGAACACAGGAAGCCGCCGACACATTTGCCAATAAGTTCAAGATTGAGCGCAGACACCCTACCTACGAAGCCTTAGTCCAAGACCCAGAGGTTGACGCAATTTACATTTCTACACCGCATCCATTCCATAAAGAAAACACCTTGCTTTGTCTTGAAAATGGCAAAGCTGTGCTCTGCGAGAAACCCTTTGCTATTAATGCTAAAGAAGCCCTCGAGATGATTGCCTTGGCGCGGCAGAAAAAAGTTTTCTTAATGGAGGCAATGTGGTCGCGTTTTTTGCCACATATGGTGAAGGTGCGCGAACTGTTAGCACAAGATACTCTTGGTGACGTGAGGATGCTCGAGTGCGATTTTGGGTTTCGTACCGAGGTGAATCCAAACAGCCGTTTGTTTAATCCAGAGCTTGGTGGCGGAGCTGTGCTCGATGTTGGGATTTATCCAATCTCTCTTGCCTTTATGCTTTTTGGTGCGCCTGTTGAAGTGAAGAGCTTTGCCCGTCTTGGTTCTACGGGTGTGGATGAAGAAGCCACTATGTTGTTTAGTCACCGTGAAGGACAGCAATCCTTACTTTCAACCGCCACACGGCTGAGTACACCCCACGAAGCGACGATTATCGGCACGAAGGGCTACATTCGCATTCATTCCCCTTGGTGGGGGCCCTCCAACTTTACTGTGCATGTCGAAGGTAAAAAACCAAAAAAGGTCAAGGTGGAGACACCACTGAATGGCTACACCTACGAGGCTCTCGAGGTCTCGCAGTGTTTGCGCGAAGGCAAATTAGAATCTGACTTCATGCCGTTAGACGAAACGCTTGCCATCATGAAAACCCTTGATGCGATTCGCGGTCAGTGGGGTTTGAAATATCCAATGGAATAGTAATCATTCAGGTATCAGCAAGGCGACTTTAGCCCCTTGCTGGCGCGTCAAAATCATTTCAACAGGAGTAAACCACAATGAACTACGGCACTGTACCAGGCTTGAACAAACAAATCTCTCGCTTAGTCCAAGGCACTGTCATGATTAATGGTGACGATTTAGATAAAGAATTCGCGCTACTCGATGGTGTCTATCAACTCGGTTGCACTACGCTTGACACCGCACACGTTTATGGGGGTGGTAGAAACGAACGCACCGTAGGTCAGTGGGTGCGTGACAGAGGTTTGCGGGACAAACTCGTTATTATCGCCAAGGGAGCGCACCACAACCATGACCGCAAGCGTGTCACACCTCACGACATTACCGCAGATATTTATGATTCGCTGGCCCGTTTTAAGTTTGATTATATTGACCTTTATATTTTGCACCGTGATGACCCAACGGTGCCAGTTGGGCCAATTGTAGAAGCACTCAATGAACAGCAAAAGGCTGGCCGCATTCGCGCTTTTGGCGGCTCGAATTGGTCGCACGAGCGTCTTGACGAGGCGAATCGCTACGCTAAAGAACAGGGGCTTCAGCCTTTTGTAGTGAGCAGTCCCAATTTTAGCTTGGCAGACCAAGTACAAGAACCTTGGGAAGGTTGTATCAGTATTGGGGGTTCACGTGGCAAAGACGCGAGAGCATACTACAGTGAGAAACAACTTCCGCTTTTTACGTGGTCGAGTCTCGCAGGTGGTTTTTTCTCCGGACGTTTCCGGCGGGATAACTTAAACACCTTTACAGAGTATTTAGACAAACTTTGCGTAGACTGTTACTGCGTAGAAGAAAACTTTAAGCGTTTAGACCGTGTGGCAGAGTTGGCGAAGCAGAAGGGTTTGTCTATTCCACAACTTGCTTTTGCGTATGTCATGAATCAACCGATGAATATTTTTGCACTTGTTGGTTGTCAAACCCCACAAGAATTTAAGGCAAATATGGATGTGGCGACCTTCAAACTTACAGCAGAAGAAATGGCGTGGCTCGAGGGGGCCTCTCCACTTTCTTTGTAACGCAAAAATAGCCGTTGATGTTTACTTGACCATGTCCCCTAATTTTGGGAGACAGAGGCCCACAAGGTAACAGGTGTATCACTCCAAGAGTACAGGGGGTTACTGAGTTTGCAGTACATCCCTGTCACTTACGATGCTAAGCGTACAACCCCATCTCGAACAACCGCGCACTCCCTTAAAAAACTTTCTTCTGTGACTGTGCTTAAAAACCGACTCACGAGTGGCGAGCTGAGTTGCTGGGGTTGCAGTGCAAAGGCAAAGTGACGTTCTAAGGGTGTGGGTAACGTCCGAAGGGCGAGACCGGGGGGGACAGGTTCAACCGCCAGACGCGCCAGAATACTGATACCAAAACCGTGTGCCACCATCGAAACGATAACGCTGTCTTCCTCGACTTGGGCAACTTTTTGAAGCTGATGTCCGTGTGCTTCCCAGTAATCGCGCAGCGTGGGTGCGCCGGCTTCGTTGCAAAGCAAAAAGGGAAGACTCGTAAGATTGCCCCAGCTTGCTCCTTTGGCTTTTGGAGCTTTGGCTTTTGGAAAAATAGCCACCCAATCATCTTGGGCGAATGGAACCGTATGCAGAGCTGGATGACTTGGTAGCGTCACTACGCCGATATCAGCACGTCCCTCCAGCACAAATCGTTCTACCCCGCGTTCTTCACCCTCGAGACTTTGGATAGCAAAGGTAACCTTAGGGTGCAAAGCTTGAAAGTGCTTGACAATATCAGGTAACAAATGTGTGGCTACACTGCGAAAGGAAATAAGCCGCAAGTGCCCTGTCAGTTCGCCTGTTTCCTGGCTCACTTCCTCGAGGATGCTTTGTTCTAAGCGCAGCATCATTCGGGCTTGCCTTGCTACACGCTCACCCACGAGTGTAGGTTTGGCACCAAAGCGGCCACGCTGCAACAGTTGTACACTGAGGGCTTTCTCGAGTTCGGCTAAGGCATGGCTCACCGAAGATTGCGACATCTCGAGTTCTGCCGCAGCGTTCGTGACATTACCTTGTTCAACTACAGTTAAAAAAATAGAGAGTTGATTGAGGGTGAGTTTTCTGCTCACCGGTTTATTCTAACCTGAAATATCGAAAATTTTCATATAAAGTCTCAAAATATGAAGTTTATAGGTTGTATTTCGCTTGAAAGACATATTACAGTAGTTTTATGACTGACACAAAAATTTGGGTATTTTTTTACGGCTCATATATTAACTTTAATGTCCTTAAAGAAGTTGACTTGGTGCCTGAAGCGTGGGAAGTTGCATGTTTAGCTGGTTTTGACATTCAGATTGCCCCACGAGCCAACCTGATTCGTTCTGCCGAGCACACGGTTTACGGTATCTTGGCTACAGCTACCCACCGCGAACTCGAGCGGCTCTACATTGAACATGCTCATGGCAAACTTGGTGAAATCTACCTGCCTGAAGCAGTTTTGGTTCAATCTCTCGACGGAAAATTTAGAGTTGCCATGACCTACATCTGTCATGAAATGGAGCCACGACCTGCCGAGGATGCCTATGTCGAACGGATTGCTAAACCCGCACGTGAGTTTGGTTTTCCAGCTTGGTATATCGCTAAACTCGAGGCGTTTAAGTCTTAACTGGAGGAATATATGGATAAATTACAGATACTCGAGACCGTGCTCTCTGGACTCATGCATCGCTACCAAGCGCGTGTTCCTGATGTCGGTAACATCATTCAAAAAATGGTAGGAGAAGGCATCATCCGCCGCCCGGAAGATATCGAGAACGACCATATCGCTTTTCGCACGATGGGTGTACCGCAACTCGGCATCAAATCGTTTGAAAAAATCTTTTTACACTACGGTTATGAAAAGCGCGACCCCTACTTTTTCGCAGGGAAGAAGCTCGATGCTTTTTGGTACAGCCCACCTGCGCCACAATATCCCAGAATTTTTGTGTCTGAATTGCGTGTGCATGACCTCAGCCCAGAAGCACAGCGCATCATCACGAGTTACACCGATGAGGTGAAACGTGACCCGGTTGATGAGCTGGACTTAGACAACAGTAACGCTGTGGATGAATTTCTGCACAAAGC
Organism: Trueperaceae bacterium; assembly: GCA_051649365.1. Taxonomy (GTDB): domain Bacteria; phylum Deinococcota; class Deinococci; order Deinococcales; family Trueperaceae; genus CAVTAE01. The sequence goes on from JBOFGY010000282.1 coordinate 11,130, forward strand.
TCTCTGGAGATTGCCCACGTGGTCAGATTATGAACGTTTAGCCAGTGAATCCGAATATGCTGCCTGGGTGATTTACAACCGTTATTACCTCAACCACTTCACCATTTCGGTACATAACTTGCCCAGCGGTTATGACACGGTAGCAACATTTAACGCCTTTTTGGAAAAACACGGCTTTAAGCTCAATGATTCAGGTGGTAAAATCAAACAGGCTCCCGATGGGTTACTGCTGCAAAGCTCCACCGTAGCTGAAATGATTGAAGCGGAATTTGCTGGTAGTGAGAAACCTGATATTGAAAAGCACAGTATTTCTGGTTCTTATGTAGAGTTCGCTGAGCGTTTAGTGCTACCACAGTTCAAGCATCTTGACAAAGCCGCCATCAAACGCGAACACCGCCGCGAAGGCTTTGAAGCAGGGAATGCAGATAAGATTTTTGAGAGTACCTATAGCACGCAAACAAAACAGCGCAGTGCCTAGGTGCATTTCAAACCCGAACAGTTACCATAGAGGCACAAAGGAAGTTTCAGCATGAGTCGTTCCAAATTTTATATGTGCTGGTTAGAAATCAACACACACCTTCAGTCCGTCATTGCGAGCCTCGGTTTAAGGGGTGATCAAAACCCATAAAATTCATCGTTCGTTTCTCCGCGAAGCAATCTCTTTGTCGTGACCGTAACGCTCCAGTCCTTTTATTTCGTACACACAATAACGAACAAACGTAAAAATTTTACCTTGGTGATAACAGGAAACTTCAAGATAACTCCTGCCAAAAATAAGCCACTCCCAAATTGGTAAGCAGCTGTTTCGGATAGATTGTAAAAAATGTATAAGAAAGGTCAGTCGTGAAAACATTTCATAACTTAATCGGTGGTAAAGAGGTTTCTTCAAAGAAAACTTTTGCATCTAAGAATTCTTCAAACCTTTCAGATGTTCTCGGTGTGTTTCCTGAAGCCTCGAGAGAGCAAGTGTGCGAAGCCTGCAAAGTCGCACAAACAGCGTTCAAAACGTGGAGCAAAACCCCTGCGCCCATTCGCGGGGAGGTGATTGGTAATATTGGCAAAGCGATTGCACGCGAGAAAGAGTCGCTGAGCCGTCTCGTAACACGCGAAATGGGGAAGACGCTTAAAGAAGCCAGAGGCGACGTACAAGAAGCGATTGACACCTGTCACTTTTTTCAATCGGAAGGTCGCAGACTTTATGGTCAAACCGTTCCCTCAGAAATGCACAACAAGGAACTCATGACGTATCGTCGTCCACTTGGTGTGGTGGGTATTGTCACCGCGGGGAATTTTCCTGTAGCTGTGCCTGCTTGGAAAATCATTCCTGCGCTTTTAACAGGTAATACGATTGTTTGGAAACCCTCGGAAGATTCGCCTGCTTGCTCGTACGCCTTTGCTAAACTTATTGAAGAAGCAGGTTTACCAAAAGGTGTTTTGAATGTTGTGTTCGGTAGCGGTGCTAATGCTGCTGGGGCCTACCTCGTAGATATGATGGATGAAGGGCTCGTGGATAAATTTGCTTTTACGGGTTCAACCGCCATTGGTCGTAAAATTGGCGAAATTGCTGGGCGTAATCTTAAGCACCCGACACTCGAGCTAGGTGGCAAAAACCCTCTTGTTGTGATGCGCGACGCTGATTTAGACAACGCGGTAAGCGGCGCACTCTGGGCAAGTTTTGGAACAGGTGGGCAACGTTGCACCAGTGCAGGTAATATCATTCTTGACGCACCAATTTACAACGAATTCAAAACAAGATTTGTGAAAGCTGCCAAAGAAATAAAAATTGGCGACCCTAATCTTTACGACGATGTGCTCTACGGGCCCTTTATCAACGAACGCTTTTTTGAACGGTGGCTCGAGCATTACACCTGGGGTAAAAAAGACGGTGCCAAACTCCTCTACGGGGACGGACGTATTACGAAAAAATCTAAACCCAAAGGTTTCCAAGGTGACCCTGATGCAGCGTTTTACGGCTATCCAACGATTTGGGAAGCCAAGCCAACAATGAAGCAATTCAAAACAGAAATTTTCGGCCCTACGATTAACCTCGTTAAAGTCAATGGTATTGCAGAAGCGATTGAAGTGGCTAACAGTGTTGATTACGGTTTGTCCTCCGCGATTTACACGAATAACCGCGAATGGGCTTACACCTTCAAAAACGAAATTCAAGCCGGTATGACGAGCATCAATAATTCAACCACAGGTGCCGAAGCCCATATGCCCTTCGGTGGCGTAAAAGGTTCCGGCAACGGCACACGCGAGAGTGGTATGTGGGTGATTGATAACTATACCTATTGGCACGGTGTGAATGATGATGTTTCGGGCAAACTCCAACTTGCACAGATGGATACAGGTTACATCGAACCCAAAAAAGCGGTGAACGTAAATGATTTGTTAAGTTAATGCAAATATCAAAATATCGTAGGGGTGGGTTCGCTTCGTTATAACGCGAGGCAAACCCGTTTTATTTTTGTGACTCGTAAATGTAAAACCCGCCCTCATGGTTTGATAAAAACCGATTACGTTTTTCTAATGTGTGGTGTTGTTTGGTTTACGAAAGCGTGGGTTGCGAATGTGTTGCAAAGGATGTCATCATGTGTCTTGTTGTTTGATAAGCCCCCTACATTAAATGGAATTGATTTTTAATTCATGTTTTGCGTTACACTAGGCAGATGTCAACGTTTAAGGCTTTTCGTGTAGAAGAAAAAGCGGGTGCTTATGTTCGTGAGGTGAAAGACGTGCCTTTCGACACTTTACCAAACAATGCCGTAACGATTCGAGTTACTTATTCCGCACTAAACTACAAAGATGCACTCTCTGCTAGTGGTAACCCTGGTGTGACAAAGGTGTACCCACACACGCCGGGCATTGATGCTGCGGGAGTTGTGACTGATTCTAGAGATACACGCTTCAATGTAGGTGATGAAGTCCTAGTGACGAGCTACGATCTTGGCATGAATACGGCAGGTGGGTTTGCCCAGTATATTCGCGTACCTGCGGAGTGGGTCGTGCTGTTGCCAGAAGGTTTGACACTACGTGAAGCGATGATGCTCGGTACAGCAGGTTTAACGGCGGCCATGTGTATTGAAGCGTTAGAAAAAAATAGTTTGACGTCTCCTGTTTTGGTAACAGGCTCGAGTGGGGGTGTAGGTAGCGTCGCAGTCGCACTTTTAGCTAAACTCGGCTATGACGTAATTGCCAGTACGGGTAGTGGAGAAAGCCACGACTTGCTAAAGAAGCTTGGGGCAAAGCAAATTATCGAACGTAGCGAATTTTCGCAGGTTACTGAAAAACCCATGCTAAAACCGCTTTATGGTGGTGCAGTAGATACCGTGGGTGGCGACACGCTCGTGAATGTTGTGAAATCGCTACAGCCTGGCTCGAGCGTTGCTGCGTGTGGGCTCGTAGGTGGTGCAAATCTCAACTTAACGATTTATCCCTTCATTTTGCGAAACGTGAATTTGCTCGGTATGGATTCGCAAAATTATCCGATGGCTAAACGCGCCGCGTTGTGGCAAAAACTTGCTACAGATTGGAAAGTAAATTTAGAGCCACTTACTACCGAGATTGGGCTTGAGGGTTTAGACACGACCATAACTCAAATCTTGCAAGGGAAAACCAAAGGTCACGTGCTCGTTAAAATTGCTTAAATGAGTTATTCGCCTTGTAAATTGCAAGCCTGCCTCCTCTTTTGTCAACACCTTTTTCCTAAACTGTTGTTATGAGAGTTCTTTTAGGTATTCTGATTACATTTGCGCTTTTATTTATCGCTGCTAGAGTTTATGTTGCTTTTGGTGTGCCTATACCTACCAACCTTGGTGTAGAGGATGGGCAACTAGCTTCTTGCCCCGATCAACCAAATTGTGTCTCGACGCAGGCTCCGAGCAGTGATGCGGAGCATTACATGGCAGCACTGCCTTACACCTCTGATGCAAGCTTTACAATGACAGAAATCTTGCGTGTGGTCGCGGCGATGCCCAGGGTTACCATTATCACGCAAGAGGCTAACTATTTGCACGTTGAATTTCGATCACTCACGATGGGTTTTGTAGATGATGCGGAGTTTTATATAGATGATGTCAACAAGCTTGTTCACTTTCGTTCGGCAGCTAGGCTTGGCCAGAGCGATATGGGCGTTAACCGCAAGCGTATGACAGAGATTACGGACGCGCTTAAGACTACGCTTTAAGTAGCTAATACAGATTCCGAATGAACGATTACAGAATTGAAAATAAAGTTTGTATGGTTTTGTCTTCGTAGAGACGCACGGCCAATGCTATTTTGCCTTAACTTAAAGTGCAATCGCTCGAAAGTCATTAAGATTGTGCTGCGTCGTGCCAGTCTCGAGCGTATCCCCAAGCTCTCTAAAAAATGTGTTCGAGTCGTTGTTCTCTAAAAACTTAGTAATATCTAAGCCTTTTTCTTTGGCACGTTGCCAACTGTCTGGTGTTATAAACGCACCTGCGGCAGTGCTGTTACCATCAATTCCGTCTGAACCTGCGGACAACGCCCACACTTTGCTATCCTGTAAAAAATGTAGGAGCCACAAGGCGAATTCTTGATTGCGTCCGCCTTTACCACGCCCTTTTACGGTTACGGTTGCTTCACCACCGGAGAGTAAAATCACGGGCTGCGGAAAGGGCTCACCGTACTTGCTGATGCTTTGCGTGGTTGCTGCATGAAATCTTGCTAGTTCTTTGGCTTCACCTTCAAAACAATCTGAGAGAATGGTTACGTTATGACCATGGTGCTGTAAATAACTTCGGGCAGCCTCGAGTAAAATCCGATTCGAGCCGATAACTTTATTTTCGACTCGAGCAAACAAGGGATCATTTGGTTTCGGGCTTTCTGCAATTTCACCGCGAACACCTTTTTGAAAATGCTCACTCACCTTTGGAAAGTCTAAGCTGTAACGCTCTAGAACCTCGAGAGCATCTGTAAAAGTGCTCGGGTCGGCGACGGTTGGGCCAGAAGCAATAACGGCAGGGTCATCACCGACAACATCCGAGAGGAGTAGAGCGTCTACCTTCGCTTTTGTGATTTGTGCCAACCGCCCACCTTTAATTTTTGAAACGTGTTTACGTACGGTATTGAGTTCGTGAATATCTGCTCCTGAACGCAAGAGAGCTTGTGTGAGTGTCTGCTTTTCCTCGAGGGTTATTCCCCAGGGTGCACACCACAAGGCACTGCCACCACCCGACACGAGAACGAGCAGCGAATCTTTTTCTCTTAAACCTGAGGCTAGCTCGAGCGCACGTTCTGCGGCGTTGTTGCTCGTTTCGCTTGGTACAGGGTGCGTGCCTGCTAAGTATTCGCCGTGACCCACAAACGTAGCTGCGTAGCTTGGCGGCGTGACAAGATAAGGTGTATCAGGGAATTCTTCTAAAGCACCTTGTAGCATGGGAATGGCTGCTTTGCCGAAGGCGAGAATCAGTGAAGGTTTTGCATCGGGAAGATGTTGTGTAACGAGATGTTTAGGTGAGGTTTCAGCTAGGGCATGGCGAAAGGCGGACTCGAGTAGTGCTTTCATAACCAGAGCCTACCGTGAGATGCTTTTCATTTCAACGTTTAAATTTATGATAAAACTTTAGAATGTCAACGCCCGTGACGTTCACGTTAAATGGTCAAACTATAAACGCTAAAACCGTAGACCCACACACTACACTCCTTTCGTGGCTGCGTTCGTCAGGGTTTACAGGTAGTAAAGAAGGTTGTGCAGAAGGTGAGTGCGGTGCGTGCGCGGTAATGTTACTTCGCCCTGATGTGCAAGGCTCCCGCTACGAATCGGTGAACGGTTGTTTGCTCTTGCTAGCTTCCCTCGCAGGTCAAGAAGTCTGGACAGTTGAAGGGTTGGCGCAGCAGCAGAAACTTCATCCCACCCAAGAAGCGATGCTCCAAGGCGGTTCGCAATGTGGTTATTGCACGCCTGGTTTTATTGTCAGTATGGCCGCTGAATATTACCGCAAAGACCGCGAGGATTTTGACCTAGAAGCTTTGTCTGGAAACTTATGCCGCTGTACGGGGTATCGTCCTATTAAAGATGCAGCAGACGCTTTGGGAAAACCTGAACGAAATGACCCATTGGCACGAAGGCTCGAGCAACCCGCCCCTGCACCACAATCATTTAATTACACGACGAATACGAATGCTTTTTACCGCCCTACTTCACTGGGCGAATTCTTTGAAATCTTGAAAGAACAACCCGAAGCAAAACTTGTTGCAGGAGGCACGGATTGGGTTGTAGAAATTAACCAGAGATTTTCAAAAGCCAAAACACAAATTGCACTTGATCAACTGCCCGAATTAAAAACCTTTGTTTGGCAAGCTGACTATGTGGAAATAGGTGCAGGGTTGACATTAAGTGAACTCGAGCATCTCTTAAAAAACCGCATTCCCATTTTGAGTGAATGGTTTCCAAGATTCGCTAGTAAACTGATTCGCAACCGAGCCACGCTTGGTGGTAATATCGGCACAGCCTCACCGATTGGGGATTCGCCACCTGTACTTCTTGTCCTCGATGCATCCTTGGTTTTAGTGAGTGCGACGGGTGAGCGTGTTGTTAAACTCGATGGCTTCTTCACAGGTTACCGAAAGACCGTCTTGGAGAAGGGCGAAATCATCAAGGCTCTTCGTATTCCTTTGCCCATTGCAACGGTGTCGCGTTTTTACAAAGTGTGCAAACGCCCCATGGACGATATCAGTACGGTGGCCATGGGGGTGACGCTCGAGCTAACCGCCGATACAGTAAAACGTATTCGCATTGGGCTTGGTGGTGTGGCGGTAACGCCTGTGCGCGCCTATCAAACCGAAGCTGCAATGGTGGATAAACCCTGGGCACTTCGTAATGTGCAAGCAGCGAGTGAAATCATCAAGCGTGAATTCAAACCGATTGACGACCACAGAGGCAGTGCTACCTACCGCGTAGCGATGCTTGGGAATTTACTCGAGAAATTTTTTCACGATTCAAGGTTGAAAATTCAAGATTGAAGATTATATTTAATTTTGAATCTTTAACTTTTAATCTTGAATTTCAAATGGAGTTAGCGCAATGGCGGACATAAAACAAAACATGGTTGGTAGAGACAGGGTTGGCGGAAATATTGTTGGTAAAGCCATCCCCCACGAGAGCGCAAAGGCACACGTGACGGGTGCAGCTCTTTACACTGATGACTTGCTGAATCGTTATCCCAATGTGTTACATGCTTACCCCGTCCAGTCACTGCACGCTCACGCACGGATTAAAAATTTGGATATTTCGGAAACTTGCGACATTCCGGGTGTAGTGAAAGTTTTAACCGCTTCAGACGTGCCAGGTGTTAATGACTCGCACACGCACGAAGATGAACCTTTGTTCCCAACTGAAGTTATGTATACAGGGCAAGCTGTGTGTTGGGTGTTAGCTGACACTGAGGAAGCGGCTCGAGCTGGTGCAAACGCTGTCCACGTAGATTATGAACCCTTACCTGCTATTTTGACCATTCAAGATGCTATCGCCGAGGGAAGTTTTCAAGGCAGTACACTGCACGCGAAACGTGGTGACACCCTTGCGGGGCTGCAAGGTTCTTCGCAAAAGCTCGAGGGCGAACTCTATATTGGTGGGCAGGAACATTTTTATCTCGAGACCCATGCTTCACTGGCTAGCTTAGATGAAACAGGACATATTACTGTGCAGTGCTCGACGCAACACCCCTCCGAAACGCAACAAATCATCGCGCAGGTTTTGAACGTACCGCGCAATGAAGTCGTGGTGCAGTGCCTCAGAATGGGTGGCGGTTTTGGCGGTAAAGAAGTGCAAGCGAATCCCTTTGCTGCTGTTGCTGCACTTGGTACACAATTAACAAAGCGTCCCGTGCGTGTGCGCTTAAGCCGTTTGCAAGACATAACGATGACGGGAAAACGTCATCCATTTTATGCGAAGTGGCAAGTTGGTTTTGATAAGGACGGAAAAATTTTAGCTCTCGATCTGCATTTGTTTTCTGATGGTGGTTGGTCACTCGATTTATCTGAACCTGTATTAGCGAGAGCCGTTTGCCATGCCGATAACGCTTATTACATTCCAAATATGAATGTGATTGGCAAAGTCTGCAAGACACACAAAACCTCGCAAACGGCTTTTCGTGGTTTTGGTGGCCCGCAAGGTATGGTGTTTATTGAAGACATCATGACCAGAGTTGCCCAGTATTTGGGTATAGCTCCTGATAGGGTACGCGAACAAAATTTTTACGGTGCCCGTGATGCTGTAGGGGCGAACGGCGTTCGCCCTAACTTTGATACAAATTCCGATGACACCATCACCACTCATTACGGCCAACCCATCAAAGACGTAGAACGCATTGCATTGATTTGGAAGGAGTTAAAACAAAAAAGTGATTTTGAACAACGCTGTCAAGACATTGAGAGTTTCAATAAACAACACCTACACACAAAACGTGGTCTTGCTATCACGCCCGTAAAATTTGGTATTTCCTTTAACCTTACTGCTTTTAACCAAGCGGGCGCACTCGTCCTGATTTATCAAGATGGTTCCGTACAAGTGAATCATGGTGGCACGGAGATGGGCCAAGGACTTCATACGAAAATGATGCAGGTTGCCGCGCAGACGCTTGGTGTGCCACTCGAGTCCGTGCGTCTCATGCCCACACGAACGGACAAAGTTCCTAATACGTCCGCAACGGCAGCTTCAACAGGTGCAGACCTAAACGGCGGTGCGGTGCGCGATGCCTGTGAAAAACTAACAGCGCGTTTGGCAACCGTTGCAACGCAACAACTCAAAGTCAATGCAAGAGATATTAAGTTTGCAAACGGTAAAGTTTGGTCAATCTGGAACCCCGAGCAAACTCTGGATTTCGTAGAAGTTGTAAAAACGGCGTACTGGCAGCGCGTCCAACTGTTTGCCGATGGCTATTACCGCACGCCAGAACTCCATTGGGATAAGAGTAAAATGCACGGCAAACCATTTCATTACTTTGCGTTTGGTGCAGCCGTGACTGAGGTGGAAGTAGACGGTTTCACCGGAGCTTATAAAGTGCGTCGTGTAGATATTTTGCACGATGTTGGTGATTCGCTGTCGCCGCTTGTAGATAAGGGACAGATTGAAGGTGGTTTTGTTCAAGGCATGGGTTGGTTAACGCTCGAAGATCTTCGCTGGGACACGAAAGGCCAAGTCGCTACGTGCTCGGCTTCAACCTACAAACTCCCAAGCTTTTCTGAACTTCCTGAAGTTTTTAATGTTGACCTGTTACCCAGAGCTACAGAATCTGGTGTCGTCTACGGCTCGAAAGCTGTTGGCGAGCCTCCCGTGATGTTAGCCATTTCCGTCCGCGAAGCTTTACGTGATGCTGTTGCAGCCTTCAGCGATAAAAAAGGCAGTGTGGAACTAGCTTCTCCTGCAACACCCGAGGCAGTGTTTTGGGCGATTGAAAGCGTTCGCAAGAAAACATTGGTAGTTGGAGATGATTGAGAGGGAAGAATCGAGGAGATAATGTAAGGGCAAATGGCATTCGCCCTACCAGTGAACACACAACAACATAGGTTTTGCATATATCTGAATACACATTCTCAATCTTATACCCTAAACCCTGCATCCCAAACCCCTTCATGATTTGGCTCGAGTCCTTACCTCACTTAACCCAAACCCGCACACCCTTTGTAATGGTGACGCTGCTCTCTGTGCGCGGCCATGCGCCGCGTGAAGCGGGCGCGAAGATGCTCGTGACAGAAGAAAAAGTTTTTGACACGATTGGTGGTGGAAATTTAGAGCAAACCGCGATTGCGTTGGCCCTAGACCTGCTTGCGAACACGATAACGCAACCACAGCAGCACACCCTTCGCTTAACAGAAAAAGAGGAAAGTCAGTACGGTATTCAATGTTGCGGGGGAGAGGTGACACTCCTGCTCGAGCCTGTTCTCACTCTGAGACCGACGGTGGCGATTTTTGGAGTGGGACATGTTGGTTTAGCCTTGGCGAAAATTTTGTCTCTCTTGCCGATTGAACTCTGGCTCGTGGATTCTCGAGAAGAAATGTTGCAGGAAGCGCGGTTAAGATGTTTGCAAACAGAGGCGGCGCGTTTGCACGTTCAGCATTTACCCCTTCTCGATACGATTGTGCAAGATTTACCCAAAGGTTCGCACCTCGTCATCATGACGCACGACCATGCAGAGGATTTGTTTGTCCTCGAGATGGCTCTGAAGCGAGAAGACCTAGGCTTTATTGGACTCATTGGCAGTGACGCGAAGTGGTCAAACTTCAAACGCAACCTTTTAGGTCAAGGCTTTCATGATAAAGATTTAGAGCGCGTCACGACACCGATTGGACTTCCAGATATCTCGAGTAAACGTCCTGAAATGATTGCGGTAGCAACGGCGGCACAGATTGCGATGTGGCTCGAGCGTGATGAACTTTGTAAATATGATAAATTACCTACCCAACACAGCAAGGGGCTGTAGCCCCTTGGTTCCAAAGGCAATGGAGTATCAAACAGTTATGACTATGACGAGGGAGTATACGTGTTGCAAGAACTCAATCATCTAAACCAATCATCGTTTACAGAAAAACTTGGCGGTATCTTCGAGCATTCTCCGTGGGTAGCTGACGGTACGTGGTATAAAAGACCGTTTGCTTCTGTCGCTGAACTTCACGAAGCTATGTGTGATGATGTAGAACACGCTCCAGAAGAGCAACAACTGAAACTTATTCGCGCTCACCCTGACCTTGCAGGCAAAGCGGCACTTGCAGGTGACTTAACAGAGAGTTCTAAACTCGAGCAAGCAGGTGCAGGATTAGACCGCTTAACACCTGAAGAGTATAGGCATTTTCACGCGCTCAATGATGCGTACACAGCGAAATTCGCTTTTCCATTTATTCTCGCGGTTAAAGGTCATACGAAAGAAACAATTTTGCAAGCCTTTGAAGAACGTTTGCCTAATTCGCTCGAGGTGGAGAAAGCAAGAGCGTTAGAGGAAATTTATAAAATTGCTAGGTTTAGGCTCGAGGCTTTGCTGACGGCTGACAGCTAGCAGCCGTCAGCTTTTCTGTTACACACTACATATCAGCGGAGGTTCTTTAATGCGACAACTACTCAGCAGACACAAACAAAGCTATTACGGTAAAGGTGAAACGGTTGTTTACCGTCTCAACCGAGATTACAACGTTCCACAAGGTGAAAAGCCTCTGCTTGCTGCCAAGATTACGCAGGTGATTTGGGGTGACACGTTTTGGAAAACGTACACGCACGGTGATAACACGGACCTCATTGCCACAGATTCGATGAAAAATTTCATCCAACGTGAGACCTTGAACTATGAAGGCTACACGCTCGAGGGTCTCTTGCATTTTCTCGGTCATAAGTTTTTAAGTACGTATCCACAAGTAGAAGGTATCGAACTGAGTGCCGAAGAAATCCCTTACGACCAAACGGGTATTATGTTTAAGCCAAGCACTGGCCCCAGAGCGACAGCTCAACTTTGGTTGGGGCGCGAAGACAGTCAACTTGCCATTAAGGAGCTGAGGTCGGGTTTGAAGAGCTATCAATTACTTCGTTTATCCGGCAGTGCTTTTTACGGGTTTTTGCGCGACGACTACACGACCTTGCCCGATTTGCAAAACCGCCCCTTACGCATGTTTTTAGAACTCGAGTGGCACTATGGCAATGCCAAGCGAGGCCTCGAGAAACCGCCCACGCGCACCATTCACGGCATCATCGAAAAAACCTTTCAAGACTTCACTTCGGGCTCGATTCAAGAAGTGATTTACCAAATGGCGCAAGCGATTCTGCAAGCCTGCCCTGATGTTTCACAAGTTGACCTCGAGGGTCAAAATCATACCTGGGATATGGTGGCAGAGCGCGACGAAAACCTTGGCTTGTTTACAGACTCTAAACCTTTTTACGGTATTCTTGGCCTCAGTTTGAAACGGTAATATGGGCAAACTTTCGACACACGTTTTAGACACAGCACACGGCAAGCCTGCGGCGGGGTTAAGGCTCGAGCTTTACGAACTCAACGGTAACTTTCGTCAGCTCGTTACAACAGCAACGACAAATCAAGATGGACGCACGGACGCACTCTTGCTATCACCTGAAGCCATGCGCGTTGCAACCTTTGAACTGATTTTTTATGTAGGTGATTATTTTGAGGGGCTGGGGATAAAATTACCAAGTCCAAAATTTTTAGATGTCGTGCCGATTCGCTTTAGCATTTTTGATAAAGCGCAGAATTATCACGTGCCGCTCTTGGTGTCGCCGTATAGCTACAGCACCTACCGAGGTTCGTAAAGTATGAGTGGTTTAGTCCATGTTGTTGATAGCTGTAAATTTTACGGACATTCGTTATTACGTGTACGAAGTGAAGGGACTGGAGCGTTCTATACGAAGTGTCGTTTGAAGTGAGTCGGCGACGAAGCAATCTCCTTATACCAATTCTCTGGTTAAGTGACTCAAGTCGGAATGTCTCTCTTTCTACTCGCTCTGCTCGGGCGGTTAAGTGATATGAGTTACTTAACTGCCGAAACGGTATTAGGTCTAATGTTACTCGCGTAAGTATGAAGAGATTGCTTCGCGGGTAAGAAAGGATAAACTTTATTGGTCATTGAATAGTCCCTTTACTGAGGCTCGCAATGACGAGCTATTGTCTGGACGTCGCATTTAGAGCCATCTATACTAAAAACGCTTATGACGAAAATGAATATCAACCATTTAACTAAAGAAATCCTCGAGCGTTGCAACACGCTAGCAATGTTCAGCGAATCTTCTGACCATCTCACCCGCTTATTTCTTTCAAAGCCAATGCGCGATGTTCATGCGTGCGTTCGTGCTTGGCTGGAAGAAGCAGGAATGCAGGTGCGTGTAGACGCGATTGGCAACATCCTTGGGCGGTACGAGGGGAAAACAGAAAACGCCAAAACGCTTTTAATTGGTTCACACCTTGACACCATAAAAAATGCGGGCAAATATGACGGAATGCTCGGTGTGCTGCTAGGCATCGCGCTCGTGAAAGCGTTAGACAGTGAACAGTTACCGTTTGCCATTGAGGTCATTGGTTTTTCAGAAGAAGAAGGCGTGCGTTATAGCAAACCATTTTTTGGCAGCAAAGCTGTGATTGGACAGTTTGAAGATGAGTGGCTCGAGCTGCGCGATGCGGATGATATTTCGCTATCCGATACACTTCGTAACTTTGGACTAAATCCAACTAACATTTCAAGTGCGAAATTAACAGGGGATTATTTGGGGTATCTCGAGTTTCACATCGAGCAAGGCCCAGTCCTCGAAAGTCTCAATCTGCCACTTGGTATTGTTAAAGCAATCGTAGGGCAGACGAGGCTCGAGCTGAGTTTTGTTGGCAAAGCAAACCACGCTGGTACCACACCCATGGGGTTGCGTCAAGACGCGCTGGCAGGTGTGGCCGAGTGGCTCGTGTTTGTTGAGCGCGAAGCAAAAAAGCAAGTGGGTTTGGTTGCCACAGTTGGCATGATTACGACCCTCCCTGGTGCGGGCAATGTCATTCCTGGTGAAGTCAAACTAAGCTTAGATGTTCGTCATGCAGAGGATGCCACGCGAGAAAAAGCGGTGGCACATTTTTTAGAAGAAGCTGAAACCATTGCGGTCTCGAGAAAGCTCAAAGTTTCATGGCAAACGCGCTTGGCACAAGCTGCCATACCTTGTCATAAAGCCTTGGTAGATAAATTGGCAAAAGCTGTAGGGGAGAGCGGCTATCCTGTTCACCCCATGACAAGTGGTGCAGGCCACGACGCGATGGTACTTGCCGAAATCATGCCCACAGCGATGTTATTTCTACGGAGTCCAGGTGGTCTAAGCCATCACCCTGATGAAGCTGTCCTCGAGAGTGATGTGACGGCTGCACTCGAGGCTGGGCTAGCTTTTCTGAAATCTTGGGATGAGGAAGGCGGAATGAGGAATGGGTAAAAACGCTTTTTCTCATCCCTCATTCCCCATCCCTCATTCCTCGTAACATGTTAGCCTAACGCTATGCCGAACATCACTGTGTTAGACCACCCCCTCATCCAGCATAAGCTCTCCGTCCTCCGTGACGAGACCACGCCCGTGCGGGATTTTCGCGCACTCTGTAATGAGATAACCATGCTCATGGCCTTTGAGGCCATGCGAGAGTTGCCGCTCGAGTCTGCCGTTGTCAAGACACCTGTCGCCCCCGCGAACGTAAAACGCTTAGCAGGTAAAAAGCTTGCACTCGTGGCCATCTTGCGTGCAGGGCTCATTATGGCGGATGGCATTTTGAACCTCGTGCCAAACGCGCGGATTGGTCACATCGGAATTTACCGTAATCACGACACCTTGCAACCTGTCGAGTATTTTCGCAAAGTTCCCTCGGACATTGCCGAGCGTGAGGTGTTTGTCCTCGACCCGATGCTGGCGACGGGTGGTAGTGCGGTAGCGGCGATAACGATTCTAAAAAACTTAGGTGTCAAGCATCCCAAACTGCTGTGTATTATTGGTGTACCCGAAGGTATCAAAGCTGTTCATGGCGCACATCCGGACGTGCATATTATTTTGGCTGCAAAAGATGAACGGCTTAATGAAAAAGGTTATATCGTCCCTGGGCTCGGAGATGCGGGGGATAGGATTTACGGGACGAGATAGTAGAGTTTGTAGAATAAAAAATGAGCGTAAGATTTCCAAAAAATTTAAAATATGAAAAATTTATTAAGGTAAAATGTAATTGTAATGCACATTATAATCTCAGGGGGGGGG
>JBOFGY010000283.1:0-22810 GCA_051649365.1 Trueperaceae bacterium
CATCTTTAGCTACATCGAAACCTTTTACAATTCTAAACGCAGGCATTCGTCCTTAAACTATCTTTCACCTAATGATGTTGAAAGGCTATACTGGGCAAAAGTTGCTTAACCAGTTCTCCACCAAACTGGGGGAATTTCACTGAGCTTAGCCGCTTTTAACATGAATACCCTGCTCGTCCATTTTTTCGATGATGGCTAAACTGACAATAGGAATACCGAGGGGCTCGAGCCTCTTCCTACCACCCTCAAAGGATTTTTCAATCACCGCACCGATCCCCACAACCTGCGCGCCACTTTGTTGAATCGCTTTAATGAGGGCTTCTGTTGTCAAACCACTCGCCAAAAAATCATCAATCACCACGACCTTATCTTCCGCTTTAAGATATTCGGGTGAAATCATCAGCGTGGTGATACCGCCCTTCGTGTGACTCGGTGCTTCGGCACTAAAGAAGCCATCAGGCATGGTGATGGGGCGTTTTTTACGAGCAAAAACAAGGGGAACATGAAAGGCAATACTCGAAGTCAGTGCGGGGGCAATCCCACTTGTTTCAGCAGTGATAATCTTCGTCACACCCCTTACTCCAAGCGCGGACAACCGCTCAAAAAACGCCTGACCCATTTGTACTGTTAGGTCAGGGTAAAGCTGGTGATTAAGAAAACTATCAACTTTAAGGATGCCATTACCAAGATACTTACCTTCTGTGCGGATGCGCTCGAGGAGTGACTGCATAGGGCAAGGCTAACACGCCTAAAAAGCAAGGAGAAAGGAGGAAAGAGACAGAAAGTATTGACTTTTTCCTTCCTCCCTTCTCCCAACTCCTATAAAATATAGTCACTCAACGCTTTATAAATGCCGTTCAGGTCTGTGTTCTTCTGGAAGGAAAAGGACATGGGCAGAGCTTCGCCGTGTACCCAGACTTTAATTTCTGCGTCCATATCCATACGACCTGCATTTTCTTTTGAAAACTTGACAATCTTACTGTACGGCACGCTCATGATTTCTTGTTTTTTGCCTGACATGCCCTGCTTATCTACCAGAATAAGGCGTTTATTGGTGAAACAAACTACGTCCCGAATCAACCTATAGGCGTGTTCGATTTTTTCGCCGTCAATAAGTAAGGGAACAACATTGTTCTCGAGTTCTTTCGGATCAATTTCGCTGGAATTGCCAAGTAGTGCATTAAACAAACCCATACTAGCTCCTTCAAATCTACATTTGCCCCAGCACATAACTATAAAGTTGTTTTGAAAACCATGCAGTCAAAAAATGAACATCTCGCAGCAAAGCGGCTCGAGTGGTCATTCTAGCGGAGTGTCTGGGATATCTTTTGGCTCGAGGATGACAACTTTCCCATCTTGCCACACAGCGACAGATTCACCTAAGCGTTTATGACGCTCGAGAGCTTGTCTAGTCGCTTTCTGCAAGGCCTGTTGTATTACATCAACATTTTGGAAAAGCTCAACGCTATTTTTTGCGAGTTTTTTAAGCTGCTGCATAAGACCTCTCGAGTATAGCCCAAAGCTGTTTATCTTGCACGGTTAATCCATCCTTAACTTGACGTGCAATAAGTGCCTGTGCCTCTCCTGAAGCATTCCAAATTGACCAGGAATCAACAATAGGTCTATAAAGGCGAAATAAGTTTCTCAAGCCTGCCTCATAACGTCGCCGAATATCAACTTCGGGAACTTGGTGACCACCAGAAGCTACTCGCTCTGCAACACGTTTGACTGCTAAGTCAGGAGACTCGAGGTACAAAAACAACAGTGAAACCGTATAACTACCGTTCTTAAGGTTACGTAAAAAAGGTGCGAAGGTGCGACTTGCCAAGGTTGTCTCGAAAGCAAATGTTTCACCTTGACTTGCCAACCTATGAAGTTGCTCGAGCATAATTTTTCCTGCTTGAATCGCAACTTTTTCGGGTGCAAAGGCAGATAAACCCTTAGCTATTACGTCAGCATTGACAAACGCTTCAATCTCCAAAACCTCTTGGAGTAACAATGGCGCAATCGTTGACTTGCCTGCACCATTTGGGCCAGCAATGACAATGACATGGGGTGAATCTGACATCAAACAGATTTTACCGCTAACGCAACAATAACGGGTAAATCAAATATTTTCGGGTCATTATCTTTGTAGTCAATATTGAGAAGTTCTTTTGCTTTCAGGCTCGCCTCACGGAAAAGCTGCCTTACGCGCTCAGCAAATTCGGGGTTTAGCTTTGTATTCGCAATCCACTGCTCAACCTCAATGGAGTATCTTGTTGCCGTATCGCCAACAACCCAGAGCAACCCTGCCTCTCGAATGAAGGCTTGCCACTCATAAGCGTAATAAGCACGAACGTGTGTAGGGTCATGCGCCAGCTCGAGTTCGTGAAACCAATCGTTGATACTTTCAGTGAGTGTAATTTCATCAGCAATAACCAAGCGTCCACCAGGTTTAAGTACACGCTTTAGCTCGAGCAAGGTTTTATCCATATGCGGATGATGATGCAAGGTGTGCCGAGCCGTGACAATATCGAAGATGTTATCAGGAAAACCCGTGACTTCACTCGTACCAGAGACGAACTCGAGATTCGTCAAATGCCCGTAACTTTCTCTAGCAACGTTGAGCATACCCTCGGCGGGGTCAAGGCCATAAACCTTTTTGGCAATTGCAGCAAGATTAGCTGCGGTGTGACCTGCACCCGTCCCAACATCCAAACAAACATCATCGGTATTAGGGCGAGCTAAAGCAAGGAGTTTAGGCAGAGACGGACCAAATTTATGAACGTTACTTGCTGCGTAGTTTGCACCAAGTTTTGACCAAGCTTCTGCCGTCTTTTGAATGGTTGTCATAAAATCCTCCTAATCATTAAGGACGTAACGCACTTCTTTTGCTGTTTCAGTAATCGCCGCATCTCCTTCTAACAGTTCACCAATTGGGTCCCATTTTCCTTGGATGAGTGCAGACTTGGCGGTTGAGCGCACTTTGACATTATGGGTTTTGCCCGCAACCGTAACCGTTTCTTTCTCGAGGTCAATATCCATTTGAGCACTTGGGTCTTTTTCAATCGCTCCTGCCATTTCAGCAATTTGTTCTTTGGTCGCTTCGACGCAAGGCATCCCGAGCGTAGTGCTATTGCCATAAAAAATCTCAGCAAAGCTTTCACCAATAATTGCGTTAAAGCCTGCGCGTTTAATGGCTTGTGGCGCGTGTTCCCGCGAGGAACCACAACCAAAATTACTGCCTACTAACATCACGTTTGCACCTGCAAATTTTGGGTCATTAAGTACGTGATTCGTTTTTTTGCCCTCAGGCGTTTCGCGCACATCTTTGAACATGTAATCCCCAAGACCATCAAAGGTCACGACTTTCATGTAGCGCGCTGGGATGATGCGATCTGTGTCTACGTCGTCACCTGGAACATAAACACCTCGGCCTGAAACTTTTGTGATTTTCTCGAGTGCCATTGTAATCTCCTTTGAAAAAGCTGTCAGCTTTTCGCCAAGTTTTGTTGCTTCGCACACAGCTATCAGCTAGAATCTTTCTCCCAAAATGTCGTTGACGGTAAGTGTAATATCTGGAAAGGCTAATAGGGTTAATGTTTCACCACGCTCATAGGCTCTAATACTCAGGTAACCATCCTCCGCAGGCTGCCTATAAACCCAAACACGCTGCCCGTTAAGGTCTATCACCCACACCTCAGAAATATCTGCTTTGGCATACAATGCAACTTTAGTCGTGCGATCATAATTAAGTGTGCTATCAGAAACCTCAATCACAAGCAGAGCATCTTCAGCAGATGCAGCCTTGGCAGCATAAAAATCTTCTCGAAATTTTAATAAGACAATATCGGGGATAGGTTCACTATCTAAAACAATTAGTGGATCCTGTGCTGAAACAATGGCACGTACACCCAACCTTTGTGTGAGCAAAAAATTCAACCTCTTCACACACGCAGCGTGAAATCTGCCTATTGGCGACATAGTGATAACTTCTCCGTTCATGAATTCTACTCGGTCATCTTCGCCAAGAAAACTCATTTGGTAATATTCCTCTAAAGTAAATCTTTTGCGTTCTGGAGTTACCATATTCACCTCTCTGTCTCTTCATTAGTAACTTTTGCGGCACGGATTAACAAAACAAGGCTTAGAGCTAAAAGACCCAAAAAGATAACTGCAAATACAAGAGACAAAATCCCTGGAAGACTGTTGCGAACAAAAAGCCAAACGAGAAACAGTACAACCCCTAAAAAGTTTATACCCAGCGCGATTTGTTGTTTCTTAGTCATAGTATCACTCAAACACAGGACGAAAGAAACTTCGGTTATAGCGTGTAAAGCACTGCGTTTCTTTAGCAAACTGAAATAAGACTTGGCATTCAGGGTCTTGAAACGAAGCCTGGCGATAACGTTCGTAGTCGGCAAGACTTGGAAACGTAAAAAGTGCTAGAGCTTTATCACTTACTCCCTCAGAAGGCATAAAGTAACCATGATGCGTGCCACCGAACTTGTTCACGAGCGGAATCCACTTTTTCGCGTAGTCTTCAAACTCGGTAAGTTTCGTCGTATCCAGGTCATACTCGAGGAAGCAAGTAATCATTAAGCCGTCACAGCTTCCTTCACACCAAACACTTCTCTCGCATCACTCACTTTGCCGGTCACCGCCGCTGCCATCACCATGACAGGGCTCATTAAAACGGTGCGGCCCGTAGGGCTACCCTGGCGGCCCTTAAAGTTTCTATTGGACGAACTCGCACAAAGTTGATCGCCAATAAGTTTGTCTGGGTTCATAGCAAGACACATCGAGCAACCTGCATCACGCCATTCAAAACCAGCGTCTTTGAAAATTTTGTCAATCCCTAATTCTTCGCACTGATATTTCACAATTTGTGAGCCAGGTACGGCAATCGCTTTGACACCTGTGGCAACTTTATGACCTTTGAGATATTTAGCAGCTTCAATAAAATCACTGGTGCGTCCGTTGGTGCAGCTACCAAAAAAGGCAACGTCAATTTTTGTGCCTTTAATCGGTGCGCCTGGGGTCAGTTGCATGTGCTCGAGTGCTTCTTTAACATTGGCTTTTTCGCTTTCGGGTGACGCTTCGACGGTGGGTACATTCTCGTGAATAAAAATCGCTTGACCAGGATTGATACCCCACGTCACGGTAGGCGCAATATCTTCTGCTTTAATATTTACAACATCATCGTAATGACAGCCTGCTTCAGAGGCAAAAGATTTCCAATGTTCCACGGCTGCCGTCCATTCATCCCCTGTGGGTGAATATGGACGACCCTCGAGATAATCGTACGTGGTTTGGTCTGGATTCACATAACCGCAACGTGCACCACCTTCGATGGACATATTGCACACCGTCATGCGTTCTTCCATTGTCATGCGGTCAAAGACATCGCCGCCGTATTCGTAGGCATAACCAATGCCGCCATTCACACCAAGTACACGGATGATGTGAAGAATCACGTCTTTCGAGTAAACACCTGGAGCAAGTTGACCGTTCACGTTAATGCGACGAACTTTGGACTTGCTCATGGCCATCGTTTGGGTAGCAAGAACATCACGGACTTGTGTTGTACCAATACCAAAAGCAATCGCACCAAACGCACCGTGCGTTGCCGTGTGGCTGTCACCACAGGCGATGGTCGTGCCAGGTTGAGTGATGCCTTGTTCAGGGCCAACCATGTGAACAATACCCTGCTTGCCACTATAAATATCGAACATCGTGACCCCGAACTCTTGGCAGTTTTTGCGAAGTTCTTTAATCATTGCGTCCGCCATGCCATCGGCAAAGGGTTCGACGCGCGTGTCCGTAGGAACGATGTGGTCAACCGTGGCAAAGGTGCGGTGCGGGTAACGCACGTTTAGGTTCATATCACGGAGCATCCCGAAGGCTTGGGGACTTGTCACTTCGTGAATAAGGTGCGTACCGATGAGAAGCTGGGTTTGGCCGTTCTCTAATGTGGCCACACTATGGGCTTCCCAAACTTTTTCGTAAAGATTCTTTGCCTGCGCCATTGTTGTTTCCTTTCGTTTTTTCCTCATATTTTATAAGGAGTCATATGCCGTTACTGAATTGTTCTCAACTTGAACCGACAACAGGCTGCCTCTGTAACGAGATGATACCTCCAAAACAAAACCCCTCGAGGCTCTCGAGGGGTCAACTCTTCTTCTAACGTCAAAGCGTTACAGAACGACCCCGAGCGTTAGTAGTAGATCATAAAGGGCTTTTCCGTACACAATTCAAAGTATAAAGGAAAGGCGGAGAAAACGTCAATCTTCCTTAAACATTTCAAAATGAACAGGGATTAAAGCCGAAAACTGAAAGCCAAAGGCTAAAAACAAGGTTTTACTCTGCGTTTTACTCTGCCTTCTACCCTCCACCTTTAAGATTAAGATAAACTCTTCCCATGAAACCCATCACCACTTTTTCCATCGTGGCCAGAGACGCTGCTACAGGTGACTTTGGCGTTGCCGTTGCTTCAAAGTTTTTAGCCGTTGGCTCTGCCGTGAGTTGTGCCAAAGCCAAGCTCGGGGCAGTGGCTACCCAGTCGTATGCCAACACTTCTTACGGGCCGCGCACGTTAGCAGGACTCGAGGCAGGGCTCACGCTCGAGAGTATTCACGGAGCCTTTGCGGCTACCGACGACGGTCACGCGCAACGTCAGTATGGTCTCGTGGACGCACAGGGCAAAAGTATCACCTTTACGGGCAGTGACTGCCACCCTTGGGCAGGCGGTGTTGCAAAAGCCAACCTTGCTATCCAAGGCAATATTTTAGCTGGACCACACGTTATTGAACGGATGCTCGAGACCTTCGAGGCAAGCACGCTTCCCTTCCCAGAAAAACTTCTTGCGGCTCTACAAGCAGGTGATGATGTGGGCGGTGATAAACGTGGCAAACAATCTGCAGCTCTGTTGGTCGTACGCGAAAAAGGGGGTTATGGTGGTTTTGATGACCGCTATCTCGATTTGCGCGTAGATGACCACAGCACGCCCATTCCTGAACTCTCGAGGCTGCTCTCACTTCATCATCTTTACTTTGACAAACCTGAAGCGAATAATATTCTCGCCATACGTGACGAGATTGCTGAACGACTAAGCCAGGTGTTGGTGAAAGCAGGTTTTCTAAAAACACTTCAACCTTGGCATGAAACTTCCGAGAAAGCTTTGCGTGATTTAGCAGGTGTTGAGAATGTCGAGGAGCGGATGCTCGAGCCTGGCTTGGTTGATAGAGTTGTTTTAGAACATCTCGAGACACTGTATAAATAAGCTGTACAAATAATATAAAGCCTCTAATGCTTTTTTCATTAACCCTAATACAATTTTTAGACTGATTCATATTTCGTAGTTTGGCTAGCTTTTTCGTGTGGAGATATACGCTAAGGTCTGTAATGAGACTTGCGTGATCATTTTGAGATAACTTCTTTTACATCATAACGTACACTCAAACTCGCACGTCACTTCATGCACAGTACACGCTGAGTATGGTAAGCGATAAGTATTGTTGCAAATTCACTCTCTCCTAAGGGGATCATATGAACTATTTCAGGGGTTTACTACTCGCATTACTCGTAACAGGCTCGTTTGCTTCTGCACAAGGTACCCTCCAAGCTGACCCAGCTCACTCCTATGTTTTGTTCCGCACGACGCACTTAAATGCTGGCTATAACTTTGGTTGGTTTGGTGGTTTTAATGCAACCCTTACACTCGATGATGCGGATGTAACCAATAGCAGCATTAACTGGACAGTTGATGCAACTACTGTAAATACCAATAACGAGCGTAGGGACGAGCACCTTAACAGCCCTGACTTTCTTGACACAGCACAATTCCCCGAAATCACCTTTGCAAGCACGAGCGTCGCGGATGCGGGTGACGGCAACCTCGAGGTTACAGGTGATTTGACCATGCGTGGTGTTACGGAAAGCATCACCTTTAATGCTCAAAAAGTCGGTGAAGCTACGAACCAAGAAGGCAAACGCGTTGTTGGTTACTACGCCGAATTCCCCATTAGCCGCAGTGCCTACGGCATCACCTGGCAACCGGATGTTCTCCAAGACGAAATCATGCTGATGGTTGCGATTGAAGCTGTTGCAGAATAAATTTACCTATCGAGTCAGGCTTTGAGCCCGGCTCACTTTTATCTTATGAATCCTTTTATTTTACAAGGTCTTTACACCGTCTTACTGCCCGCAGTTGTGAGCGGTGTTCTTTATCTTATTTTCAGATTATTTCTTCCTAAACTTGCACCTGTTATCGCCGTAGCTTTCGGTTTCACAGCTGCACAGATTGCTATTTTTGCCATTCCACGTTTTCCACCCACGCAAATTAGGGATTATCTGCCACTTTTAGCCTTTGGCAGTATTGCATGGAGTTTACTCGAGCCCCTTTGGTATAAACAGCTAGTCGTGCGCTGGGTTATCCGCGCCGTCTTATTACTTGGTCTCGAGTATCTTTTTTTTCAACGCATTATGCAAAACCGCTGGGAAACCTGGGAAGCAATTCTATGGTTTTCACTGACGATGCTCGTTTTACTTTTCGTGTGGCACTGGCTTGAAACAGCTATCACAACTCGAGACGCGGATAGTACTCGAGACACGGATAGCACTCGAGACGCTGAAAGTAATCGCCCATCTTTTCCTGCACTTTTTTCGCTTATCGCATTGATTGTTCTAACTACAGGCAGCAGCGTCATGCTTGGGTTTTCTTCTAACGCTTCTGCTGCTCAACAAGGCGGCACGCTTGCCTCTGCACTCGGTGCTATCATGGTGCTGAGCATTTTTCTAAACGTGCAGTTGGGAGCAGGTCTAGCAACGCTTTACACACTCCTTCAAGGTGGACTTTGGATAAGCGGTGCAGCCTTTGCCTCTGTACCCATTTTGTCAGCACTGCTCATGCCCGCTGGTGCGCTCGTACTTTATGTGTTGGGCTCGAGGCTAACTGCTAAACCTGACGTCGGTGACTATTTAACTCGCCTTGCCGTGTTTATCATTCCCATTGCACTTGCCGCAGGTTTTGCCTATTGGCAATCGCTGCTGCGCTACGGCGAGTATTAAGCAGTATTAAACATAAGCAAAATACATACCTACCTAGTCAACCTGAGTTTGACGATTTCAGTCGGGCCAATTGAGACGGAATAAGTCAGATCGCTAGCACGTTTTACATCTGACTTGGAGTTATCTTGGCGAGTTAACCAAGATTGCTTCGCGGCTGTGTCAACAGTGCGCTAAGTTAACGATGAACGCACTATAAGGCCAGGCTCGCAATGACGAATGATTCGTCATTGCGAGCCGCAGTGTAAAATGTGCTAACCCTTCATAAAGCTAAGCACTACACAATCCACGAAGCAATCCTGCTTTTATCCAACGCTCTTTACATCATCTTGCGCTAAACTACGGCTATGAGCAAAGAACCTATAAGTTACCTGCATGTCCCCAATCGGGGAGAAGTCTCCGCAGATGTCGAAACACTCTTCCAAAAATTTGAAGCGAAGGTTGGCTTTTTGCCGAATGTTGCCAAAGTTTTTTCTCTTACGCCCGAACATTTTTTGAAGTGGTTTACTTACTATGATTTTTTACTCCGCAACGAGCAAAGCCCTCTTTCCCGCAAAGAACGCGAAATGATTGCGCTTGTCGTATCTTCAGAAAATAAATGTGAATACTGCCTTGCTTCGCATAGTGCTTATCTGCGCGACATCACGAAAGATGCAGTTCTATCCGATGTTTTAATTCATAATTATCGCCGCGCTGAGCTAAGTGAACGCGAAAGAGCCCTGCTAGATTTTGCGATTCAGCTTACGCAAGCTTCTTATGAAATGGATGAAACAGACGTGCAACTACTTCGAGACGTTGGGTTAAGTGATGAAGCAATTTTTGAAACGGCACAGGTCGCAGCAATGTTCAACTTTACAAACCGCTTAGCGAACGCGCTTGGTTGGAAACCCAACGAAGAATTTTATTTGCAAGGGCGTTAGATGGTCGAGTACATAATAACCGAACGCTTGATTTTACGCAAACCAACGTTGCAAGACAGTGAAACTGCATTTCTCATCCATAGCATACCCTCAGACAAATCTGTTTAATCCTGCTGGCCCACTCGGCTCATTCTTAGGAAGTCAGGAGATGCTCGAGACGTGGCTAGCAAACTGGCAAGCTAACGGCTTTGGGTATTTGTCAATTTCAGAAATGATTGCACCAGAAAATGATTGCACCAGAAGAAGTGATAGGTTTCGGTGGCATTGCACTAAAGACTTTTGCAGCGGGTTTCTATCCCAACCTTTATTTTCGCTTTGACCCTTCGAGTTGGGGCAAAGGCTACGCAACCGAAATGGCTCAGGTTACCCTTAAAACTGGCTGCACTACTTTGGGTTATTCACACGTTCTTGCTTCAGTGAGACCCAACAACTTAGCATCTATCAAAGTACTCGAGCGTTTAGGTATGACAAAAATAGACGAGAATCGAGATGATTATGGAACAAGTCTTACTTATTCCTACACTTTAGCCACTCGAGCAAAACTATAGATCACCTTTGAGATATTGGCAATCAGCATCATTCCTTCTTGCTCCCAACTATAGGATTCATCAGCAGAACCATCCGTCATCACAACAAGCGTATAGAGTGGCGTGTAGTTTTTGTCGTAGACAATGCCTGCATCGTGCCATAAACCTCGCAAGCAACCGCTTTTACTCGCGACATTGATGTAATCATCATAAATTTCTGCGTCACGTGGCAAATAGCGGGAGAGTGCTTCGGTGAATTGTTGATGTTTAAGAATATCTATAGCAACTCTCGTCAGTTCATCAGGAAGCAGCTCACGTTGCCCTAAGCGCATCAGTAGTCCCAGCATGTCCGCTGCACAGGTACTGTTACGCTCCCCACGACGCTGCGCTTCATTTTGCTTATTTTCGGGTAATTGCAGTTTACCAATCAGTTTGGTCTGAGATAAGCCCAAACCTTGCATATAGGCATTCATCGCATTCTGGCCCACAATATCAATGGTCATATTTGTCGCCGTGTTGTCACTAACAACAATCATAAAGGTAAGTAGGTCATAAAGGCTTAAACTTAAACCAGGCTTTAACATTTGCAAAAGACCTGCTCCACCCACAACCTCATCCGTTTTGAGTTCGTAGCGTTGCTCGAGACTCAGTTCACCTCTGGCCACTTTTTCTAAGGCACAGGTAAGAACAGGTAGTTTAATGAGGCTCGCCGAGCGCATGAGTTGCCCAGCATTGTAGAGGTAACTCGAGCCATCATGGAACCGTTGAAAGGCAATAGCTACTTGCCCCGTAAATTTTTCGAGCAACGGTTGTAGGGCTTTCTCGAGCATGATTGAGACTACGCTGAAATCCTGCGGGGATTCAAGACGATGCTTTACAAAAGAAGGAGGTAAAACTTCACTTGTTACACCACCATGAAGTGTGTTAATGAAATTGCTGCTCGAGTCTAAGCTTTTAATTCTCGAGTCTAAGCAAATCTTCAATCGTCTCACGTTTGCGTACCAGAGTAATCGTCTCACCTTGCACCGTCACTTCCGCAGGGCGATAGCTCGAGGCATAGTTAGAACTCATCGTGTGACCATAGGCTCCTGCCTGTTCTATAACAAGTAAATCCCCTTGCGACACATCCGACAACGTTATACCTCGCCCAAGCCTGTCTGCATTTTCGCACAGTGGGCCGTCCACATCTACTGTGCGTGTGTGACCTGTTACTTTAAGTGCGCGAATGGGATGTGACGCGCCGTAAAGCGCAGGGCGCAAGAGGTCAGACATGCCCGCATCTGCGATGACGTGCTCGAGCACACCATGCTTAACATGCAAAACTTTTGTAAGTAAAACACCCGCTTCTGCAACCAAATAACGACCTGGTTCTATCGTCACGTTCAAATTAAATCTTCGAGCAAACGCTGTTACTTTTTCCGCAAAGCGTTCAAATGGAAACCCAGGCACACCAAAACCACCACCGATGTCCAAGTGCTGGGGTTTGTAGGCTTCATAAAGTGGCTCGAGGACTGCAAAAATAGCATCGTAGACACTTGCCTCAGTAATCTGTGAACCTGCGTGAACGTGAAAACCTGCAAGCTGATTCAGTTTTGCTAGGTCTTCAGCAACGTCTCTCGCTTCTGTCACTGTCATACCAAATTTTGACGTGGCTGCGCCTGTCGCTAAATGTTCGTGTGTTTTTGGGTCGAGGGCTGGATTGATTCTTGGATAAAACTTTATCTGTTTTGCATTTACTGTTTTCCAGAGTTGCCACTGCGACACACTATCTAGGCTGACATGTTTTACGTTTAGCTCGAGAGCCCGTTCAATCAGTGGCAGGTCTTGCCTCGGGCCACCAAGTAAAATTTTGTCTCTGATAATACCTGCACGGCAGGCACGCTCGAGTTCTCCTAAGGTAATCACTTCTGCACCTATTTCGCGACTCGCCAAGTGCCTGAGAATGGCACCACTCGGGTTGGCTTTTACGGCGTAGAGAAGGGTTGCGTTCGGTAAGACTTGGCGCAGGTGTTGCACGTTTACGCTGATGGTCTCGAGATCGTAGATATACGTAGGTGTACCGTATTGTTTGGCAATTTGCACGAAGATGTTGTCACTTAGCATGAGGCATAGCTTACCCTGAAAGTGCAGTATGATGGCATGAAGGAAAATATTTATGAGGCTCGAGCATATTAAAGTTAAAGGTTTTAAGTCTTTCCAAGAAATTGACGTTAGACTAAATAATCTCAATGTCCTGATTGGGGCAAATGGGGCTGGAAAAAGCAACTTTATTACCCTCTTTAGGATGCTCAATCATATGGTAGACCCTGGTTTAGGCTTGCAACTTTTCGTAGCTAAAAATGGGGGAGCGGATAGTTTTCTGCACTATGGTAGAAAAGTTACCTCGAGCATCACCCTAGACCTTGAATTTGGCAAAAACAGTTATACCTGCGAGTGGACACCCACACTTGATGACAGACTTGTTTTTGCTCGAGAATCAGTTCACTACTTAATAGAAAAGGATAACTGGACTGCACAAAGATTAAATACAGGTCATCCTGAAAGCGAGTTACCTGAAGCAGGAAAGGCTTCTCCCAACAAAGTTCCTGGGTATGTTTTGAGAAGTTTATCAAACTGGCGTGTTTTTCATTTTCACGACACGAGCGACTCCGCAGCCGTTAAACGCACTGGTCAAATCAACGATAATATATCTTTGCGTGGAGATGCCAGCAACTTAGCAGCATTCTTACTGGTGTTGAAAAGACGATTTCCAAATTCATATGAAAGCATTCGCAGAAGTATACAATCAGTAGCTCCCTTCTTCGATGATTTCGTTTTAAGACCTATGGCTGAAAATCCTAACTCTATTCGCCTCGAGTGGCGTGAAAAGGGTTCAGATTTTCCGTTTTTAGCACATCACTTTTCAGATGGAACCCTCCGCCTTATATGCTTAGCCACAGTTCTTTTACAGCCAACGCCACCATCAACTATTTTGATTGACGAACCCGAGCTAGGTTTACATCCTTTTGCTCTAAATATCCTAGCAGGTCTTATGCGTAAAACGGCTTTCAAAACGCAACTCATTATTTCTACGCAATCTACGCACCTAGTCAACCAATTTGCGTTAGATGATTTACTCATAGTCAATCGCAAAGATGCAGCTAGTACCATTGAGCGTTTAAGTACACCAGAATATGAGCATTGGCTCGAGGATTATTCACTGGGTGAACTTTGGGAGAAAGATGTCATTGGGGGGCAACCCTCCTAATGAGTCAGGCTGATGGGGCGAGAGTTAATATTATTGTAGAAGGGCAAACAGAGAGAGAATTTGTCCGTGAAATCCTGGGAAAGGTATTATCCTATAAACAAGTTTATGTTGCAGCTAGGGCTGTCGAGACCAGCAGAGATAACCGTACTGGCAAAATCTACCGAGGTGGACTTTTCAGTTATGAACGAAGTCGAAGGGATATTATACGGTGGCTCCATCAAGACAAAAACGCTTTTGTTACTACTATGTTTGACCTTTACGCTCTCCCTAAAGACTTCCCAGGTTATCAAGAGGCTATAAGTTATAGTGATTTGTACAACAGAGTAGAGTTTATTGAACAAGCTCTTGAATCTGATATAAATCATTCAAGATTCATCCCTTACATTCAACTTCACGAATTTGAGGCTTTGCTTTTCTCTAATGTAGACGCAATCTGTAATGTTTGTGGTTTGAACGAGCGAAATAAAAATACTCTTCAGGTTATTAGAAGTTCATTTGCTACACCCGAGCATATTAATGATAACCCTCAAACTGCGCCTTCAAAGCGTATTTTAAGTGTTCATCCTTCCTATGAAAAAATCACTGACGGCGTAAGAATTGCAGAGACTATTGGACTCGATCATTTGCGTCGAGAGTGTTTACATTTTCATCACTGGCTCGAGAAACTAGAATCTCTAGCTAGTTCGTGAGCCTCTTCTAAAAGCTCTTGTAGCTAACCCCACTGCAATAAACGCTAACACCGCCGCCAGCAAAAACGTAAATCCAGGAATCTTCACAAACGCATTTGGACTCAAGAAATAACTCAACAAACTCCCGCCCACAAGTGGCCCAATAATCTGTGTAATGCTCGTAAGACTTGCTATCGCACCTTGCACCGTGCCTTGCTCGTTGTTGGGAATGCTCGAGCCAATGAGCCCTTGAATCGCAGAGCCATACACACTGCCAAACGCAAAAAACGGAATCACTGCGTAAATCATCCAGCCTTGTGTTGCTAACCCAAACAGCAAATACGAAAGTGCAATACAAACAAGCCCTGACGCAATGCTGCGCTGTCTGCCCAACCGTTTCACAATCCAAGCAACGAGTAAGCCTTCCACAATCGCACCTGCTAAGCCAAATACCGTAAGTGAAAGCCCAGATTCTGCGGTGTTCCAGGAGAAGCGCGTTTGCGTGTAAAGCGACCACGTGACATAAAGTATTTGATCTGTAAGAGCCATCAAAAATAAAACACTCGCCAAATTAATAATGAGCGGATGGCGTTGCAGTGCAGCGTAAGCAGTGATGGGATTCTCGAGCTTCCAGCCTTCTACTTTCCTTTTTTCTTTAGGCAAAGACTCAGGTAGTAAGAAGATTGCATAAAGCAAATTGATAAGCGTCAAACCTGCCACAATCACATAAGGAATGCGAATTCCTAACGAGCCTAGCAACCCACCTAAAGCAGGGCCGACGATAAAGCCAACGCCAAAAACGACACCTAGCAGTCCATAGTTGCGCGTTAGATTTTCACCATCACTTACATCGGCAATATAAGCATTCAGCGTGGGCAGCCAGGCATTGGTGATACCTCCAATAATACGCCCGATGACAAGCCACCATAAACTTGGTGCAAAAGCAAAAAGCAAAAAGTCACAGAGTGAGCCTAAAAGTGAAGAAATAATAACAGGGCGACGACCAAAACGGTCTGAAAGGCTGCCGATAATCGGCGCAAAAATAAACTGAAGCAGCCCACCTAGGGTAACGAGT
The DNA here is from genome assembly GCA_051649365.1 of Trueperaceae bacterium. Taxonomy (GTDB): domain Bacteria; phylum Deinococcota; class Deinococci; order Deinococcales; family Trueperaceae; genus CAVTAE01. The sequence goes on from JBOFGY010000283.1 coordinate 15,486, forward strand.
AACCCCATGTACAGCGCGGTCTGACTTGGTGAATCTGTAAACAGCCCCACGATTTGCGGCTCGAGCGGTATCACGAGTCCTAAGCCCATCGAGTCCACGAAGACCATGACAAGGATAAAACCAACACCGCCCTGCTTCCACATAAGTAAAAGTCTAACACAATACTTTGATATACAATATAGTTTTTTATACAAAAGTATTTTTCCTAACGTAGCATCGCATATTGCTCGCAGTTCGCATATCTCTTAAACTACGATTATGGCTAGCAAACTCGAGAAAGCCGTTAAAGCCTATGGGCTCTTTGAGGATCGTCTCCTTCAACACGTCACGCTGGATTTTACAATGGAAGCCCAAAATTCTGACCTATCACTCTCTGAACTCAATGCCCTTCTAGAAATTAAAGAAAACCCTGACCTCAGCGTTTCCGATATTGCCGAACACACGAAGCTGTCTCTAGCTGCTGCGAGTCAACTTGTCGAACGGCTCGTGAAGCGTAATCTCGTTGTCCGAGAGGAAAACCCCAACAACCGTCGCCAAAAGCACGTTCGCCTCGCTAAAGATGGACAAAAATTTATTGACTCGCTTAACGCCAGCTATGATGAAGCTACGCGGGAACTTTTATTTCAGCTTCCTAACGACCTGCTCGAGAAGTTCGAGAAACTTTTTATTGAGGTCAACAAAGAACTCGAAAAGCGTTAATGAACAAGAAAGTCCTAGTCTTTAGGTTCCTGCCAAAACCCAAGCGCTAAAACCTGATACCTTTCTTAATCGTAATTTTGAGTATTGACAGTTCAACTATTTCTCTATACTCTTATGTGAACATTTGGAACTGCTACCAGCCCGAGCTTGGTGCGCCCCAAATGACAAAAGTTCAACGCAAACCGCTGAACGTAACCTACACTAAGCAGAGGATTTGTCCTAATCAAGATGTTATTCGTTCTTCATTGGCGTAATCAGTGAACAACGAATAACTTAAACCGAAGAACCGTAATTCATCATGAAGGTCTGAGAGCACTTCTGGGAGCTGGGAACGTGGCGGATTCTTTAATTGAAGTCCAGAATTTATACAAACAATTTCCAGACGGCACCGTTGCGCTGGAGGATATCAATCTTACGGTAAAAGAAGGGGAGTTCGTCTCGCTCGTTGGTCCTTCAGGTTGCGGCAAATCTACCCTACTGAGAATTTTGGCCGGTCTCGAGACCATCACGTTAGGTACAGCCATCGTCGAGGGCAAAGTACCAGGACAAGGCAACCGTGACGAAATGGCTTTTGTCTTTCAGGAGCCCACACTGTTGCCCTGGAGAACTGTTTTACATAATGTTGCGCTGCCGCTCGAGCTAAAAGGGGTGGCGAAAGGTGAAAGGCTCGAGCGTGCTAGAGAAATCCTGAGCCTCGTCGGACTTTCTGCACGTGAAGCTGCCTACCCACGCGAACTTTCAGGCGGGATGAAAATGCGCGTTTCGATTGCGCGCGCGCTCGTCACAAAACCGCAGCTTTTACTGATGGATGAACCTTTTGGCGCACTCGATGAGCTCACACGCCAAAGACTTAATGATGAACTCCTCACCATCCGCAGCAGCACAGCTGCGACGATTGTCTTCGTAACACATAACGTCTTTGAAGCTGTTTATCTTTCAGAACGCATCGCCGTCATGACCCCATATCCTGGGCGTATGGCTTCTTTGGTCAACGTAGAAAAATCTTATCCACGTGATACTGGTTTTCGCGGTACGCAGGAGTACAGCAAACTTGTCTACGAAGTTTTATCCGAGCTGGAAGGCAAAAGGGCAATAGCTGCATAACGGAGGTTAGAAAATGACAAAGGTTGGAAAATGACAAAGGTTGGAAAATGACAGAGGTTGGAAAATGACAGAGGTTGGAAAATGACAGAGGTTAGAAAATGACAGGGAAATCATTAACGCAACAAGTCACGTCAAGTCAGAGCGTGAGTGTGCCCAGGGCTTCCTGGCTCAGCAATCTCATTGCCCCTACCATTGCCTTTGTTGTTCTCATTGCCTTGTGGCAGCTTGGCGTGATTATTTTCAAGCCCCAACCCTTCATTGTTCCTAGTCCGATGAATGTGATTGAAGCTTTTCAAGAGCGTGGTTCAAGACTTCTCAGTGCAAGCTGGATCACCTTTCAAGGTGCTGCCTATGCGTTTCTCGCTTCATCTGTCATCGGCGCACTCGTTGCACTTTTACTTGTTAGCGTGCCATTTTTGTACAAAGGCTTTTTTCCATACACCGTGATTCTCCAAGCTGTTCCCGTTGTCGCGGTTGCACCTATTATTATTATTTGGTTTGGTATTGGAATGCCTGCCATTGTTGCCATCGCTGTGATTATTTCCATTTTCCCCATTATTGCTAACACCGTGGTTGGTTTGCGCTCGACGGATGCAGGGCTTAAGCAACTCTTCCAACTTTATGATGCCAAACCTTGGCAAACAGTTTTGAAGCTTCGCTTACCTGCAGCTCTCCCCTATTTCTTTACAGGTTTAAGGATTGCTGCCGGTTCGTCTGTGATTGGCGCAATTGTTGGTGAGTATATGGCAGGCATGGCAGGAACGAGAGGTGGCTTAGGATTTTTAGTTGTGGAACTCTCGAGAAAACTACAAATGTCGAGTCTCTTTGCCACCGTCATCTGTGCAGCCATCTTGGGTATTCTCTTTTTTGGTGTAGTGAGCTGGCTCAGTAATCTATTTTTGAAAAACTGGCACGAATCAGCAAGAGCAGAATAGTGATTCAAATTGAAAGTTAAAGATTCAAAATTTATTTGTTTAATTTTCAATCTTTAACCTTCAATCTTAAATTATTTTAGGTCACTACGGAAATAGTTCCGATGACGAAATCTGAGGAGGAAGTTCATGAAGAAACTCTTTATTTTGGCGGCACTTTTAGCAACAACGGCGTTTGCACAAGAGAAAGCAACATTGGTGCTGAACTGGTTTCCAGAAACAGGTCACGCAGGTTACTATGCCGCTGCACAAGACGGACTTTATACCGCGAAGGGTATTGAAGTAGAAATTCAACCAGGCGGACCAGACACGATTGGTGCAACGCTTTTAGCAACAGGTAGAGCACAATTTGCCATGCTCGGCGCAACTGAACTTTTATTAGCACGTGAACAAGGCATTCCACTAGTGGCCATTTTTGGTGCTTTCCAAGATAATCCGCAAGCTTTGATGTACCATGCTGAAAATCCCATTGACTCTTTTGAGGACTTGGAAGGTCGCTCAGTTGCTATCTCACCTGGCGCACCCTATTGGGACTTTATTCAGAAAAAATATAATCTTGAAGGTAAGGTACAAGTTGTAAATTACAGTGGTGGCTTGGCTGATTGGGCGCGTGACCCAATGGCGATCACACAAATTTACATTACCGCAGAACCTTACAGTGCTGATAAAGAGGGTCTTGCTAATGGTTCCCTAATGGTTTTAGACTCAGGCTACAACCCTTACGGTGATATCATCGTAACAACCGAGGAATTTTTAGCTAGCAACCCTGACGCTGTAAAAGCATTCGTCGAAGCCTCACAAGAAGGTTACAAAGCGTTCTTTGCTGACCCTGCTAAGTATGCACCTGCACTCGAGGCTGCTAACTCTGAAAACACCGAAGACGTTGTTCTCTGGGGTGCAGAAGCCATCAAAGCTCTCATTGACACTGGTGATGCAACCACGCTTGGTATTGGCGCAATGACTGAGGAGCGTTGGCAAACCGTCTATGACCAACTCAAAGAAGTCGGCGTACTTAAAGCAGCTACCGACATAGATGTAACACAAGTCTTCAACGCTTCGTTCGTTCCTACACCATAAAATCAGTTAGGAAGGTTAAAGATTAAAGGTAAGAAGGCTCTAACTTTCAACCTTATAATCTTTAACCTTCAATCTTCCTACTTTTCACGACTCTATGTTTTCACTGAGCGTCTTTACTCTCAAACAGGGCATTCTCCTTCTCTGGGCGATTTGGCTTTCGATGGTTACTGTCATGAATATCATTGAAGCACTTAAGGCTGCAAAGCTACTGCCCAGCTCTGTCAAAGCCTCCGCGAACTGGACACTCATGCTGCGTATAACAGATGTATATAAAACGCCGATTTGGATAAACGCGGTCATGTTTGCAGGCGTAATCGTTTGGGAGGCAGTAGCAAGTGTCTTGTTGTGGAGTGCGTTTTTTACTAGAAATATTGATACGGCCACGACGTCACTGATTCTTTGTATTGCGCTGTGGGGTGCGTTTATTTTGGTGAATCAATTTTTTTTGGTCTTTAATACTGAACCTGCTGTTGCAACGGTTCACCGTGATTTGTTCGTAGTATTTGTCGTGTCGCTATTGGCCATTCGTTTATTATGACTTTCGTAGGGGTGCTGTACGAAGTTTGAGCGAAGCGTTTGGCGTGCACCCTAATGCATTCAACCATGAACGACGCTCCTGGCAACTGGAAAGATTATTGTATGACCAATAATGCGATATTGAAAAACGTGCGGCTTTGGGGTGAGGGTGACAGTGTTGATGTTGTTGTAAAAAACAGCATTATCGTTTCCATCGAACCTCAAAAGGGTACACGGCCACACGTCCCTACAGATAATGATGATTTTGGTGGACGGGTGCTGTTACCTGGCTTTGTAGAATCGCATTGCCATCTAGATAAAACGATGTCTCTCACTGATGGTGGCTTGCAAAACTATTCAGGAACATTGCTCGAGGCTATCGAATCTTGGTATCCAGCTAAAATGACACGGAGCAAAGAAGATTTTAAGAAACGTGCAACTCACGCACTCAATCAAGCCATTGCCAAAGGCACGACCTACTTGCGCTCGCACATTGATATGGACTCTGCAAAGGGTTTAGATGTTTTAGAAGTCATGCAGGAGTTAAGGCAAGACTTTAGAGATAAGATTTTTCTCGAGCTCGTCGCCTTGGGAATGCCAGGCACTTCTGACGGTGACGCACTCATGGCTGAAGCACTACAAAACGGCATTGACGTTGTTGGCGGTTGTCCGCACATCACACCTGATCCAATTGCATGTATGAAAAGTGCGTTGGGGTTAGCAGAGCGTTTTAACAAACACGTTGATTTACACATGGACGAAGACGAAAACCCTGCTGTACTCGATTTAGATGAACTTGCAAACATGACCATTGCTCATGGGCTTCAGGGCAGAGTCACGGCTGACCATTGCTGCTCACTCTCTGTACAACCAAAAGACATTCAGGAAAAAGTCATTGAGCAAGTTGCTGATGCCTGCATCAGCATCATCAGCTTGCCTGCGGTAAACCTCATGCTGCAAGGTCACACCGAACCCATGATGCGTGGACTCGTGCCGATTAAAAAGTTGCTAGCAAAGAATGTACCCGTTGCAGTAGGCTCAGACAACGTGCGCGATTTATTTCAACCCATGGGCAATTATGATTTATTGTGGCAAGCTAACCTAGCCATTCACGCTGCACATCTTGTTAGTCCCGAGGAGAGAAAAGTTGCAATGGAGCTAATCACCACTGAACCCGCTAAAATTTTAGGTTTGCAAAACTACGGTTTAGAAGTCGGTTGTCAAGCAGACATGGTAATTTTGGACGCATATGACTTAGATACCACCCTTGCTATGATGGCTCCAAGACTGCGGGTGTACAAGGCAGGGAAGCTCGTGTACAGACAGGAGATTTCGGAAACGTGGACGTGATTTAGGTTAAAGGTTAGGAAGGTTAAAAGTTAAAGGTTAAAGTCTTTGAACCTTCCTACTTTCAACCTTGAACCTTTAACCATCTCAGAGAGGTTTACCGTGACACAAAACTCAGTCATCTCAAACCTGGCCAACGATTTACTCGCTATCGTCGGTAAACAAGGCGTTCACAATGACGCGAAAACGATTCGTGTATTTTCAAAAGATTACTATCATTATTCGCCCGTGCTCAAAGAAAAGCTCGAGTCCAAACTTGCCGATGTCATTGTGGCTCCGCAAAGTACAGACGAATTACGCGAAATCGTGAAGTACGCTTGCAAGCACAACATCCCGATTACACCGCGTGGTGCAGGCACAGGGAATTATGGGCAGGCTGTGCCACTTCATGGTGGCATTGTCCTCTCACTGCACCGCATGAATAAAATTCTTTCGCTCGACAAAGAAACAGGTGTGGCGCATGTTCAAGCTGGCGTGCGGATGGGAATGCTCGAGCGTCAAGGTAGGGAAGCAGGCTGGGAGTTGCGCTGCTATCCAAGCACCTGGGCAACTGCAACGATTGGCGGTTTTGTTGGTGGTGGCTTTGGGGGCATTGGCTCGATTCGGCATGGTGTGTTGTGGGATGGGTTTTTGACTTCTGTCACGGTGATGGAAATGACTCCAGAAGCAACCACACATAAACTTTTAGGAAATGATTTATTTGGTTTTATTCATGCTTATGGTACGTCTGGTATTATCACGGAACTCGAGGTTAATCTAGCTCCTGCTGTTAATTGGGAAGAAAGTGTGCTGTCTTTTCCAACGCTCGAGAACGCGCTGCATTTTAGTTATGGTATTGCTAAAGACGACACCGTTGATAAACGCTTAATGTGTGTCAACGCGTGGCCAATCCCAACTTTCTTTAAACCACTTGTGAATGCAAATGTTGTAAAAGAAAATCGGGCACAGGTGTTGCTCGAGCTTGGCAAGCGTCAAACAAATACCGTTGCAGAAAAAGCAAAAGTCTTTGGTGGCACGCTCGATTATCAGGTTGAGGCGAACAAATATCACAAAAGTAGCTTTAATCTTTCTGATTTTTCTTGGAACCACACGACGCTTTGGGCGATGAAGAACGATGAAAAGTGGACGTATTTGCAATCTCACTTTGAAACAGAACCTAACAAAGCGTTAGAACAAGCAAAACAACTTCGTGATTATCACGGTGATAAAGTTGCGTTTCATTTTGAATATTTAAGACAAAATGGCATGCTAGCACTTGCTGCGCTAGATTTAATTTATCTACAAGACGAAAAAAGTATTTACGACGCGATTGAAAAACGGGAAGCCCTTGGTGTGCAAGTTGCCGACCCACATAGTTACTATTTGGACGCTGACCCGCGTTGGGGTGGTGAACCTGTGCTGGCTGCCAAAGCAAAATATAATCCGAATGATTTGCTCAATCCTGGCAAGTTGTCTGGAGGTTCTATCGCACAGGCGCGTTCGTGGAAATAAAATTGTAAAACTAAAATTCTATGGACTGAAAGTCCCTAGGTTAGGAGATGGGCTCAAGCCTCGCTTACTCCTCCACAATGAATGTGTCCATGTCATTGTTCGAGGGGGGACGGTGATGCTCTAAGTACGCTTGAATCATCTCCTCAGGGATGTTGCCTG
>JBOFGY010000284.1:0-2694 GCA_051649365.1 Trueperaceae bacterium
TGGGACAGCTTTGACCAACTTGAACCTTTAACCCAGCAATTTGACACTTGGTACAACCGTGAACGCATCCATTCTGCCATTGACTACCTCACCCCCTGGCGCAAGTTACGGCAGGATGCTAGGCTCTAAGAATCTTTGGAAGTGTTTTTCGTAGCAGTACCCTTTGAATGGGCTTATTCGATAGCTTGTCTTATTTTAGCTTTGATAAAAACACGCTTGGGATGGTTCTGAGGAATAACTTGGAACCATCTCCTCAAAACCTCATGATCATCTTGACTAATATGAGCATATTGTTCAAACAGCTTATGGTCGTTTGAATGTAGAACAGCTTGGCGTACCTTTTCGTCTAATATTTCTCTCATTTCAGTAAGATTAGGTACACTGGACTTTGGTAGAAGTGGGCCTTGATAAAGCTTCAATGCCTTATCAATTTCACCATTATTTAGATACTCTTCTACTTCTAAAAAGTCGGCTTTATACTTCATGGCTATTTTATAGACTCGAGAGCTTAAAGGAATATATTGACGCATTTTTGAAAGTGTGGCTTTCAGGGTCGCTAAGTTACCACCATCGCCATAAAGCATAGCTAAAAGTTGTTCACTTCTCAAACCGCTGGGATGACTTGCTAGTAGAGATAGTATCTCGTACCATCTAAGAGGCATAGATAACTCTTTTGCCTCTATATGCACTTCAGGCTCACCCAAACATTTCAAATAGAGTGGAACTGAAGAGGGTTGTATCATTGCCCAAACATCTTCAAATATTTCCGAGCTACCCGAGAGTAGAAGAAGCCCTGTTTGAGAAAGTTCAGCCAGATAAGGTCTAGCTTTTTCAAGAACATCTCGAGCTTTATAATATCCACCAAGTGTCAAGTAAGCTCGAGCTAAGAAGAGGCTTGCACTAGCACAGTAAAGGGCTGAAGGAATCGAAAAAAAGAATTCAAAGCACGGCTCTAGATACTCGAGAGATTTTTTTGGTTCTTTGAGTGCCAATACCATTCCGTAACCTAACATAGAAACATATTTTGTAAGATTATCAGTTTGACCTGAGAGCGAATATATCTCTTCAGCTAAAGTTAAAGCCTCTGCAATTTTTTGACTTGATAATAAAGCTTTTACTAACTCTAAAGTGAAATACGGAGCTGAAATAGAATTAGAGTTTTTTAGACTGCTTTTATAATAGCGAATAGCTTTTGCTGGTTGCCCTGTAACTACATAACAATCCGCTATGGTGGATTGATATTTCATAGCCAATGGAAGATTAACCTCCGCCAGAGCAGCTTCATTTTCTTTGATTTTTTCTAGAACGCCTTTCTCAGAATCAGCCAAAAGTTGAAAAGAGCACAAGCTATTCAGAAGTTCCAGATAACGCTGCCAATCTCCTAAATCTCGTTCGTAAAAAGATTCAAGAGCGAGCTTTGTATGATAATAAGCTTCCTTGTATTTCCCAACTTCGCTTAAGGCACCAGCAAATCGCTGTGTGTTTACTATTATTTCATAACCTCGCCCCTTTTGCTTAGCTAATTCAACAGAATCTTGCAAAACATTTATACCCTTAAGTGTATCTCCCCTCGTTATACGTAACAGATGACCATAGAAAGAAGTAGTCAGAGGATCTTTTAATCGGTCGTAGGCTCTCTTAGCATTTATCAAACTTGTCTCAAAAGAAAAAAAAGCACCTGCATGTAATGCTCGCAGCCGAGGTGCCTCGTACCTTGCCAAATATGCCTCCACATCCCCCTTCACACTCTCTGCAAGGTTAATCCTAAACCCCGCTTGCAACCGACAAAACAAAACACTTTCCTCTGCTTTTTTTATCCCCTCCGGCAACTGCTCCAACAACTGCCACAACCGCTTATGCAACCCCCGCTCATGATAAAGATGCCCCGCTTCCTCCATCACCTCTGGCACCCGCAACGGCGCATAGCGTACCGCAATTTCAAACGCTTCCATCCAGCGTTCGCGCTTGATAAGAGCTTCGAGCAACACCTGCGGGTCTACTGTTAAACCCTCAGTATAGGGTGGGGTAATAAACCCCTCGGGTGTAGGGCGGAGGGCCACGGGCAAAGACCGCTGCTGGGCCAACAAGACAGTGAAGCGTTCGTAAGCACCTTCAGAAATTTGTAAAAATTCTGCAATTTGTTCTTCAGCATAAAAACCTTCGGCGAGTTTTAGGGCTTCTGCGGGTGTGACAACTAGGAAGTCTCGAGTCAAGGGTTTGGTATGCTTGGGCATTTTGAAGGTTGGCCCTGGTGTTTCAAAATGGATTAAAACGGTACTGCCCCCATAATGCAGCGTCAAGAGTTCCTTGACTAAACCTGGGCTGTGCTCAGCACCAGACAGCGCAAAGGTAAAAGGTCCAAGCAGCGACAAATGATTTTTGATGAAGGCAACTGCGTAGTTGTAGTGCATCCCGTAGCCAAACAGCGGCGTATCGAGAGCCTTGGTAAAAGCATCGGAGAGTTTGTTGCCTTGGGCAATCGGGTCATCGGCGTGGCTGGCATCGAGCTTGAGCCAAACCAAAGGTTTTTCTTTGCTCGCCAACCCTTGAATAAGATAAGGTACGCCCCACTCGTCGCTAGAGGCGAAAACGAGCGGTTCTACGGAATTATTGAGCTGTTTTAGACGATGCTCGAGCCACACTTTAATAAAAGTATCACGGTAATGTGAGTTAAATCAGTACACAAGTCACGCT
>JBOFGY010000285.1:0-3103 GCA_051649365.1 Trueperaceae bacterium
ACGATAAAAAGTAGCGTAATAAAAAAGGTTGGAACGCTCATCATCATATCTACAAAGCGCATAATGATGGCATCGGTGCGCCCACCCATAAAGCCGGCAGTGCCACCTACCAGCAGCGCAACTGTATTCATGAGCAACGTAGCCGCTAAACCAATCGAAAGTGAGACGCGTGCCCCATAAATGGTGCGACTCAGTAAATCGCGTCCAACCCCGTCGGTGCCAAGTAAAAATTTTGAATTGGGTGGCAAGGGCAAACCAATATCGCTAAGTCCGTCTTTACGGAACTGCTTCTCGGGGTCGTAGGGTGCGATGTAGGGGGCAAAGATACCCACTAAGACGATAAGCAGCAATACGACTCCTGCACTAACTGCAATGGGTTGCTTTAAAAAGCGTGTCGTCACTTCACGACCCCACGATAGCGGCTTGACTGACTTTGCGTCGGTTCTGGGGGTGGTGACGGTTTGACTTGCCATAGATTTTCCTAGTGGAACTAAAGTTTTGTCCCAAAAACATATATACAGCTTGCAAAATTTGAAATCTTGTATTCTCTCGTTCTTCCTCGAGAACTTTGTAACATGTCTAGTTTACCCTTAGAAAGTAAAGGCAAAAGCCAAGTAAGTTGTTGTACTTTAGCCTTTGCCTTCTTCCCATTGCGTTCTATCTCTTCCTCCTAAGGAATTGTTTGCTGTATCAAGGTTAGCTACGTCAAAGTATTAGTTATTGAACCAGGCATCCTCGAGCGTGGGCAAGGTGTAAAGCGGGTGTAAATCGTCACCGACAATATTTGCTTGGCTCAGGGCAAGAGCTTGCGAGGCGTAAGGAATAATGACCCAAACGTCTTCGTTGATAATCTTATTTTGCAAATCTGCGTAAATTTGGTCGCGTTCTGGATTATCGAGAGGCAAAGTTTCGGCTTTGTTAAAGGCTTCATCGAAGGCAGGGTCACACCAGCGTGTTTTGGGTCCTCTAGGGTCTTTAGCATTAGCAATTTGTGCTTCGCTAGGACACCTAAAGGTACGTGCGGCCTCACTGGCATCGAAGAACGTTCCACCCCAACCGAAGTGCGTCATAAAGATTTCACCAGCCCACCACTGCTCTTGATAGTCAGAAAAGTTGCCGGTTAAGACTTCAGCGTCAATATAAATTTCTGCCAAGTCTGCTTGCATAATTTCGCCAAGCTCTTGACCTTGCCCAGCAAAGATGTTGTACCCCGTGAGTCGGTTGTTAGGGCCATAGCCAGCCTCTTCCATGAGGGCTTTGGCGGCTTCTAAATCATATTGATAATTCGATTTGAAGGCGACGTCATATTGTGGGAAAGGTTCTGGATAAAAACTTTCATAGGGTAGGCCGCGTCCGCTGCGCTTGGCCAGCGTTTCGCGATCAATGGCGTGGGCGACAGCTTGTCTGACCTTGACATCTTGAAAGGGCTCTGAAATAGCATTGAAGGTAAGGCGCGTAATAATACCGCTTTTACCTACGCGCATGGTTTCAGTATATTTGGGGTCGGTTTGCAGTTGGGCGAGGAATGGCCCAGGTAAGGTATCGGCGGGTGCAAACTCGGCTTCGCCGTTTTCAACACGCAAAGGAGCTACCGACTGTGGCACGTTAAGAATAATTTCAATGCCGTCCAAGTAAGGTTGACCTTCTTTGTAGTAGTTAGGGTTGCGCTCGTAAACAATTTTGTCGCCGGGTAAAAACTCTTTGAGCATAAAGGGGCCGCTGCCAATAAGCACGCTCGTTCCCCACTGATCCCCCGCATCGAGCACTTCTTGTTTCGGAACGATGGCCGTGGCACTAATAGAGAGTAAATTGGGGAAAGTATAGCTCACCTGTTTAAGTTTGATCTTGAGCGTGTAATCATCAATGACGTTAAGCCCACTAATCGCGTCGGCTTTGCCACTAAAGAAATCTTCGCCGCCTTCAATGATAAAAAAGGTGTTTGAGGCAAAGCTCGTGGTGTCTGGTGAGAGGATGCGCTCGAGGCTGAAAGCCACGTCTTCTGCTGTAATGTCGCGTCCATTCGAGAACTTCATGCCTTGGCGAATCGGAATATTGTAAGTGAGTCCGTCCTCACTAACGGTAGGAAAGTCAGCGGCAACTTCGGGGAAGAGCTTACCTTCGGTATCTGTTTGATAAAGATGTTGGAACAAGACGAGCGCAGAACTCCACCAACCTTCAAAAACTTGAACTTGTGCGGGGTCGAGCGTGGACATGTCATAGGCACTTAACATGCGGTAGACACCACCAGGTTTGGGCTCTTGAGCAAGACCCTCCCTAAGTAAGAGGGCAACCAACAATAATGGAATGAACCTTTGCACATGTACCTCCCTAAAGCTATTAGGAGAACGACCTGAAGATTTGCCGTTCTTTTGATGACAGACTGACCCCTACAATACTGAAAGTTTTTGTGTCCTGTCAAGAACCTCGAGTATCTTGCAGTGATACAAAATTTAATGTAAACTATCAGGGAATGGCAAAAGAATGCCTTAAACTATTTCATAAGAAACTTGAGTCTCTCGGTAATCTTCTCATTCTCAGTACTGTCCTTATACCATGTGCAGGTGGGTCTTGAAAAATTACAGTCAATCGAAACAGCTTTATGAACGCGCTTGCAAGGTGCTGGCGGGTGGGGTCTCGAGCGAGTTTCGCAAGTTTAATGCGCCGCATCCGATGTTTTATGCCCATGCCTCAGGCAGTCGTATTACGGATGTAGACGGCAACGAATTTTTAGACTTTACCTTGAGTCAGGGACCTCTCATTTTAGGACACAGTCATCCAGAGGTTTTGGTGGCTGTTGAGGAGGCAAGTCGCAACGGACAACTCTTTGCAGGGCAATACCTGCAAGAACTCGAGGTTGCAGAAACCATTAGGCGACTCGTTCCTTCAGTAGAGCTGATGCGGTTTAGTTTGGACGGCTCAGAAGCTGTGCATGCAGCTTTGCGCACGGCGCGGGCCGTCACGGGAAAAAGCAAGTTTGTCCGTTTTGAGGGGCATTATCATGGTTGGTTCGATAACGTATCCTTTGGGGTGAGTGCGCCTTCAGCCGAGGCCCTTGGACCTTACGACCAACCTTACAGTGTGCCTTGGAGCAAAGGGTTACCAC
>JBOFGY010000286.1:0-14435 GCA_051649365.1 Trueperaceae bacterium
TAAAACCCGTTATAGCACAGCCAAAGCACAGCAAGACTTAGGCGCAACCTTTAGACCGCTCGAGGACACAATGCGCGATGCAGTGAGTTGGTACAAAGGAGCAGGCTACCTAAAATAGGGTACTGAAACACGAGGTAGACGTGCAACGTAATGGGAATAGGATGGTTCGAGTTCGTTATGTTGAATGACGTTCCTCATCACGTAGCCAGGTACGATAAAGCCTAACTATGGTGAATCAACATGACCTCCAAAACATCTCGAGCTTTACAGATGTTCCCAAAGCCGAACTCGAGTGGTTAGCACAGCGGCTCGAGCTACAAACCTTTGCGAAGGGCGACACGGTTTTTGAGCAAGGTGACGAAGCACAGGGCATGTTTATCTTGTTCTCGGGCGACCTCGAGTATATCCGCTACGAAGGTGGCAAAGAAGTTGCCACGTTCTTGTCTGAGCCTGGCGAAATCGGCGGGCAGTTACCCTTCTCGAGAATGCGCGTTAATGGTGCAACGGTGTATACACTAACAGAGGTACAACTTGCCATGCTCGAAACCAAACACTTTACCGAGTTACAACAACACGCGCCGACAATTTTGCAACGCTTAGTCAATGAAATGGTTGACCGCACCCGCGATTACACGCGCGTGAGTGAACAACGCGAACGCCTCAGCTCACTTGGCAGGCTCGCCGCGGGACTCGCGCACGAACTCAATAACCCCGCCAGTGCTGCCAAACGTGCTGCTGACACCTTAGAGCAAACTTTACAAATTTTTGACGAACATGCCTCGCGCCTCTTAAAGGTTGCGTTTTTCACTCAACTACCTGAAAGGGGTGATCCCTTTCAACCCATTTATGATGCGATGAAGCCAGGACTCGAGCTTGACAGTCTCACCAGAACAGATCTGGAAGATGAACTTAGTGACTGGATAACGCAGTACAACCTAAACGAGCCCTGGAACGCTGCGGCGATTCTCGTTGCAACAGGGTATACAAAAGCGTTGCTTGAGGACTTTAGCAAGACCCTCATTCCCGAGCGCGTGGCAGATTTTCTGATGTGGCTTTCCAATGACGCACGGATGCGCTCTCTTGCGCTTGAACTCACACAAAGCACTGCGCGGATTTCCGAACTTGTGCAAGCGATGAAAGCCTATTCCTATATGGATCAAGGTGCTGGTAAAGGGAGCGTCCATATTCATGACGACATTAACAACACCTTGCTCATTATGCGCTTCAAGCTCAGCGATAAACGTATCGAGGTCGTGAAACACTATGATGATTTGCCTGTGATTCAAGGCTACGGCAGTGAACTTAATCAAGTCTGGACAAATTTAATCGGTAACGCTATTGACGCACTTGCTCCAGGAGGCACGCTGAGCATTCAAACCGGTGTGGATGAGCCTGCCAAAACAGTGTGTATTAACATCACCGATAATGGCGCAGGTATTCCCGATGATATTCAGAGCAGAATCTTTGAGCCATTTTTTACAACGAAGCCTGTTGGTGAAGGCACGGGGATGGGTCTCGATATTGTTAACCGCATTGTAAGGGAGCGGCACAAGGGAACCATTCAAGTGAATTCAAAGCCTGGTTATACACGCTTTGCAGTGCGCTTGCCATTTAGTTAAGGTAGTTTCTCGAGCAACTCATCCATGTTCAAAAGGTTAGAAAAATTGAGAAGCGTCACTGGCGGAGCCTTCTGTAAATACTCAAGTACTTCCAGTTAATTTAAGCTCGAGCCACGTCTTTTTCTCTATATCAAAATGTCCTTTGGCAGCTTCTACAAAAGGTTGAAAATGATTAGCTAAATAACCGTCTACACCTTCAACACTCACACGCCCTAACGTCTTTTTGTAGCTCTGCACAATCGTTTCGTCAAACAGCTCGACCCCTGTCTTCCCTACTGCCGTAACCGTGCTAACACCTTTTCCAACAAAGGATGCTGCCTCAAACACCATCATACCCATGAGGGTCTCGAGTGAAACTTTTTCTTTCTTCGAGACTTCTTCCATGTCAGCCCAGACTTTGGTAAGGTCAGGAATTAAATCAGCCGAGGTCGTCAAGATTTTGCTGTAACTTTCTTTCATTTCATCAGCAAGTTGCGCAAGTTCATCTCGCGAAAGGGGTGGCTGGTCAAGTGCCGTCGCACTTTTCTCTGTTGCATTCTGCACAGCTTCTAAAACGTCCACGAGTTCTTTGGGTTGAGCATTTTCGGGAATCACACCATTAGCTTTAAGGTGTTTTACTAACCGCTCGAGAAAGGTTTTGCTGCCACTCGCCGCATCACCTGCTATTGCCAGCACCCAGAGCGGCGAAAAACGCATGGTAAGTAAACCTGCGGCCTCGAGCACGTTCCCCACTAATTTTCGCTGTACAAATTTATCTTTCAGTTGACCTGTGGCTGTGGTCGCATCTTTCTCTTCCATCCCCGCCATGCGCTCGACTAAAAACTTTTGAAATAAGCCAACCGTGACACGGTAAGTCGTCGTGCCACGCAAAGATTCGGGCAGAAGCGACTTAACGAGCAATTCTGTAGAACCCCCAACCAATGCCGCTAGCGAGCGCACTGCACGCTCGGGCAGAGATAAGGTGTAGCCCAGGTACTCGAGCGCAATATGGAAGAAAGAGTTCATAACGGTATCTTAAACAAACTTAGGTTCGGGATGAAGCTACGAAAGTTGGAGAAAAATAGGTAAAAAGTGGAGGGTGAGGGGGAAAGGTTTTTAATTTCAATCTTTTACTTTATAACTTTTGTATTGCATTTCCCTAACATCTCACATGTTATAACTATGTGGTTATGGACCAAGCCCCCCGTTGTGCCTTTGTCATTTTTGGAATTAGCGGTGATTTAGCCGCTCGTAAGCTCATGCCCGCACTCTTTGCCCTACACCGTGAAGACGCTCTACACCCGGAAAGTCATATTGTAGGTTATGCACGAAGTGATTACGGTGACGACTCACTGCGTCAAAAACTCAAAGAGTCCATGAAAAAATATGTCAAGGATTTTGATGAGGCACAGTGGGCGGGGCTCGAGCCTCGCATTCACTATGTGCGCGGCGGCTATGATGACAAAGTAGGGTTTGCAGCTCTCAAAGAAAAACTGGATGAACTAAAGCTCGAGAATCACGCTTTTTACACCTCGACACCACCCAATGCCTATGAAGGTATCGTGAAATGTTTAGCAGACGTGGGACTCAGCCACAGCGAAGGCTGGACAAGACTTATTGTTGAAAAACCTTTTGGCGATGATTTAGAGAGCGCACAACATTTGAACGAAGTCGTGCTCGAGCATTTTTCCGAAGACCAGGTCTACCGCATTGATCACTATCTTGCAAAAGAAACCGCGCAAAATTTATCGGTGTTGCGCTTTGCCAACACACTCTTTGAACCTATTTGGAGTAATCGCTATATTGACCACGTGCAAATTACGATGGCAGAGCCGATGGGTGTCGAGGGGCGCGGCGGTTTTTATGAAGAAGCCGGCGTGATTCGGGATGTCTTTCAAAATCACCTGTTGCAACTGCTCGCACTCGTCGCCATGGAGCCACCCTCGAGGTATGACGCAGTAAGTGTCCGTGACGAAAAAGTCAAAGTCTTTCGCGCCATGCAGTGTCTCGAGCCCAGCAAAAGTGTCATGGGTCAATATGTGGCGCGCGCAACGAGTAAGAGTTACCGCGAAGAAGAAGGGGTGAATCCAGCTTCTCGCCAAGCCACCTATGCCGCCGCAGAATTTACCATCAATAATTGGCGTTGGTCGGGTGTTCCCTTTTATATGCGCTCAGGGAAACGGATGCCCGATAAGACTACTGAGATTGTTTTGCGTCTAAAATCCCCACCCCACATTCCTTTTGATGTCCCTAAAGATTTCAAAGCAGACCGCCTCGTTCTTCGCCTCGTTCCAAACGAAGGCATTTCCCTACGCTTTAATGCTAAAGAGCCTGGACAAAGTGATGAAATGAAGCGCGTCAGTATGAACTTTTTCTATGACAAAGAATTCTCACGCCCCACACCGGATGCTTATGAAACCTTGCTCCTCGACTCGATGATGGGCGACGCAACCCTCTTCATGCGTGCTGATGAAGTCGAGGCGCAGTGGCGCATCGTCGAACCCTTGCTGAAGTGGTGGGAATCTTCAGACCAAGAACCTGCCTTTTATGCGTCGGGTAGTTGGGGGCCAAAAGAGGCAGATAGGCTGCTCGAGCACCACGGCAGATACTGGCACCGCAGCGAGGACGGCAAATTCAAGATGTAACCCTTTGCTTTACTATCCGAAACACTTCAAATAGGCTAAACTAAATCTGAGTGGAAAGACATCGTAACAACCCTCCTGGCTCTATGGTGACTGATGTCTAAGTAGTTTCATAATGGGAATACGCGAAGGCAGAAGGACTATCCCTGCAACAACGGGCTTCAGCCCCTTGCCAAACGTGAGCCTTTTATAAACTTAATATGGAGTAGGGCAAATTACAACAGTAGAAAACTACACTAATGGAGTTTAAGCATGAGTGAAAAACCCTCAAACACTACACCAGAAAATGGTCGTTCAACTACAGCACGTCCAGACACAACACGCCCCAGAGGTATGAATCCTTTGTTTATCGTTGTGCCAGTGACTCTCGCCGTTGTGGGTATTCTCTATCTTATGACATTACAGAGAAATGCTGGCGTGATTGAAGGAGTCGAAACGACTACTTTTGAAGGCGGACAACACCAAGAGGGTAGCATCGCCTACGACCAAGACCCGCCAATGGGCGGGGTTCACCATGCATCTTGGATGAACTGCGGCATTTATGATACGCAAGTTGAAATTGAGAAAGCTGTTCATTCGCTGGAACATGGTGCGGTTTGGATTGCTTATCAACCTGACTTAGCTAGTGACCAAGTGGACGTGCTTAAAGAAGCCGTGAGTGGACGCAAGTACACGCTCCTGGCTCCTTACATGTACGTACCTATGGACGCACCTATTATTGCGGTGGCTTGGGGGGCGAGGCTCGAGCTGGAAGATGCCAATGACCCACGTCTTGCCAAGTTTTTGCAAAAGTATGTCAACGGCCCACAAGTGCCAGAGCCTGGCGCACTTTGCTCGAACGGAGTAGGTACGCCCTTAGAGTAAGATCATGACGGCATTGTCTTCACAACGCAACCTTTTATTAGGATTTCTGCTTGTTTGTTTAGCAGCTCTTGGTGTGCAAAGTTATTTTTTGTTCGCGCGACCTGCTATACCTAAGGAAGGTAGTCCCGAAGTCACCTTTGTTAGAGATATGAGAGCCCATCACGCGCAAGCTGTTGAAATGGCGATTATTCTTTTTGACCGCAGTGAGGATGAAGCACTACGCACCCTCGCTCTCGACATCCTCACGACACAACAAAACCAGTTTGGGCAAATGCAAGCTTGGCTCGATGTCTGGCGTGTTCCGCAAGAAGGGCTCGAGCCTCCCATGGAAGAGCAGGGTGAAAGCATGGGCATGGCTTCTCAGAAAGATGTCCGAAGCTTAAGCACGTTGTCTATCGCCGAAGCAGAAGTGCAATTTTTGCAACTTATGATTCGCCACCACGAAGGCGGCGTAATGATGGCAGAATCTGTTGCAAATACAACACAACCTCTCGTGAAGCGACTGGCTGAGGGCATTATTGCGTTGCAGTCAAGTGAAATTGCCTATATGGAAGAACTTCTCACAGAGCGCAATGCAGAACGCTTAGAACCTTTACAACCTATGAATCATGATGGCGTGCATCATTGAAACGAATTCATTGCAAAGGGTGGGTCACACGTTTTTTGTTGAACTCAGTAGTAATGTGACTATTTTTTTCTCGACAAAATGACGAGACCCACCCCTACTATATAAATCCTTTCCTATATAATTTCTCTCTTTTCTCTGGTTTTTAAGGTCATCTGACCTATGGCATACACCCGCTTAACGCGGTAGCGTATTTGTATGGCCACACAGGCAGGAAAAATAGAATTGCCCACCTATAAACCTATTGCAGAACAACCCAAAGGTTTCGACCTTTTTCGTTTACCCCTTTTAAGAGCATTTATTCGCTGGAAGTATGCACGCTTTGTTTTTCAGTTACCACTCCTCGCGCTGGCACTCTTTGTCATTGTAGATGGGTTTACTGGCTATCAGCTCTCTCCAAGAAATGTGGCAACCACGAGTGTTTGGTTACACTACCGAGGCTTTGTAGCTATTGCCTTAGCGATTTTTGGTAATGCATTTTGTGCAGCGTGTCCCCTTATACTGACACGTGGCGCGACGAAAAGGCTCGAGCGTCTCCTCCCCAACAAACTCACCTTTCCAAAGTTTTTGCGCAATAAATATTTTGTGACTGCGCTCCTTCTCTTTTACTTTTTTAGCTACGAATACTTTAATCTGTGGTCGAGTCCTTGGCTTACTGCGTGGCTGGCTGTTAGTTACTTTGGAGCCGCGCTCGTCGTGGATACACTCTTCCCCGCTGGCACCTTCTGTCGTTACGTGTGTCCCCTTGGTAACTTCAATTTTGTAATGTCCAGTGCTTCACCCACGCAGATTACAGCGATTGACCATGACGTGTGCAGACAATGCGAGCACAAGCCGTGTTTGCAAGGAAGATATAGTGATAAGGAACGAGGGATGAGGGATGAGAAAACTTCACTCCCCACTCCCCACTCCCCACTCCCTACCTTGCCTTTACAAACCAACGGTCACAACGAAGTCGCTTTTATTCTAATCAGCGACATCACACACCCGAATGGTCGTGGACATTTTCCTGGGTGCGAAACAGAACTCTTTGTACCAACCATTCAATCCAATATGGACTGCACCCTTTGTTTCAACTGCGTTCGAGCCTGCCCTTATGACAATGTAGCACTGACCGTGCGCAAGCCTGGTTGGGAATGGACGCGCGCACCGTGGCTCAAGCGTGGACGCTTTGCCCTCATGCTCATGGGCGTGATGCTGACGTTTTATGGGCTCCTCAATGCCGTGGCGATGGTACCCCCCTATTATGCCTTTGCACAGTTTATGGCAGATACACTTCGCACTAACAGTGAACTTCTTCTACTAAGTCTCTTTTTTATCGTACTTGCAGTTGGTGGCTTTCTTAGCACACTGTTGATGTCCACTCTTGCTGACCTTGTTGGTGGAGCACGTCTGCAACCCTTGCAAGCCTTTCAGCGTTGGGGTTACGTTGTGGTGATTCTTGGTGTGGGCTTTTGGGTCTCGCACTATATTTATCATTTACTTACAGGTGCACTGACGATTATTCCTGTATTTCAACACTTTTTCAATTACCGAGGTTTTGCCGTAGACCCCAACTGGCGACTTGGCCAAGTGATACCGTCAAGTTACTTCTTTATTATCTCAGCGGCAATTACCACGTTCTACAGTTTTTTGGCTATGTATGTAACAGTAAGAATTGGTCTGCGCGACTTTGGCAAACGTGGCGTGTTGGCGATGTGGCTTATGTTCGTTTTCGTTATTGTCTTTACGGTGCTTGCCCTGCTCGTGTTTAACCAACCCATGGAAATGCGCGGAACAATTTTCAAACCAAGCTTTTAGACCTACCACAATTCAAGCCATCAAACTCGGCTTTCATTTACCTTCGTCATTGCAAATTTCAGTTAGCGGTGTACCAACCTCAAACCAAGCAACGTGTTCGTGCAACCCGGAAGCGATCCCTATTCATTTAAGGGTAATACTCAACGCGAAAGCAAAACAAAAATGCGCTGTCTCTACAGGCAGCGCATTCCATAAGAAAACAGTTACAACACTTTATTTTGACCAAAGAATTCTGCCACAGCTCGGACAACGCACGATGTCTTGAGCTTTGCTCACTTTTTGCAAGACGTAAATAGGTAACTTTACATTGCAGCCACCACAGCGTTCATTATTGACAATGTTTGCAATCGCCGTACCGCGCTTCGCCTTGCGAACCTGTTCGTATTGCTTAAGAAGGGAGCTATTCACTTCGCGTGCAATCGCTTCACGCTCGCTGCGCAAATTGGTCATACCAATCATGATGCCTTCAACTCGAGCCTTTTCCTCAGCAATCATGGTCTCGAGCTTCGGCGTAAGTTCATTGGCCTCCGCTTCAAGACCAGCAACTTCACCACCCAAAACTTCCATGCGCTCCATGAGGGGTATGGTGTCGGCTTCAAGTTCCTCGAGTCTCGTTGCAAATTGCAGTTCTTGGTTTTGAAACTGTGAAGCTTCTTTGTTGCTCTCGGCTTCGAGCGCAGACGCAGCAGCGGCCTTGCGGCGGTCTGTGAGGGCGGCCATTTCGAGTTCACTGGCTCGGACTTGCTTGGCAACATCTTGGTGCTTTTCACGGCGATCAGCAAGTTTGCGCTGAAGAACCTCACTATCGGCTTGCAAATCTAGGAGGGCTTGTGGCACGTTGGATTTTTCGACCTCGAGCGCGTCTAGGCTTAGATCCTTAGTCTGTACGTCATTGAGTTTCTCGAGCATGAATCCTCCTAAAACCTAGGGGTATCATCCTGTTACCACATAACAGGGTGATACCCCTAGATATAAAAAACCCCGTCCAGTCCACGACTAAACGGGGTTAGGGCTGTCACGAACTGTGGCTGCCTATACATCACCAGAAAAGTGTAACACAGAATATCGGGGCAGGGAGGAAGCTGCGTTTAGGTGATTTTCCTTGCCCTAGAGCTCTCAGGGCGCGAAGACGTTACAATAGACCACATGGAAGAGTCCGTCGAAGGGTTTATTCAGCAATACAAGCCTTACGCTGCAAACGTTGAGGTATTACCAAAAACCGAGGGAAGCCCTCTGCTCGAGATCGTCGCCAATCACAGGGTACTGCATCTTTTAGAGCGTACGGCCCCCTATCAGTCTAAGCCTGGCAAGGGGTGCGTGCTTATCAATCCCATGACCGAAAACTTAGCCCCCAGCAGTGAACACACAAAAACGATAACAGTACCTATCCTTAGCAAAATGCACGTGCAAGGCGTGATTCTCGAGCTTACTGAGAACGTCGCCATTGTAGATGCGGGCGTGCCACTTATCGTCAGTTTGCTTGGTAACACACCCGAGGTAAACCTCGGTGATTATGTGAGCTTTGATTCCCTAAGCCCCATTCACGGTTTTGTGGTGATGAAGGAAGAAACGAAGATAGCCAAGCGCGGACGCGAGACTGATAGTGAAATTTGATAATAACCTGAATTCGGAGTTATCTACATTTGCTAGTCAATGTAATATTAGGTAAAACGCAAAACGCGAGAGATAGAAGCATTAGCACCTTGCCTCTTAGGTCTTATTTAGCCGTTGTTATTGATCTAACTGGAAACGTCGAGCTCAGGTTAATAGATGATGGAAATAAAAAACTCTCTCGACTACCGTCCATCATCCTGTGACGACTTTTCGTCGCACACATTACCTAGCAGGCCAACTCTACGAGATGTAATAGGCCCATGCAGCTCGAGCCTTCGCAAACCACGGTGGACGCCCGCGAGGTCGTTACGGTTTATTTTGATTATCTCTGCCCGTTTGCATGGCGTGGTGCAGAGGTAGCAGAACATAGTGCAGCACCTCTTGGCTTACACTTTAAGTGGAAACACTTTAGTCTCTATCAGAACAATAACAAAACAAATGGCTGGCAACTCTGGAACGAAACCATTGACCCCTTGGACGAAAGCGGCACCAAGGGGCTTTTACCTTTTTTAGCCTCGTGTTCTGCACGGCAACAGGGACGCGAACTTTTTGATACTTTTAGACTCAATGTTATGCGAGCGAGACACCGCGACTGTTTACCTCTAACACTAAAAACCTTAATGACGGTTGCACAAACAACAGGCTTAAACTTGAGTGAGTTTGAAAAAGAACTCAACAATCCAGAAGCACGCACGCGCATTGCCCAAGAACATCATGCTGCCAAAGCTCTTGGCGTATTTGGCACGCCGACCTTTCACTTGGTGTCTGGGCATTTGGCCTATTTACGCATGTCGCAACTACCCGCTACACCCGAAGAAGCCGTGCAACTCTTTAGCGATTACCGCAGGCTGCTCGAGACCTATCCATATTTGGAAACCATTAAACGCCCACGTCCTGAACGAAATTGAGAAGGAAGCAAAACCTATTTTTCTAATTACCTAAAAATATTTCCAGACTCGAAATAATTTCTTTCTCAGCTTGCTCTCTCGTTATCGTAGGTAAACCATCTCCGCGCTGCGGCCCGTAGCGACCAAAAAAGCTATGCACGACACCTTCGATGATATTGAATGTTGCGTTCGGTGGCAAACGTGCAAGACCTGCTTTCACTTCCTCTAGCGTAGCTACTTCATCACGTTCGGCAGCCAGCACGAGAACGGGAAGCTCGAGCTCACTCAAATCATCACTCGCTGCACTAAACGCAGCGAGCAATACTAAAGCGTCTACTTGATTGGCAGTTTTAAGCGCGTAACGTGCAACCATTGCTCCACCAAGTGAATGTCCACCAAGTACCACACGTTCGCTTGGAAATTTAGCCATGAGTTCACCTGCACGGTTCGGTGCTGTCACGGCTAAATCTGCTGTGAACACAGGAATGACCGTGCGTATACCAAGGGGTGCAAGGGCCACACCAAGCCACTGATACGATTGCGGGCGCACCAAACCACCAGGATAAAAAATAAATAACGTTGTTGCTTCTGTGTTGGTTGGCGTAATCTCGATGTAGTGCCTGGCGTCATCATTGAGTGTCACGCGCACATTGCTCGAGTCTACACCTTCAACGACTGCATCTTGATTTAGCAGCACAGGTGAACGTGGTAGGAGCGTATAAACTACACCCATCCTAAAGGCAAGTGCAATTAGCGCAAGAATGCCGATAAAGGAAAGGAAACGCCGCACGAGATAAGGTTAGCATTTCAGCGTCTCAGCATTTTCTAGCTTTACTTCTGTAGCCTATGCACTATATTTTTTATAGTGCTTACTCTATACTAAGACTCGAGGTATGTGTTATGACTTCTGAATTTTTCCCAACCGTTCAAGGACTCCATCACATCACTTGCATTGCCAGTGATGCACAAAAGAATTTGGATTTTTACGCGGGCATTCTCGGCATGCGCCTTGTTAAGAAAAGTGTTAATCAAGATGACCCTAGCACCTACCATTTGTTCTACGCAGACGCAGAAGGTAGACCTGGCACCGACCTCACTTTTTTTCCTTGGCAACACATGCAACCCGCTCGTAAAGGTGTAGGACTTTCAACTGAAATTCAGCTTGCTGTTCAAGAAGGCAGTCTTCCCTATTGGCAAGAACGCTTTGCAAAGTACGGTGTAAAAACGCACGACATCGAAACACGTTTTGGTGAACGAGCCTTGCCTTTTCAAGATAATGACGGGCTCGAGCTAGCCCTCGTTGAAATTTTGGAAGAACGCGCCTTTACACCTTGGGAAAAAAGTGCTGTACCTGCAGATAAACAAATTATTGGTCTGCACGGCGCACGGATGTGGCAACGCACACTCGAACCAAGCGCAAATTTTCTTCTCAACACCATGGGGTTCCAGTATGCGCGCCAAGAAAAAGGTTGGCACCGCCACACCGTCAATGGCGGTGGCTCGGGTAATTTTGTAGATATTAAAGAACTTCCAGACCTCGGGCGCGGACAGTGGGGAACGGGTAGTATTCACCACTTGGCCTGGCGCGTAAATGATACTGAGCACGAAATGCACGTACGCGAGAAGGTTGCAACAGCCGGACGCAGACCTACAGAACAAATTGACCGCTTTTGGTTTAAGAGCGTGTACTTTATGGAGCCTGGCGGCGTGCTCTTTGAACTTGCTACGGATGGCCCAGGCTTTGCGGTAGATGAAGAACCAGGTAAACTTGGCGAAACGCTTGTTCTGCCACCTTGGTTAGAACCCCACCGCACCCAGATTGAGGCAGGATTACCGAAACTAGTGATGAGGAATGAGGGATGAGGTTTTACCCATTCCTCATTCCTCAAAAAGCACGAATTCGCGCCTAGCCACACGACACAAAAACTTACGATAGGATACGAACAATGAAACGTTTTTTGTGTGTTGCCATGCTGGCGGGCTCGAGCGTTGCTTTTGCAGCAGGTGAAACGCCATCTTTTTTTACGGAGCTTGCTATTTTGATGATGAGCAGTTCCCTCATTGCTTTTCTCGGGTTTCGCATCGGGCTTATTCCAATTTTAGGATTTTTATTAGCAGGTGTGCTTATTGGCCCGAATGCCCTCGGACTCGTTCAAAATCCAGAACTCATTGACGCCGCCGCGGAAGTCGGCGTGATTCTTTTACTTTTTACGATTGGCATAGAATTTAGTTTGGAAACCTTGCGCCGCATCAGCCGACTTATTTTTATTGGCGGTGGTTTGCAAGTTAGCTTGACCATTCTAGTCACGACCTCCATTCTCTTAGCTTTTGGCATAGATTGGCGCACGGGCGTTTACACTGGCTTTCTTGTTGCATTATCTTCAACAGCTATCGTTATGAAGCTGCTAGCAGATCGCAATGCTACGAGTGGTGAGGCTGGGCAAACCGCATTGGGAATTTTAATTTTTCAAGATTTAGCTGTTGTCGCCATGGTCTTACTCATTCCGTTACTCGGCTCACCAAGTGCTGGAGGCGAAGACGGCAATTCGCTTTTACAACTTCTCTGGGCTCTTGCCAAAGCAGGCGGTATCATTGTTTTAGTCCTCGTTTTAGCAAGGCGGGTCATGCCCAAAGTTTTAGAAGCTGTGGCGCGGACGTGTTCACCTGAGATTTTCTTACTTGCCATTGTCGGCATTTGTTTCGGTACAGCGTACCTCACGAGTTTAGCAGGTGTCAGCCTTTCACTTGGTGCCTTTTTAGCTGGTCTTTTAGTGAGCGAAAGCCGTTTTGGACAACAAGCTTTTAGCGAAATTTTGCCTTTACAAATTTTATTTAGTGCAGCGTTCTTTGTTTCGGTTGGACTGCTACTCGATGTCGGTTTTTTGTTCACGCATTTACCGATGGTACTCGCAGCTCTTCTGGCCATTATTCTTCTGAAAGCACTTATCACCGGTTTTGGCATCAAAGTTTTGGGCTATCCCACCTCTACAGCGATTACCTCGGGTTTGCTCCTCACCCAGATTGGTGAGTTTTCATTCGTCCTCGAGCGCACAGGCCGTGAACTCGGGCTTTCCCCTGCTGGCTTTGGCGAAGACGGCGCACAAACCTTTATTGCTGCCACCGTGTTACTGATGGGTGCAACTCCCTTTTTAGCAAACCTGGGTGAGCGTCTCGGCGATAGATTTGCGAATAAAAATATTTTACACACCATCAATGAAAATGAAATTCCCAAAGAACTTGCTGAATCGTTCGCATCTCTAACTGACCACGTGATTATTGCTGGCTACGGCATGGGTGGACAAAACCTTGCCGCCGCACTTCACGAAGCACACGTGCCGTTTGCCATTGCAACGCTAAGCCCTACGGGTGCAAGCCAAGCGGAAACTTCAGGACATAAGGTCGTGCGGGGTGACTACACCAAAGGACATATCTTGAACTTGGTCGGCATTGGGCGTGCTAAGGCCATGGTGATTCCTGATGACGGGGCCAGTATGGCGCACCGCATCTCGAGCGTCGCCCGGGCACTCAATCCAAACATCCCCATTATCGCTACCACACCGTATCATGCCTCGAGCCATGAACTCAAACAAGCCGGCGCATCCTTTGTAGTGGCCGCAGACAAAGCTGCCAATGACTTACTCGTCACAAAAATTTTGCATCATTACAGTGTAGCTGAAAACCGTATTGAGAGTTATCTCGAGCGTCTTAGCGATGTCGTGACAACTGGAACGAACGTCATCGAACTAACAGAAAAACAACTTCATCAAACCAAGTGTAATCATACCAATCAAGTCAACGCTGTAGTACCAAGTGCGCAAGGCTGTGAAGAATGTTTGAAACTTGGTGATACCTGGGTTCACCTAAGAATCTGCATGATCTGCGGACACGTAGGTTGTTGTGATTCCTCCAAAAACAAACATGCTGCCCAACATTTTAGAGAAACAGGACACCCCATTATGCGCTCAATTGAAAAAGGCGAAGCGTGGGCTTGGTGTTATGTAGACAAGGTGACGCTCGAGGCTTAGACAAAAGAGCTGTAAGGGCATAAGCAGTTGTGAAATATATGCCCTTACAATATCAAGTCTTTTACCAGCGAATCAGTGAAGCAGTGAAGATATAATTTGTATCAATAGAGGTTGCAACAGGTATACCTCCGCCAAAGTGGTCTCGAGTAATTTCTGCGCCGCTTCACCAGACTGAACAGGCAACTGTGCCGCGTAAGCAGCAATGATTTCAGCATCTTTGGCAGCATCACCCGTGTAAGCTAGCTTGAGTTTAGAGTTGCTAAGCCATAAAAGCACCACCCACCCACGAGGGAACAGTAAAAGTGGAAGTATGAAAAGTCAAGTTGCAAGTTGAAGATAGCAGAGTTTACAAGGTTTGAGACGTTTGGGAGTTTTTCTGA
>JBOFGY010000287.1:0-5911 GCA_051649365.1 Trueperaceae bacterium
AAAGTACAGCAGGGCGATTCACGAGGGCCCTTGCCAGCGCGATTCTCTGGCGTTGTCCACCTGAAAGCTGCCAGGGTTTGCGCTCGGCGGTGTGGGGCAGGCGCACTAGCTCGAGTGCTTCCATCGCTCTGGTTTTTGCTCTACACTAGGTAACACCCCTTTCTGTCCTCCCCCAACCGCACGTTTACGTTTCTTCCCTGATTGAGTTTTCTTGCCTTCGTATTTCGCTTGGTAGGCTGCTTCAAAATGGGGTGACAACGCTTGGAATTCTTTATCTGTTAAACCCGTTAAGCCTAGAAACTTCCCCTTTTCTCGTCGTATCTTCTTGTAGATGAGCATTCAACTAGCTTACTTCCTTATTCCCGATAACGTCTAATGTAGCAAAGAGTAAATAAATTAACGGACTATTTCTTACTCTTTGATGTCGTCGAACTGAGACTCGAGACTAGGTAAGCTTACTGTAAACACGCTACCTTCACCCACGATGGATTCCACATCAATGTTGCCGCCGTGCTGTTTAGCGATGCGCTGCGCGATGCTGAGCCCAACACCTGCACCACCACGTTTACTATAGAAGCGTTCAAAAATGTGTTCTAAGTCTCCGCTTTTTATGCCTACACCTTTATCGCTAACGGATAAATGAATAGTTGTGTTTTGGGCCTCGAGCGTTATAGATACATCATTGGGTTGTCTAGAAACTTGTACTGCATTTCGCACAAGATTTCTAACAAGCTGCATGAGGCGTTCAGAGCTACCCACGACGGTTGTGTTGACGCTGTTTATTTCTGTTTGAATTCCAGGGTAAGCGCGGGCTAATTTTGTAACGAGGTCTTTCAAATCCACAAGACTGTAGTCGAGTGTTTGCTCGAGTTCACCCCTGGCAAGTGTTAGTAAATCTTGTGAGGTATAAAGCAGTTCATTGGCAGCGTCTCTCGCTGCATCTAACCGTTTATCTTTTACGTGGTGAGACAGGGATTCTAAATGTCCTGCGACGAGAGTCAATGGTGCAGCGAGTTCATGCGCGATTTCCGCTAAGGAGGCGCGTTCATCTTCTTGGCGTTTGCGAATACCTGCCAGTGCAGTGTTGAGGGCGTGCGCGACATCGGCAACCTCGTCATTTGGTCCCTGATAATCTGACATTTCGGGTTTAGTAGGATTGACGCGTTTTGCTTCGCTAGCGAGTTTAACAAGGGGCCGTAGTGAACGCTGCAACAATCCTAAACCAATGCCTAAAGTTGCAACTGTAATGACAAAACCACTGACCAACAAACTTCGTAACAGCGTTTGCCTTACTGTGAATACTTCGCTCGTGTCGAGTGCCACACGAATCGTACCTAGCTCGAGCCCGGTGCTAAGTTGCCAACGTGTCGAGCCAACCAAATATAAGCGGTCTTCGAGTTGTACGAACTGTGGTTCTTCAACAAGTGGGATGCCAAAGTCTACACTAGGTGGAATAATAATTGTGTCGGTTTTATCTACAAACTGTTCTCGAAAACCGCCTTCGTCCAAACCAAATCTCGCTCCGACACTCGGGCTTACAAACGATTGTTGAGCACGTTCTAAATCGCGCAGTAAGAGGGACTCGAGTTGCTGGTTTTGTTGGCGTACAAAAAGTAGATAGGCAAACGTGCCAAACAGGAGCATTGCTAAGAGGGAAAGCAAGGCGATAAGTAAACTTAGGCGAAGGCGGAGTGTCATACTATGACATGTTTAAGTGTTTTCATACTGAGTTGGTGATGTGAGCAAGAGGCTTAAGCCCCTTGCTCTAATCGTTAGCGCATCTTTTTATAAGCGTTGATCAGTCCGTTGGTGCTGCTATCGTGACTTTCGACTTTGGCTTTGCCTTCCAACTCGGGTAAAATGGCTTGAGCCAAAACCTTGCCAAGCTCTACACCCATTTGGTCAAAAGAGTTTACGCCCCAAATCACGCCTTGGGTAAAAATTTTGTGTTCGTAGAGAGCGATAAGCGAGCCGAGAGTTTCAGGTGTGAGTTTTTTATAGAGGAAAGAATTTGTTGGACGGTTGCCCGAAAAGGTTTTAGCGGCAGTGAGGGTCTCGAGTTCCTCCTGTGGTACGTTTTGCTTTTTTAATTCTTCACGAACGTCTTCGGCAGTTTTCCCTTTCATAAGGGCTTCGGTTTGAGCAAAAAAGTTTGAGAGCAAAATTGTGTGATGGTCGCCAAGATCATTATGGCTTTGTGCAGCGGCTAAAAAATCACAAGGAATGATTTTCGTGCCTTGGTGAATGAGTTGATAAAACGCATGTTGTCCGTTCGTGCCAGGTTGTCCCCAAATAACGGGACCGGTTGAAACATCTACTGCTTCACCAGCTTTTGTTACACTCTTGCCGTTACTTTCCATATCGCCTTGTTGGAAATAACTGGCAAAGTGCTCTAAGTATTGGTCATAAGGCAAAATTGCGTGACACTCGGCCTCAAAAAAATTGTTGTACCAAATGCCGAGGAGGGCCATAATGACGGGAATATTTTGCTCGAGTTTCTCCGTTCTAAAGTGCTCATCCACTTTGTGTGCGCCACCTAAAAGTTCCTCGAAATTGTCCATGCCAATGTAAAGCGCGATAGATAAACCAATCGCCGACCAAAGCGAATACCGCCCACCGACCCAATCCCAAAACTCAAACATATTGTTGGTATCAATGCCAAACTTGCTCACTTCTTTAGCATTGGTAGACATGGCGACAAAATGTTTGGCAACTGCACTCTCGTCCTTGGCACTTTTTAGAAGCCACTCTCTGGCTGTATGTGCATTTGTCATTGTTTCAATCGTAGTAAAAGTTTTGGAGGCAACGAGAAAGAGAGCTGTTTCAGGATGAACTTTTTTAAGCGTCTCCGCTATGTCCGTGCCGTCTACATTTGAGACAAAGTGAACGTTGAGGCGTTCGTGTTTGTAAGGTTTGAGCGCGAGTGTCACCATCTTTGGCCCCAAGTCTGAGCCGCCAATACCGATGTTGACAATATCTGTGATTTCTTCTCCCGTGTAGCCTTTCCAGTCGCCACTGCGTATGTCATCTGTAAACGAACGCATTTTATTTAGCACGGTGTTCACGTCGGGCATCACGTCTCTACCGTCTACAGAAATGGGTGTGTTGCTGCGGTTACGCAGAGCAACATGAAGAACAGCACGGTCTTCTGTCGTATTGATTTTCTCGCCCTTAAACATGGCAGGAATCATTTCAGTGAGACCTTGCTGTCTTGCTAAGTCAAAGAGGAGCATCATCGTTTTGGCGTTGATGCGGTTTTTTGAATAATCAAAGAGAATATCACCCACCTGCAACGAAAACTTTTTGAAGCGACGTTTATCTTTAGCGAATAAATCACGCATGTGGGTTTTGGCGAGGGATTTTTGATGACGCTTTAGAGCTTGCCAGGCAGGAGATTGTAAAATAGACATGAAAAACTTCCTTTCAGGTAGTATCATACCTGAAAGGAAAGAGTAGCTGAAAACTTAGAGATTGAACAGCTTGACTGAGTTTTATAGAGGCCAACTCGAGTTGGCTAGGGTTTAGGGTTTATTGAGGGTTAGATAACGTGTTGGAATAATCTGTGTGGGTTGTCCGCTGTAACTCCACTCGAGTATCGCCGCCGCGCCACCAGCGTTTTGATGCATCTCGATTTTGAGGGGATAGTATTGCCCAGCTTGCAGATTTACACTAAAGCTGTTCGTGGGTGGATCTACATAATCCCAACGATTGATACGTTGCACGTTGTTGAGCCAGAGCCTTGCACCGTCATCGGCGGTGAGCGTAAAGGTGTAGGTGCTTGTGACGGGTGCTTTCAAATAACTCGTCCAGCGTGCGCTGTAGTTTTTACCACTCGGTAGGAAACTTCCTGTAGGAATATGTGTTTCGTTGTAGTAACCAAAATTGAGTGTTCCCTCGACTCGCTTGCCCTCGAGTGTTGTCAAGGTTTCATCTCGGAAATACTCGGCACTTACACCGTAGCGCAGTGTGGGCTTGGTTGTGCAGGAGTCGCCGTAAATACAGGGCTCCTTGATAGGTGCACCCGCTTTGAACGCTGTGAGTCCAGACTCGAGTGCACCTATATCGGGTGCGCTACCACTGTAACCATTGGTATAAGGTGAAAGAATTTGGCCTTTGTTGATAGCAGGTGAGCCAGACGCGAGTGCAAAATTCGGAGCAATCGTATCAACAAAGGTTGGATTGATGGTTTGCTCTACGTTGTTGGTAAACGTGGGAAGTCCTTGACCTACGGGGCAAGCTGTACCATCAAATACACCTCCTAAATTTGTTTCTGCCGTAAAGATGTTGTTGATGAGTTCTGTGCCAGTTGCGTCACAATCGGCAACTTCCGATGCACCTGAACCAACGGATTCGTTAAAACCAACGAGTGTATTGTTGTAAATTTTATTGTTCTTGCTTGGTAAATTGAGATTCAGTGCGTAACGTACATTATAAACAATATTGTGATGCACGACAAAGTTACTCGAGAAGTTGTCTAGATAAATTCCCATGCTCTCACTTGATGCAAAATTATCGTGAACAATATTGTAGGCAATCTCAGTGCCACCCCCATCAGTGTCATAGGTATAGGTCAGACCCAGGTCATTGCCAAGTAAGCCACCGTTGTACATGTGATTATTGAGAATTTTTAGACCCTGAGTCTTGCGGTGCACAATACTGCTGCGACCCGTGTTGTAAAGCGTATTGTTTTGGATGAGATGACCTTTTGAGGTGTAACCATAGAAGCCTGTATTCACGGCATTGGTATCCGTGACAGTGTAATTAACATCGTGAATGATATTGTTACTGACTTTGTGATTGCTGCCAGCTAGCGTTACACCATTGCCAGCACTAAACGCAATGGTGCTGTTTTGCAAACTGTGATTCTGACCAAAAAGAATGATACCTGAATTATTCATGCCTTCGCTCCAGCCTGTGCCAGGTAATACGTTTGTAAAGTGCGAGGGATAGCGCACATGAATACCTTTAAGAAGAATGTTGCGTGCGGTGGCTTCGTCTGGGCTTTTGCTGAGGTCGGCGGTGGTAATGGTCGCGGCAAAGATATGAACCCCTGTGACGGTAATATAAGCGCGGTCGGTGAGGTCAAAAGCAAACTCACGGCGTTTTACTTCGACAGTGCGGTTATTGGGGTTATCACCTTGTGGTGTCCAGAGAGAGAGTTGTCCGTTTCCTAAAAACCACTCATGAGCAGTATCTAACAACACACGTTTACCCCAAATAAAATATGGATTGCCCGGGCGTGGCACGTAGAGACTAGGGTTCCAACTAACAGGTTCGGCAAGCTGCCCACCGGGTGAGGTAAAGGTGAAACTGCTATTTGTTACCGCTGTAATTTTGCCTGTTTCAACGACCCATTCTGGCCCTGGTACAAAGTTGATGTTTGCACCAGTTAGATTGGCGGGAACACGTGCAGCCTCAACGGTGTAAGTTACGTCTGAACCTGTCGGGTTCACGAACTTTCCCCAAGGTGCAAATAAATCTGGGCTGGTATTGGGGTAACGCGCTTCCGTCATCATTTTGCCGTCAACAAAAACTTGATTGCTTCCTGCTTCTAACGTCCAAGCGATAGGTGCTTTGTAAATACTGCCACTTTCTACCGTCCAATTTTTTACGAGGTCTGCGCCGCTGACCAACACGGTTTCGTTGTTG
Organism: Trueperaceae bacterium; assembly: GCA_051649365.1. Classification (GTDB taxonomy): domain Bacteria; phylum Deinococcota; class Deinococci; order Deinococcales; family Trueperaceae; genus CAVTAE01. The sequence continues at coordinate 5,650 of JBOFGY010000287.1, forward strand.
TAAGGCTGAAAGAGAATAGGTAAACCGCTCGTTCCCGAATTGGTGGGTTTGACGGTTTCGCGGTAGGTGCCAGCTCGAATAGAGCAGGCTGTGCCAGGCGTCGCAATCGCTGCACACTTTTGAATCGTGCGAAACGGTTGGGCGAGTGTCCCTGGGCTTGCGTCATTGCCAGTGGTTGCAACGTAGAACGTTTTGGTAATACCTTCGGACTCGAGTTCAGAGTTTTGTGTGACCTGGGCGCAGGCCGCTAGTAGAAGTAGTG
>JBOFGY010000288.1:0-10590 GCA_051649365.1 Trueperaceae bacterium
TACAGCTTGTAAGAATTTATGGACTATCCCAGGGCGAGCCGCCACTGAACCTCTTTTGCAGGAATTCAATCAACACTTTTACTTTAAGAGGTAAATAAGTGCGACCTGAGTACACCAACCACGCGGTAAGTGTTTCAAAGGTCGCCGCCGTTACTTCGTAGTCTGGAAAAATATCAACGAGCGTTCCTTCTTTAAGTTCTCTACCGACAATCCAGCTCGCCTGCAAAATCACACCCATTCCAGAGAGCGCACATTCTTTAAGCGCAACCGCGTTGGATGTGTGCAGCCGCCCGTGAACATTAACAGCTAACACTTTGTTCTTTTTTCTAAATCGCCAGGTGTCGCTAAAGCCTGGGTACTGCAAGAGCAAACAGGCGTGCTGCGCTAAGTCGCTCGGCTCTTTGGGGTGTCCGTGTTTTTTCAGGTAAGCAGAACTCGCGCACACCTTTGAAACCATGCGTGCTAGAGGTAGAGCCTCGAGTCCTTTTTCTACCGAGCTGCTTAGACGAATCGCAACGTCTAAACGCTCCTCGAGCAAATCGAGTGGGTGATCTTCTAGGATTAAATCAAAGGATAAATCTGGATAAAGTTTTGCAAACTCTGGCAAAAGCGGCACGATGTTGAGTAGCGCGAAACTGACAGGCGCGGCAATTCGCAGCAGACCTTTGGGCTTCTCGCTCATGTCAACCGCTTTTAAGCGGGCTCCCTCGAGTTCACTGATAAGCGGCTCCACGCGGTCAAAGTAAACGAGAGCTGCTTCAGTCGGTGAAAGTTTTCTGGTACTGCGGTGAAAGAGGCGCAAGCCTAACTCGTCCTCGAGCCCTGCAATGATTCTCGAGACCGATGACGGGTCAAGGTCGTTATCTCTTGCAACCGCAGCAAAACTCCCACGCCGCATCACTTCGACAAATGTCTTCAAAACGTTTACGTCCATGTGTTTCTCCAGAAAGTTTCATGACTAATTCAAGTTTCGACTTTTACCTAAAGCTAAGCTATCAGCCGTCAGCTATCAGCTTTCAGTAAAAACCAACAGGCTGACGGCTGATAGCTGACGGCTGCTTTGCCCCTTATTCGTGCATTTTACGCATGAATGTGTTGCGTGTAAACCCCTTTATCTCGAGGATTGCTGCCAGTACACTTTTTGTAGTTCACAGCAAAGCGTGAGCAAATCGAAAAGGAGAACCGTCATGAACATTCAGAACTCAGTCGCCCTCGTCACCGGAGCCAATCGCGGCATTGGCAAAGCCTATGTTGAAAAACTTTTGGCAAGGGGTGCCAAAAAAGTTTACGCTGCCGCCAGAGACCCCAAAACTTTAGCCGAGGTAATAGCCCTAGACCCCAGCCGCGTCGTGCCGTTGCAAATTGATGTGACCAACGTTGCTCAGGTCAAAGCCGCCGCAACGCAGGCAAAAGATGTCACACTGCTTATTAACAATGCAGGGGTTGCCGCTTTCGGTAGCATTCTCTCCAATCCACAAGAACTCGTGGTGCGCGACATTGATACGAACTATTTTGGCAAACTCAATATGATTCGCGCTTTCGCCCCCATCATTGAAAGTAACGGTGGCGGCGGCATTGCTAACCTTCTTACGATTGTCGCGCTGGCCAGTATGCCTGGTCTTGGTGGTTACAACGCCTCCAAAGCTGCTGCCTGGTCAATGACACAATCCGTTCGCGCTGAGCTTGGCAAAAAAGGTATTGAGGTTTATGGTGTTTATCCTGGTGCGGTAGATACAGACATGATTCGCGCTATTGAGATGCCCAAAACAAGCCCAGAAGATTTAGCCTCTGCCACTCTGGACGGCATTGAAGCGGGTCAGGAAGATATTTTCCCTGATGCTATGTCGCAGCAGTTTTACACAGGCTGGACACAAGACCACAAAGCTGTGGAGCATCAGTTTGGTGCGATGTAAGGTTTTTCCACAGATTACGTGGGCTGAAAAAGTTATCAACAAGGACTGCGTAATCTGTGAATAAATTCTCGAGTATTTCAACAAGGTGGCTTCAGCCCCTTGTCAGGGTGAGCCGAAAATCAACCCAGTAAATCTTTAACAACAAACAACTATCTCACACAAAAATAATCCCAAGGAGATTAAGTCATGAAACGCTTAATGATAAACACGCTTGTCCTTCTAAGCCTCATTTTCTCAGCCGCTTTCGCACAAAGCACCACTGCACCCAGTACCACAGACGAATTGCTTGCTAGGGTTCAGCAACTCGAAGACCTCCAAGCTATTGAAGAAACTCAATATTGCTACGGACGCGCCCAGGACGTGGTGTATAGAAACTATGCAGATTTAGATAAAGCCAGAAGTGATGGTATGAAGGCTTTCCTCAAATGCTTCGATAAAGATGCAGACATTACTATCAGCTTGCACGGTAGCCAAGTTCTCAACGAAGCACCTGATGTTGCAGGTTGGATAGAGTTTGTAGTGAATTTTGGTCAAACCAATAAATACCTCAGTACACGTCACCTTATTGGTAATGTCGAAGTAGAAATTACTGGCCCTGATACAGCTATTGCTTACAGCGCAGGTAGCACACCGCACTTCGTGATGGGTTCAGATACTGAAGAACAACCTGTCGTGGACTGGATTATTGGCAACTACTATAGTGAGCTGGAGCGCATTAACGGCGAATGGAAAATCACCAAGTTCCTTCTCGATGCTGACGAATACGCCCGCACCCCTGGTTTTTATCCACTTGGTCAAAGTGACGGTTTAGGTAATATTGGTTTTGAAGATAATTATTAATCCGAAATGATGCAGATTGCAAAGTGCAATGTAGGGACGCACGGCCGTGCGTCCCTACAGAAGATGCAGGATGCAAACAGATTTTTTGAGGAGAAGACCATGAAATTTTTAGTAACCACCCGCCGCAGACCACACGCTACTCTCGAGGTCGTACTGCCCAAGTACAAAGACGAACTCCTCGAGATTCACACTATGAACGCTAGTGGCTTTGCTCTTGATACGTATGTTCATGAGGATAATTTGGGAGCTGCTTTGCTCATTGAGGCCCCTGATTTAGCAACTGTGCAACAGTGGTTTAATGGATTGCCTTGCGCAGTTGAAGGTTGGATGGATACAGAAATTACACCACTTAAAGACATGGAGGACTCCGCTCTTTTTGAACACAAAACTGCTTAAAGGTAGACTCACAACACAAAACTTTTTAGATAGGGAGATGATATGGCAAAGATTGGTTTAATAGGACTTGGTGCGATGGGCTCGAGAATGGCAGCACGGTTGTTAGATGCTGGTCACACATTAAAGGTTTACAATCGTACCCCAGATAAAGTAAAACCGCTCGTTGAAAAAGGTGCAACCCCCACAGCAACACCAAAGGAAGCAGCACAGGGTTCAGAAATTGTGATTTCAATGGTGCGCGATGATGAAGCCTCGAGACACGTTTGGCTAGGGGCTGATACTGGAGCAATTCATGGTTTGGCAAAAGATGCGGTTGCTGTAGAGTCTAGTACACTCACAACGCAATGGACTCACGAACTTTCAAGCGCAGTTACAAAGGTGGGCTCGAGCTTTGTAGACGCGCCTGTGATTGGTTCGCGTCCGCAAGCAGAAGCGGGGCAACTCATTTACGTTTTGGGTGGCGCAGAAAAAGATGTTGTTCTGTTGCAACCCATTCTTGGCGCAATGGGTGGAGCTGTGCATCATGTTGGAGTAGTAGGCGCAGGTACTACTATGAAACTTGTTGTGAACGCACTTTTTGGTGTTCAGCTTGCAGCACTTGGTGAGCTTTTAGGCTTTGTAAAGAATGCAAATTTGGATAGTGCAAAAGTGCTCGAGGTCTTGGGAGCCACACCCGTGCTAAGTCATGCTGCAAAAGTTGCGGGTGGCATGATGCTTGACAAAAAATTTGCACCCATGTTTCCGATTGAACTTGTTGAAAAAGATTTTGGTTATGTTGTTACGTCCGCACAGAAGGTCAAAAGCGACACGCCTGTCGTATCAGCGACAAGAGCAGTCTATAAACAAGCAGCGCAGCAAGGTTTTGGCAATGAGCACATCACGGCTGTTACAAAACTTTTTGACAAATAAGGAGAAGGCTCGAGCATTTTGCTCGAGCCTCTTATCTAAATTATCAAATCACCTAATGTGCATTGCTCATGTCAGCATGCAAACCGTGCTCACCTAAAAAGTGGTCAATATGGTCGGCGCGTTCTTCGACCTCGAGTAAAATCTTTTTGAGCAGGGTTTCTGTACCGTAATCTTCCATATCATTGGCTGTTTTAATAGTCTTACGGAGGCGTTCAGCAATTGTACCTTCACACTCACGGTCACGCTCTAACATATCTCTTGCTTGAAAGACACCTTCGGGTTCATGGCTGACGTAAGCAAGTTTAGCAAACTCCATTGGGCTACTGGTCGGAATACCACCAAGCAATGTCATTCTTTCAGCGATTGCGTCAGCGGCTTCGTGAACCTGCTCGTAGTTTTTTTTGAAAAACAAATGTAAGTCGCGGTACTGCGGACCCTTCACAAGCCAGTGATGTTTCTGATATTGATGAAACAGCGTGAAAAAAGAGGCGAGGTGTTTGTCTAATTCAGGTACAAGTTGTTGCACGGTTTGTTCAGGTAACTTAACGGGATTAGCTTCAATAGCATTTTTTTCCATTACGGCGTTCATGGCAAACTCCTTTGTTGTCACCTAAAGCAGTGACCCCTCTAAAAAGAGTTTAGCCCTCACAAGTTTTGTTTTCTTGCAACTAGAGGATTACACGTTAGTTACTTCGTTTGAACTACTGCCAGTACACTGTGCCATTTATCCAGACAGAATCAACTTTTCCTGTATCCGTGAGGGTGTAGTTAAATACGAACTTCTCAGTGCTACCATCCGCGTAAGTAAATTCAATCGTGTTACCGCGAATGCTGTATTTACCTGTGCTGGTTGGGTCTTCGTTATACCCAGACACTGTTGTTTGATACCCAGCCGTTTCGGGTGAGGTATACGACAGGGCACTCGAGCGGTCAACCTTGAAGGTCCCGTCGGGAAAAAACTCATAGAACGTGGAGCTGATTGAGATACCACCAGAGCCGTCTGTATTTTCAAACACGCCTTGCAGAGCTAGAGAGTCGACAGGTGTTTGATACTCGTGTGTTACACCGTCAATGACGATGTTAAAACCATCTTTGCCAAACGGTTTCGTCGTGCCTTCACTGCCAAAGGTGATGCCGTTGTCTGTAGCGACGTAAGTATCACAAAGTGGCGTGCCGTCTTTTAACATCCTCGTGCAATCTAAATCTTCGTAGCTCCACTCATAAACACCACGATAAACATAGCCGTTGGGTAAAAAATAAAAATAGTTGGGTGGGTCAATCTCGAATTGCGTGGTCATCATGCCGTCTGGGCCTATCGTGGGCATAATAGTTTGATTGACGGTAAAATCTATATAAAGCCCCGAAAGCCCACCAGCACCCGCAGGTGGTTGAGGTGCTTTAATCGTGGCAGGTAAAAGCTGGTACTCTGCCGTGCCTTGTTCGCTTGGCGCGGTGCTAGTTGTATCGCCAATACGTGAACATTTGAATACATGATAAAGCCAGTTGCCTGTAAAAGGGTCGTCATCCTCTTCGTACATGACCAGCGTGGGAATACCGTTAGCATCTTGACCGTAGCGTGAGATTTGGTCATCGTAATAAATTTCCATGTCGCCACCAAGCCAGGTAAAACCACCATCAGGTTTTAGTTCAAAGGTGTTTTCCTCGCTTATATCATCGCAACCATCTGCATCACCATTAGACGTGCATACATACTGATTGCCCTCAAAAAGCTCGAGCTTGAAAAATTCTTCAAAGGGTTCAGGGATGTGAGCACCTGTATCTGTGTCGTAATCGTCATAACTGTAAAAACATTGGTACGTGCCTTGTGCAACTGCGTTCATGGGCAAAAGTTTGGGAACGCGCCCGCTCGCCTCGGCACTTTCCTGAGTTGCATTGGCCTCCTGAATCTCTTCCATCGCTAGCCTGACAGCTTCGGTAATATCTGCATCTTCTGACTGGCAGCGAATCCACACACTATTATTATTTTGAACGAGCACGTAAAGACTGCCTTGTTTGTCAATGATGAACATGCCGTAATAGGCACTACTGCCACTCGAGGGTGTTAGGGTTAGCTCTACACCACTTCTAAATAATGGTGTCAGTTCAGTGTCATCTTCCAGGCTTGCGATTTGAAAGGTTCCGTTCTCAGTTGCGCTGGTAGTTGTAAAACTATAAGTTCCGTTTACGCCAATCTCGAGCCGTGCGCCTGCGTCCTGCGCCTCGTCAAGAAAGGGATTGCCCTGTACGCTAAAGCACTGGTAAACGCCAGGGATGGGTTCTTGAAAAGGCAGTGCGAAAGCCATAGGAAAGAGAAAAGAGGAAAGAGAAAAGAGGGAAAAGCAAAAGAACAGCAGGGTTCTCGAGCGATGGGTCATGGTGTATTTTAACGCATAAGTTGTTGGGAAAAGGTGTTGATTGTTTGATTTGGAAGCGTGACTGTGGCAAGTTGTGGGTAGTTGGTTTTACACTCGCGTTACGGAAATTTACAGCATGAAAACTGACAGCACCGAAAATCTGCTCGAGGATATTTGCAAGACCTTTCCTGAAGTACGGGATTTGATGGAGAGGCTGGGACCGTAGAAAGGCGAAAGTTCATAGATGTTTATTATGTAGAGCATTTGTTTTGGCAGGCTTCACCCGTGGCTATTAAACAAGGCTGGAAACTCGTACCAGAAAATCTCAAGTCTCTTTATCTAGCTTTTCATGGTAAACCCCCACAGGTTAAAAAGTGAGGCTCATTTACTACTCTCTCGAGTAAACTGTACCATTGATATAAATATACTCAACTTGACCTGCTGCACCAGCCTCAAAATGAAATACACTTTTGCGCGAAGTGCCATCGGCATAAAGAAACTCGATGGTGTTGTTTCGCACGGCGTAACTACCTGTCATCACAGGAGGTTCACTGTAGCTGCTCGAGTAGGTGGTCGTGCCTCCAAGCGAGGCTGTAGCGTTGTTAGAACTGGACGACTCGATCCTAAACGTACCGTCTTTGGAAAACGTGTAATACGCTTCGTCAAGTGTATAACCGTCAAACTGGTCAAACAAGAATCTGCCATCAAATCTTAGTTGGTGGCAAAAACACCGTCTTCGGTGGCTGCACCCGTCGTGAACGTGTAGGTGCCATACGGTTTAATCTCGAGGATCGCGTTAACAGGTTGCGCGTTGGCATCAAAGGGATCGCTGGGACTAGCGTAGCAGACATATAGACCTTCTTGGGGCTCGAGGGTAAGGCAGGGCAAAAGTGAAGGTAAAGAGTGAACGGTAAAGAATGAAGAGTAAAAGGAGAAGGCAAAACCTGAAGCGATTTTTAAGCATACACCAATCTAAGCAAGAGGCTATTTTTATGCTATAGATAAATGCACGTTTTTAAGGCGCTTATTTATCCCCCTTAACCTTCACGTATTCTTTCGGATTTTGTAAAGAGGGTTTATGTCAATCATAGTACGGAGCTTAGCTGCTTTCTCAGCTAACATACAATCAGCATTTGTTCCTAAACTTAGAATGTATAGAAAAGGTTTAGGGCAAAAACGTAAGATACCATTACAGTAATACACAAGTGCGAAGAAAAGAGGAGATGTCCATGCTGCGCGACAGAGTTGTTAATTTAACAAATCCCGAAGAAGTGCAGGGTTTTTTGGCCCAAAACCCCACAAGTGTAATTTTTAAGGCAGGAACTTGCCACAAAACGATGCAAGGCTTTGGCTTTTTGCAGGAAAAACTCGAGCCACGCGAAGACCTCATGATCGGCATCATTCGTGTGGTCGAAGCGCGACCTGCTAGTAATCTTATTGCTGAGATGACAGGCATCGTTCATCACTCGCCACAGGTCATCTTGTTCAAGGATGGCCAGCCTGTGTTCGAGCGCAACAATTGGGATATTACCCCTGAAGAACTTGATACTGGTTTTGAGAAGGTTCCGCCTACAGGTGGTGTTGTGGCTAGTCAACCAAAAACCACCCGCAGTGATTTAGCACCGTATAAGAGTTTGCTCGAGCAGTACCTCACGGGTGTCATGAGTGACCGCCAGTTCGAGTATGTCTATACGAACATGTTCCGTGATGATGCGTCGCTACGTTCACGGGAAGAAGTAGAAGTTTTGAATAGTATTTTTGGTGATGTAGATCAGCACATGAATATGCACGTGATGATGGCGGGGCAGACCGCGGATTATAGCGTGATTAAGCAGCGTGCCGAAAAAGTGTATGAGCAATTAAAAGTGTTGTAGTCATTTCGCTTATTTAGAGGTGAGCTGACGTTGTAGTCAGCTCACCTTTTTACTTTCACGCAGCGTGCCTAAGTTTTTCAAGCAACGTGCTGTAACGTTGACCGTCAAGCGGTAGGGTCACGCTCTCACGGGTTTGACCTGAATAAATTATAGCGTTCGCTAGCTCGAGTGATTTCCTACCTTCTTCACCCGAAATGATAAGTGGCTTACCTTCTAAAATTGCTTCGTGGAAATGATGATAGGTTGCAGCGTGGTCGCCTTTACCTTCAGGAAGAGTAAGCTCAAGCGGTTTCTGGTTGGGTTCCGTCCACACGTATTCGTGGTTCGTCTCTAAAATAAACTGCTCAAGAGGTGTATCAAAGATAGTGCCACTCAGTCCTTCAGGAGTCAGGCGGAGGGTGCCATGTGTGCCGACAAGCTCGAGCATGTCACTGCGTCCAGCTTCTGCTGTACTGGCGCGGTACAGGCCCGTGCAGCCGTTCTCCCACTCGAGCATGGCTTGCACGGTGTCTTCAACCTCGATGTTGTGAAGTTGCGTCTTTGTCCAGGCAACCAAGTGTTTGGGTAAACCTAGGAGATAGCAAAGAATATCGAGATTATGTGATCCTTGATTGATAACGATGCCACCACCCTCACCCCGCCAGGTTGCTCGCCAAGGTGCTGACTGAAAATAAGCTCGGCTACGAAACCAATTGGCATACATATAAACGTGTTGTAGTTTGCCAAGCTGACCTGTGTGAAGGTAATGATGCATAAAACGCATTTCAGGAAGAAAACGCCTCGGAAAACTTACGGCTAAAAGTCGCCCGTAATCTTTAGCTGCTTGAATCATAGTGTCAGCTTCACGGATATCTACTGCCATAGGTTTTTCTACAAAAACATGAGCACCTGCTTTTAAGCAATCTACTGTAAGTGGTGCGTGAAAGGGATGGGGTGCTAAGATAATTGCAATGTCTGGCTTTGTTGTCTCGAGCATCTCTTGATGATTTTTAAAAAAGGGACAGCCAAGTTCTTTAGCATGAGGTTGTCCGAGAGCTTCATTAATGTCAGATGCGCCAACAACCTCAACCGTGTCTAATGCCAATCCAGGACGGTGTTGACCTAGTACGGCAGCTCCTACACTAATGATGACATGTTTAAGCTTTGCGGGGTTAGACTGCTGCTGGATTATGTTCACGTTGTACCTCTGCGAGTAAATTCTGAATAAATCTCAAGTTGTGAGATATAACTTCTCGGCTTGGTCTAAACGAAGAAAAATCTTCTATAGAGAGCCAGCCGTCATAGCCGACCTTCAGTAGACTTTGAATAACATCTTTATAGTCGACTGTGCCATCTTCTAACGGCATCCATTTTCCTTCCCACACACCGCCACCAGGCGGGCGAACAAAGGCATGATTTTTAAGGTGAACGTGTGCCAGATAAGGTCCCAAAAGTTGCAGTCCCATAAGATAAGCCTCATAACCCTCGCGGGCCAGGCAACCTGGGTCATAGATAACCCCGACAAGGGTAGGGTCAAAGTGGGATACCAAGCGGTGCGTCAGCGACGCACTAGGCGTAATAAAATAGAGGTGTGTCTCGATCAAGGCACGCACTTTATACTGCTTGGCTAAAGCTTCAACCTTACGGAAAAACTCGAGCGAACCCTCGAACGCACGGTGATAGTCTCCCTTGTAAAGCGCAGGATTAACACGCACACTAGGTGCACCTACATGCTCAGCGAATTGCATCCCTTGCTCTACCAGGCTTAAAGCGTTTGCTCCTGAATCAGGCCCTACATAAAGTCCGATATTAGGCACGTCTAGGTTAGTTTCTAAGGTAAGCTGCTTGGCACGTTCTGCATCTTGTGGGGTAGGGTTTAGGGTACAAAGATTGTTTCCCCAAAATGAGGGTACTTCGTGATTTTTTGGATCATGGTTTGTCACGCGCCACTCAATACCGTCATATCCAGCCTCACTTAATTCGGCGACTACTTCTTCAGGTGTTAGGTCTGGAAACATGACTGTACAGGCAGCAATCTTCATGACAACCTTCTCTTTCTAACGGTACTTTATCATCCAAAGAAGCTAGGTCAAGAAAAAAGTTTCACTGAGTCAACAAAAAACTATGTTTTCAAAGAGTGAAGTCTTTTGGATCGATAAAAAGCTCTTGATCTCCAAACGTGATACGCCAAATTGTTTCATCCCGAGTGAGCAAGGGCGAAGAAGACCATTTCGTGGTTACCTCGCTTGGGTCAGATAGATTAGGCTCAGATAAACCCAGCACGGCTGTTGCAAGCCAATGTTCACCTGGCTTTAGCCAGGCTGT
>JBOFGY010000289.1:0-4278 GCA_051649365.1 Trueperaceae bacterium
TTCTAACGCTCAAAAAGCATGGCAGGCTAGAACGCTGTCGTTTTCGTTACAGGCTTGACAAACGGAGAGGGCTTATCTTTCAACACGCACTCAATTCCCCACAGGCTTTACCGTTCATTCGTCTTTTGACGTGTACTTAGCTATAGTAGCTTAAATTCAGTTAAAAGTTCAGGATGGAGAAGGTCTTCTATGTCGTTAAAAGTTAATGTTGACTCAAAGGGGCCTTGAGCATAGGGGCCAACAATGTAAGGGTCAAAGTAAAAGGTAAGCCCCTTTGGTGAAAGTGTAAAAGCGGCAAGGTCATCCGGTGTAAGGATCGTCGAACCATCCAAAATAAATGCTGCTTCTTGGGCCTCGAGGTCTCGACTCACTTTTTCTACAACACGTGCTAAGTCAGTACTTTGTGCGAAAACATCAGAAAGCTCGAGCTTCCGTATACCCGTACCCTCTTTCAAGAATGTGCTACTGCTAAACCCAATATTGCCATGTGCGCCACCCGTGTAAATATCAAAGGTCTCGAGCATACTGACCAAGCGTTCACTCGCGTAAGTAATGGTGTGATCGCCGTAAATCGTCCAAGCAAGATAAAGCTCCTTATCTTTTTGAAGGTCTTGCCCATCCTCAAAATCGGTGATGGTAGCGCGAATTTTTTCTTCCTGCCCCATACCCTGGTTAAATTCTGCAAAGTCACCCGTAAACACGGGAAAGCGCATTCGGCTCTCGATACGATTTTGTTTGAGGCTGATTTCAGCAAACTCGGCGATGCGTTCTAAGTTGAACGGTTGTATGACACCATTCGTATCACCCCAGGCTCCTGTTAGCGTTTGGCCAAACGCTTGACCATGACTCGAGAGTTCGCCCTCGAAAGTAGCAACAGCGTTCCCGTCAGCACCGAGTTCCTCTAAACGATAAGGTTGTCCTGTGGAGGTCTCTTCGCCTGCTTGTGAACCGCGCAAAGCGATGGGTGTACCAATTTTGCTATAGAAATAACTACCTATTGCTTCCTCGTCGTGCAAGCTAAGCTCGAGTTGTACAGCTTCTTTACCGACTGTTCCTAAATAGTAAAAGCGTTGGTAAGGCTGCTCTTGAGCACTGCTGATTCCGGCAGTGCATAACGCAATAATATAAATCCCCAGGTTGATAAAAGGGTGCATGAGCATCATCATAACGAACTTGTTTTGAGGACGCTACACACTAATAAAGCTTCACATTTATAAATATGTCACTTACAGACGATTGTCGGTAGCGCATAATTGTGAGTAGAGACCGCTATCTCGAACCGCTGCCACGTTAGAATAGCGGGCGGTTGTCACTAGGTTGTTATGAATCAAATCTTATCTTTTGTTGTTCCGGAAACCCCCTCACTTCAAGTGTTGCCAGGTCAGCCTTTTCCTTTAGGAAGTTATTCTGATGGGTGTGGTGTGAACTTTGCACTTTACAGCGAACATGCTCAAAGGATCGAACTACTGTTGTTTGCACATTCCCCTGATACATCCCCCCGAGCAGTTTTTTTGCCTGAGCGAACCGGACCCGTCTGGCATGGTTACATCCCAGAGCTTCAACCCGGGCAGCTGTATGGCTACCGTGTTCATGGCCGCTTCGAGCCCGAACGTGGTCACCGCTTTAATGCAAGAAAGGTGCTGCTTGACCCCTACGCCAAGGCGATTGGGCGACCCCTCGAGTGGCATGATAGTTTGTTTGCTCACGCTACGGTGCAACTCGAGCATGAAACCCACGCCGACCTCGCTGCGGATATTCAAGACAGCGCAGCATATGCACCCCTTGGTGCTGTCATTGACGAACGGTTTGATTGGGAAGGCGACGCCTTATTACACACGCCCTGGGAAGACACCATCATTTACGAAACGCACGTCAAAAGCATCAGCATGAAACACCCGGATGTACCGAGCGAATTGCGCGGTACGTTTTTAGGGTTGGCTTCTGAGCCCGTGCTCGAGCATCTCAGCTCACTTGGTGTGACAGCAGTGCAGCTTTTGCCTGTGCAAGCTTTTGTCAGTGACCGTCATTTGGTGGATAAAGGCTTAAGCAATTATTGGGGCTATAACACGTTGTCGTACTTTGCGCCGCACGCAGCGTATTCTCACAACGGCCCTATCAACGCCGTCAATGATTTTAAGGCGATGGTTAAAACTTTGCACACACACGGGCTCGAGGTTCTCCTTGATGTCGTCTACAACCACACGGGTGAAGGCAGTCATTTCGGGCCAACCCTTTCCTTTCGCGGTATTGATAACGCCGCGTATTACAAATTGCATCCTAAGCACAAGCAGTTTTACATGGATTACACCGGCACAGGCAACACGCTCGAGGTCTCGAATCCTTATGTCCTCCAACTTATGATGGACAGCTTGCGCTACTGGGTTACTGAAATGCATGTAGATGGCTTTCGTTTCGATTTAACTTCGGCCTTAGCCCGTGAATTTTATGACGTGAACATGCTCTCGGCCTTTTTCAAAATCATTCAGCAAGACCCGATACTCTCGAGGGTGAAACTCATCGCTGAACCCTGGGATGTTGGGCCTGGTGGTTACCAAGTTGGCAACTTTCCTTGGTACTGGACAGAATGGAACGGACGCTACCGCGACAGTACGCGCAGTTATTGGCGCGGTGACAAAGGGCGCGTCGCCGAGATGGCCACGCGACTTGCCGGCAGCAGCGACTTGTATTCACATACGGGTCGAAAGCCTTACGCCTCGATTAATTTTATTACCGCGCACGACGGCTTTACGTTGCAAGACCTCGTGAGCTACGAACACAAACGCAATATGGCCAACGGTGAATGGAATTGCGACGGCGAAAACCACAACCACAGCCTCAATTGTGGTGTTGAAGGCCCTACGGATAACCCACTTGTCTTGCACAAACGTGAAACCTTAAAACGTAGTCACCTCGCCACGTTGTTGCTCTCCCAAGGTATCCCCATGTTGCTCGGTGGAGACGAACTCTCAAGAACCCAACACGGCAATAACAACGCCTATTGCCAAGACAACGACCTCAGTTACTATGAGTGGAATTTGAGCCTCGAGCAAACCTACTTTTTAAGTTACGTCAAAGATTTAATCGCCTTTCGCAAGGCACACCCAACGTTTAGACGGCGCAACTTCCTGAAAGGTCGCTTAGCCAATGGGCAACACGAAGCTATTTACAAAGACGTATCCTGGTGGCACCCCATTGGGCGCGAAATGAAAGATAGCGATTGGCACGACGAGAACTCGAGCAGCTTTGGAATGTTACTTTGCGCGACAGAACTTGATGTGACGCTGGGGGGACAACCCCAGCACGACGATCATATTTTGGTTTTGTTTCACGGCCACGAAGCCACGTCTTTCAAACTGCCGGTTCCCCCCGATACCGAAGCCTGGACGTGTATTTGGACGAGCGAACCCCGTGCAGATGAGCCAAGTTCCTTGGGCTTCGGGGGCAAGATTTTGAAGTTGACACCTCATGTGGTGTCGGTCTACAAAGCGATTAAACTTTCATAAAGCAGTTAAGGTAGAAGGCGAAGTCTAACTCTCTGCCTTAACCCCTCGCCTTTAATATTTCCTACCTCTAATATTTTCTTACAAAGAGACGCACGAGCCTTTTACCTAAGGGTGGCTCGAAAAACGAAATAAAACGTCCGTAGAGACTGATGACGGCAAAGATCACCATCGCAACAGCACTCAGTGTGATAAAACCGAGTGGCATGGCCTGGACCTTGGGAACATAAACGAGAAGTAAGCTAAGCCCAGCTAAACCAGCGCAAAGTACAAGTTCAACCAGCACTTTGAGTAGATTGGAAAAAAATGGCCCCATGCCGTTTAATGTAGCGAGAAGACTAGAAAAGCATTATGAGGTTTTTTATTTTTTCAAGTCTAGTGGGGCTTTTTTCACACTGTTAACCATGAGTAAGTAGGCCAGCCTATAGTTTCGTCGCGTCAAAAAATGGAAGATTGCTTCGCGGTTTCGTAGTGCTTGTTTTAAGGAAGGGGTTAGTACATCTTATGCTATGGCTCGCCATGACGAGTATTTCGTCACTGCGAGCCTGGTCTGGTGGTATGTCCATCATTAGACATCTTGCGAAATTACGAAAAGCCTTATTTTACACGGGGAAATGACGATAGGGAGTCATGAAAAAAGCGACAAGGATGCTTCAGTAACCTCTGTACGCCCTTGACTCAGAGACTTTCTGAGGGTCTGGGTAGGGATTTCTTGCCAATTTATCCTTACATCACGTCAATTCGTCGCAACCAGGAAGGGGGTTGGGAAAGATGAATA
>JBOFGY010000290.1:0-12344 GCA_051649365.1 Trueperaceae bacterium
GCTGCCTTGAATAGAAAAGAATCACGCGGGGCACACTCGAGAGAAGACTACAAAGAACGCGACGACTCAGGCTGGCTCAAGCACACCTTAGTGTACAAAGATGGCGATAAAGTGAAGATTGATTATAAGCCGGTGACACTCGGTAAATATGAACCTAAGCCAAGAGTTTATTAAGTGAAGTGAGCTATCAGCCGTCAGCCGTCAGCCGTCAGCTAAAATCAAAAAGCTGATAGCTGATAGCTGATAGCTGAGGGCTTAGATAGGATTTTCGCCATGCAAGTACAAGACGTAACCGTCAACCTAAAAATCAAACGCTTCAATCCCGAGAAGGACAAGCGTCCGTATTGGGCTGAGTACAACTTAAACGTTCGCAACACTGACCGCGTGCTCGATATTCTTCACCAAGTGAAGTGGGAAACGGACGGTTCTTTAACCTTTCGCCGTTCCTGTGCTCACGGTATTTGCGGCTCGGATGCGATGCTGATTAACGGCGTGAACCGCTTAGCTTGTAAAGTGCTGGTCAAAGATGTCGGCACGACGATTTCTGTCGAGCCGATTCGCGGCTTGCCCGTCCTCAAAGATTTAGTTGTAGATATGGAGCCGTTTTTTGATTCGTACAAAGCCGTGCTGCCCTTCTTTATCAACGACGACCCAGACCCACCCGCCGAGCGTTATCAAAGCGTGGAAGACCGCGCGATTTTTGATGCGAGCACCAAGTGTATTTTATGTGCTTGTTGCACCACGAGCTGCCCTGTGTTCTGGACAAACGGGCGTTACTTGGGCCCTGCTGCGATTGTGAACGCGCACCGTTTTATCTTTGACTCGAGAGACCAAGGCACCGCGCAGCGTATGGAAGTGTTGAACCAGGCAAATGGGTTATGGCGTTGCCGCACTGCGTACAACTGCACGGAAGCCTGTCCGCGTGATATTCCGATTACACAGGCGATTGAGGAAGTGAAGCGCGAGTTGTTGTGGAGACGCTCTTAAAGGCGGTAAAAAGTTAAAGGTAGAAAGTTAAAGGCAGAAAGTTGAAGGTTTGGCACGATTGAATAATCGTGCCATTGTTTTTGTAGGGGCGAAGGGCATTCGCCCTTTTTCAATATGCGGACATTAAAAGATTCTTGAGGTGCAAGGGTTTGTAGTAAACTTGGGAATGTTCACGGAAAAAGAAAAAGTCCTGGTGCAGTACCAAAACTCGAGCAACCTCGAGGCCCGCATCGCTCTTCACAAACGTTTCAGCACAGCCAAGCATGATTATCACGCTTGGCTTTTTGACTCCTTTCAAATACCAGAGAATGCAAACGTTTTAGAACTTGGTTCAGGCTCGGCCAAACTATGGCAAGTGAACCAAGCGCGCATTCCTGTTTCTTGGCACATTACGCTTTCAGATATTTCTGAAGGCATGTTAAATGACGCTAAGCAAAACGTCTCAGAGATTCCTGCGAACTTTTCTTTTCAGGTAATTGATGCTCAGGAGATTCCGTTTGAGGACAGGCACTTTGATGTAGTGATGGCAAACTCGATGCTCTATCACGTACCAAATGTAGACAAAGCTATTGGTGAAATTCGCCGCGTCCTAAAACCTGATGGCCGCTTCTACGCAGCTACAGGTGGGCTCACCCACATGAAAGAGCTTAACGATTTTATTGAAGAGCATTTAGCTACAAGGTTGTCAGGTAAATTTGTTGGCACATCAAATATCACCGCAAACTTTGCCCTCGAGAATGGTGAAGCCCAACTGCGCCACCACTTTGCAAATGTAAAGCTGCATGTTCCGCCTAAAAGCTATCTGCATGTCACCGAAACCGAACCGCTTATCAGGCACATTCAATCTATGGCAGGCTGGTTTGATTTGGTTGGCGGTGCCTCAACAGATTTTGTAGACACTGTGCTTGACGATGCAAGAAAGGTGATTGAAAAAAGACTACCCTTTCATATTTCTACATCTGCTGGTTTATTTGAAGCATGGTAATACCAAACTGCTAAACTAAATCTCAATGAGTCCTACAGAAATCGTTGTTGACTACAGCAAACACCTCGAGCACATCCTCGAGAAAAATTTTGGCGCACAGGGTAGAGGACTCCACAGCAAAATCTCGAGTGTGGAACACTTGCTGCCAGATAAACTGGTTAAACAGTTGCGCTTTTTAGCTTCTATCAGAAATAAAGTCGTCCACGATTACACCTATAAACTCGACAAAAATCCCAAGGATTTGCAGCGAACCGCCAACGAAGCCATTGCTGAACTCACGCGAGTTTCCAAAAGAAAATCTGGCGCGTTGGCAAAGCGACAGTCCAGACCGTTTATATGGATTTTCTTAGCTGTGTTTGTCGTTCTTGTCTTTTTTGTCTACAGATTTTTTACAACAGATGTTTAAGCCACTACCGTTTGAATGTGCTGCAACATAGCCTCGAGCCCCAGCTCATCCATGCGTTGAAGTTTTAGGGCATGTTGCGGAAACTCGAGCCCCTGTGTCACAGGATTCGTCACGACCACACAGGGCATTTCTGCATTCAGTGCGGCGAGTGTGCCGTTGGGCGAGTCTTCAAACACCAGACATTCACTTGGCTGAACCCCTAACTGTTTAGCAACACTTAAAAATAAATCTGGTGCAGGTTTGACATTTTCAACATCATCGCCTGTTTTTGTAAACGCAAAATGATGAAGCATGTTTCGCTCCTCCAGCCAGCCTTCAACCCACGCACGAGGACTGCTCGAGGCAACTGTGCAGGTCAACTCTAACGCTTTTGCCCGTTCTATGGTTTCTAAAACGCCAGGCCGGATAGGCTCCTGTTCACACAACGTCATTTTGTGTTCATTGCGTTTTGCCCTAACGGTTTCACTGTCAAATGTGTTTCCAATCAGGGTTTTGAGATATTCTAAAGGCACGAAACCTGTTCCGCTAGCGCGGCCTATAGCTTCTTGCCAAAGCTCGAGTGTCAAGTTCTGTCCATGATCGGTATAAACCTTTTGCCAACTAACGAGTGCGGGCGTTTCGGTGTCTATAATTAGACCATCGAAGTCGAAAATAAGGATTTTAATCACCGCAGTATTATAGGTAACAAATAACAAACCATTCAATAACTGAGTACAAGTTTTAACACTGTCTTTCGATAAGCTCAGAGTGTGGCGAGTGTACTACCAGGTGAAACGAAATATTTACTTGGTTGAACGCCTGAATGATCAGTGACATGTATTTTGGGTTGACTTGGCAAAACAAGTGTGCGAATCATTCGCTATCCTGTGCGCTAAAATCTATATCTTCGTAGATTTCGTCAAGGCTGATAAAATGATTGAGACAGGGTAACTCGAGACTTCCTGTATCTTCTAGCGTTTCATAGAGCCAGGTGTTATCGTTCATCCGTCTGTAAACTTCCACATAGCGTTTTTTCTGCGAGACCAGGATATAGGCTTGGAGCGTTGGCAGTTTGCGGTAATTTTGTAGCTTTTCGCCTCGGTCAATGTCTTCGGTAGATTTGGACAACACTTCGACAATGAGGCAGGCTGTTGTTTTTACGTCGGTATTAAAGTCATCAGGGGTGCAGGTAACCAGAACGTCGGGGTAGTAACCGTGACTGTTTGGTTCGGGCGTGCGTAATTTCATGTCACTCGTGTACGCTCTACACTGTGTGTTTCGTGCTGCGACTCTAGCTGAAGCAAATAGATTGCCACTTATCAAATTATGTTTATTGTTCGCGCCTGCCATTGCAAAAATAAAACCGTCTACAAACTCGTGTTTTGTCTCTGCGCGTTTCTCAAGCTCGAGGTATTCCCCAAATGTCATCTGGTTTGGATTGGCTAAGACCCTTGGCATACCCAAAGTATAGCGCATTATTCTTGTGCTTGGTTCTACTAAAAAAGTACGTTAGAATTTACTTTCTATGATTCAACCAAAGCTCAAAGATGCCAGCTTTTTAGCTGACGTGCAGGACGCGCGTAAAGATGCAGAACAGTTACACCTGTGGTGGTTAGGACAAAGCGGTTTCCTCGTTCAGTACCAGGAAAAGCATTTGCTTTTAGACCCGTACCTCTCTGACTCGCTGACAAAAAAATATGCAGATACAAACAAGCCGCACGTTCGTATGACTGAGTGTGTGGTTGCGCCTGAAACCCTAAACTTTATAGATGTTGTTACATCATCACACAATCACACAGATCATCTGGACGCTGAAACATTGCTGCCACTGATGCAGGTCAATAGAGATTTAGCCGTCGTCGTGCCGAAGGCGAATCTCGAGTTTGCTGCTAACCGCTTACAGGTTTCTATGGAGCGTTTGACACCCATCGTGAACACGCTAAAGCTGGGGCCGTTTACGTTTCATGTTGTGCCTGCTGCACATGAGGCACTCGAGACAGACGCAGAAGGTAATCATAAATATATTGGCCTTGTAATTGAAGTGGGAGGTTACACGATTTATCACAGTGGTGACACACTTCTTTATGACGGCATGGCAAATATACTTAAACAATGGAAGATTGATGTCGCGCTTTTGCCCATCAACGGACGCGACCCCGCGCGTGGTGTGGCCGGAAATCTTTCCGGCACAGAAGCCGCGCAGCTTGCCAAAGACATTGGTGCAAAGCTGGTCGTGCCGTGTCACTATGACATGTTTGAATTTAATACGGTTTCGCCAGATGGATTTGTTCGCCACGCAAAATCCATAGGACAGAAATACCATGTGCTGCAAAACGGTGAACGCCTCAGCCTGTGATTGCATCGTCCTAAATTTTTTGGTACAACTTGTGCTTACAACCTAGAATTTTTATCTATCAATTCAAACACAATAAGGGGCTGTAGCCCCTTGATTCGCAAGCTACGTCCTGACAGCTTGCCAACCTTGATCAAAACATTCAAGGATGCCGTTCTTACTGTCACCAAGGACGATGCTATCAACGCTTTCCCTCATTGCGGTTACTTGTCTCAATGAGGTGTGAAAGGGCTATAAGTAGGTTGTTGTTGCGACGTGTTCGCCTGTAGCTCCATAAACAGCGCAAAAAGTACCTTCAAATAAAAAGTCAGAACTCTTCACTACTGATTTGTGCCATTTTACAAAGGGTAGCAGGGTAACAGGTTCAGGACTTGGAATATCTTTGATGGTGTTACGGTACAAGTCATACGCTTGCGTGGATGTTCAGTGTCTGTTGCTAGTTCCTTTTTTCTTCACACGTGTCGTGCATCTTTGCCGTCCCAGCTTGCGTAAAAATAAAACTTGCCGCCTTGTCTATCGCGCAAGTAGTTTGCGAGAGGTTCACGCAAAGGAGGGAGCGGAATCGTTTTTTCAACTTCCTCGACGGGAAAAAATCTGGCCTCAACAATGTAACCATCAGGGTCCCTGGGATTTAGTAGCCCGTCATAAGACGCTAAAAACGCGAAAGATACCGCGCGGTCATTGCGCCGAATATCTTCGACATGAACCGAGTAGGCGAGTTGCTGGATTTTCGTAACGTCTAAACCCGTTTCTTCTTTTACTTCACGCTTCAATGCGTCGAGGGTGGACTCACCGCGTTCCACCACACCACCAGGAAGCGTGTATCTCACGTTGCCAAAGCCCTGCCAATCATTGCCGACGAGCAACACTCGTCCGGCTTTGTCTAACAGTATGGCTGCAGCAACGACAAACTCACGCCGCGCCACCCTTGCTCATTTCCTCGAGTCTGCGTGTTTGCTCAGCTTCGGAGAGGGCTTGGGTGAGTTCGCCCACGTAACCTGCCATCACGTCGGTGAGGGCGTGCGTGGTGTAACCGATGCGGTGGTCAGTTATACGCGATTGTGGAAAGTTGTAAGTGCGAATTTTTTCGGAGCGTTCGCCCGTACCAATCTGGACGAGCCGCGCTTCTCTGGCTTCGGCTTGTGCTTTGGCTATTTCGCGCTCGAGAATTCTCGAGCGTAATACTGTCAGAGCTTTCTCGCGGTTTTTGATTTGTGACTTGCCGTCTTGCATACTGACAACAATTTCATCGGCTGTGCCAGGTTTGTAGGTGATGCGTACGGCAGAGTCTGTGGTATTTACAGATTGGCCACCTGGCCCTGAAGAGCGAAACACGTCTACGCGGTAATCACTCGGTGAAAGTTGTACGTCCACGTCTTCTGCTTCTGGTAACACCGCTACCGTAATTGTACTGGTGTGAATGCGTCCCTGCGTTTCGGTCTCTGGGACACGCTGCACGCGGTGAACCCCTGACTCATACTTAAATTTGCTGTAGGCACCGTCGCCGTTGATTTCAAAATTGACTTTGCTGTAACCGCCGGCTTCGGTGGGTGTGGCTTCTAAAATTTCAGCCTTAAAACCGAGTTGGGCCGCGTATCTCATGTACATGTCGCAGACTTCATAAGCAAACAGACTCGCTTCATCACCCCCGGCTGCCGCGCGGATCTCCACAATGACGTTTTTCTCGTCATAGGGGTCTTTAGGCAAAAGCAGTTTCTCGAGATCAGCCTCGAGTCCTTCCTTACGAGGTGTCAGCTCTGCAATTTCCTCCTGAGCCATAGCTCCAAGATCATTATCTAAACGTAACTCTTCCGCCCCAGCAAGGCGGTCTAGGACTTCACGGTACTCTTTGTAGACTTTCACAATATTTCCGAGTTCGGCGTAACGTTTCATCGTTGCTCGGTAGCGAGACTGGTCGGAGATAAGCTCAGTGTCACCGAGACTTTTCTCGAGGGTCTCGTATTCGGTTTGGAGAGACTCTAATTTGTCAATCATGGGGTTAGTGTACCCCGAACCAACAAGGGTTGTAGTCTGTTTTCCGTCAATAGTTGGAATTCAAGATTGAAGATTAAAAGCAATTTTCAATCTTCAATCTTGAATTTCTTAGTTTTATGGAAGGCTAACAAACTCTCCGTTCACGACCTTTGCTAACACCAGTGAATAGGGGTCTACGCCAATAAAGTCACTCTCGCTGTAGTCGTAGACGGCGGCGGCTCCCTTGTGCGGGGGCATACCAATGAGTGCATCCCGCATAGCGTAGCGGAGGCTAGTGGTATCCTCACTCGGAATACCAAAGGTAAGAGCCTGCTCGAGAGCCCCTTGCAGCAGCAGCACTGCGTCATAGGCATAAGCAGCCTGATGACTTACGGCGTTGGGGCCATACTTCGCGGCGATGGCACTTCCAAAGCGGAAAGCCTCGAGATAATTCGGATGCATGTCGGGTGCTTCTCCGACACGCACTGCCGCGAGGGGAAAAACCGCGTCGTTATAAAGCGTTGGTACGCTGATGCTATCTAACAAATCTGGATTAAGAAAAACGTTCTCTTCAAAGCCGCGTGCGCGAAGGGCTTTATACGCTAAAAGTGAGTCAGAGGGTGAACCCCATACAAGAATGCTCGAGGGTTGCCGCGTGGCCACCCAGAGAGCTTCGGGTGTCAGTACGTTAGCGTTTGAATCATAACGTTGTAACACGGCTAGGTGCATTCCGCCAGGTGTGAGGAGCATATCTAGTGCTCCTTGCACGGTGTCACCTGTGTCATTGTCGGGTGTCATTACACCGATGCTTTGCTGTCCCTCACGGGAAAGTTGCAAGATGATGCTTTGTAAATAACGTTGTGTATCAGGCTTAACGGTAAAAAGCCAATCGCTCGAGCCTGAATCCACTGTGTCTTTTGGAATATCACTGAGGGCAAGGGTCAAGAGCGATTGCTCTCCCACATAATCACGAATGGCTTCACTCGAGCTTTCAGATGAACAACACACCAGAGCAACAATATCTTCGGACCCGAGCAAATCTTTTGCTTCACGTGCGGCATTCGCAGGCAGCGAAGCATCATCACGGATGAGGAATTCGAGCTGTTGACCGAACACAGTTTTTTGAAGTTGTGTTTTTAGCAGCTCGAGGGCTTTTGCTTGCTGTTGCCCTACCGAACTCGCGCGGCCTGTTTGCGATAGAATGACACCGACTTTGTAAGGCTGCGCCCCAGCCAAAGCGAGTGCAAAAAGAAGAATGAAAAAAAACTTCACAGAGTGAATTGTATCGAGCTCGAGGGCCTGTGGGGTGAGAAGAGTTTCACCTTTGGGCTCGAGCTAACACGACGAACTATTCAAATGTGTGTCTGCTTGTAAAGCTCCCAACTGTGCTGTGAAAACTTGTTTGGATGATCAAAAACTTCAAAATTTTCTTCTCTCAAACGTTACGTCTTAAAATCCCTTTGAGGTGGGTTTCATAGACTCTATTGGTGCAGAGATACCTTCTTCTGTTTTGCCTATTTTGATATGAATACCTTCTTCATCCTCTCTAGGTGGAATATCTTCGACATGTGACACACTAACTTTAGGTGTGTCTCGTTTAACTTTTGCTGTTTTGGGCTTTTTTGATTTTGCCATGTGCTTCACCCCCAATCTCTGGCCTTTGCTTGGTCTACAGCTTTCTGTACATTGGGTTGTTTGAGTATAGAGATACCGAAAATCTCCCATACAACCCCTAAACAACCCTTTTCAAGGCTTTATAAAGCGTATGGAAGCTTATACAGCCGGGTATCTGGACAACAATTTAGGGTTTTTGGTTGCGCCACGCCCTGGCGCACATTTAATCCATGTTGCGCTTTACATCAATCATGGGGTTAAAGACGAAAAGCCCGAAGAAAACGGTATCAGTCACCTTTTAGAGCATATTCTCTTTAATGCCAACCGTTTTCCACCGTCGCTAGCAAAATACTTCGAGCCTTTAGCTAGAGGGGGTGCCAGCTATGATGCCTGGACGAGTAAGGAACACACGCGGATTTGTTTATATATTGCGCCAGAGCAGTTAGGAGCAACGCTGAATTTTTTGAGGGAACTTTTACAGAAGGCCCCTTTACGTGAAGAGACGCTCGAGCACGAGCGGGGCATCGTCCTAGACGAAATTGCCCGCAAACGGGCCAGCAACAGCTACATCTGGAATGTTTTCGAGGAAGCTCTGTTTGCAGAACCTTACGGATTATCTGTGCTGGGTAAACCTGATGTTATTCAAAACATAAGCTTAAACTACCTAAAACGCCGCGTCAAAGACATTTTGCACCCCGAGCGTGTTCGCATCATTGTTACGGGTAAAGTCAGTGCAAGCGCAGTAGACACCATTGATAAACATTTTGGTAGTTGGCAAGGTGGGGATTGCCTGCCCTTGTCCTATCCCGTAGAAATCATGCCAAGAGCGATTGCCATTCCCTCGGCAAGCCCAAGAGTTGGACTATATCTAGGGTTTCCTGCACCTTCCCTTACTGATTCAGAGCGACCTGCCGTCGAGGTTTTGGCACAGATGCTTGGCTCAGGGATGCGTTCGCGTATCTTTCGCAAACTTCGTGAAGAGGCTGGGTTAGCTTACGCCGTTGGCGGTGGCTCAGTGCACTGGCGGCAGGCGGGGTATATCTTTTTAGCTCTTGAAGTTGCGAGGGAAAAACTTACCGAAGGTTACAAGCTCCTCGTACAGTCTATCCGAGAACTGAGTCAATCGCCTTCTGACCTAGACGAAATTTCTGAAGCGAAACAAGCTCTTTGGCTACGCACGCTCACCGAAGCAGAGAATGCAGGTTTTGCGAGCCGTTTAGGGTTGCACTGGTTAGCGGGAGAAATTTATTACCCACGCCAGGCAGCACACAGTTATAAAAGCGTCAATACAAACCTGATAGCGGAGGCTGTGCAGTACCTAGATGTTCAGCGCATGGCCTTACTTGGTATGGGTACGAGCGATGAGGATTTGTCAAATTTACTGGAGGTAACACCATGATGGAGGTACAACCATGAGCGCGTTGGTTGCAAGTATGCCACTCGTTGGCTTGTCAGCCAAGTCTAAGTCAATCACGCCTGAACTGCGAATCAACGACGGGCTTTGGACTACTTTCAGTGCTTTGCTAGATGGCCCTGCTACGGCCAGAGCCTTGTCGGATAGATTGCAGCGTCCCTTAGCTGTGATTGTCCGCGATTTAGGACAGCTTAATGACAAGGGTTTAATTCTCGAGGACGGCACAGAGCGCATAGGTGGCTTTATCGAAAGACGCTACAGACTGCCAGATACACCCATAGAGTTTCATGACAGGTTTGCATTACCCACGACACTGCGCCAGGTAGAAAGTGGGTTTAACAAAGCCATACGTTTTGATTTGCTTCACGAGGCAGGTTTGGTGGCAGTGCGGGTAAGCCAGGACGTAGCCAAAGATATTTCTGAAAAGGCTCTGGCACTGCGTGAAGAACTAGAAGCGCAAAACCAAGCGGGGCAAGAGGGTGTGCGCTTTAACTTGTTCACCGCAGCGTATACAGAAGAAAGCGAGAAAATATCATGAGTGATAGTGCAGTGAGTGGCGATACTGTGAGAGAAACCCAAATGGGCGAAGCAGCTAAAGAAGCAAAAGTTTCGCATCCGCTAACTATCCCTAATTATCGCTGGTTATTTTTCACACAAGTTTTAGCAGCCTTGAGCAGTGCTTTTTACACGATACCTTTCATGTGGTGGGCTGTTGAAGAAAATAGCTCGGGTAGTTTGTCGGCAAGCCTTGGCATGGTAGGTGCGATTTCTAGCCTCGTAGTGGCACCTTGGGCAGGTGTTTTAGCTGATAGAAGTGCTAAGAAAAGAATTATTCAGACATCATATCTTTTAGACATTGTGTTAATGGCTATAGGGGCTGTTTTGATGGCTTCGCATCAGTTGCAAATCTGGCAGGCATTTGCTCTCACGGCGAGTCTGAGTGCGGTGGGCAATTTGCGCTCTCCTTCAAGTATGGCTTTGCAGCCCAAACTCGTACCAAGGCACATGTACCAACGGGCTACGGCGTTTAGTCAACTTGCATTGACAATCTGTAGTTTGGCTTCTTTCTCGCTAGCGGGTTCAGCCAGTGCTTTCTTGGGTACAGCTTATGGGTTTGGCGTTGGGATAGCTTTACTGCTTTTTGCATCGTTGACATTACTACCACTCAAAGAGCCAAAAATAGTAAGAACCGAGAAACCTAAAAATCTAGGCTCGAGTTTTCTCGAGGGTCTTCGCTACGTATTCAAAATTCCCTTTTTGGTTTCTGTTGTGGTTGTTAGCAACACTCTTAACTTGGTTTTAGCACCCTTATCTGCCTTGTCTGCGCCCTATATTAAAAGTATGGACGGAAACGCTGCCCAACTCGGAATGCTCACGACAGCGATCTTAGCAGGTCAGTTGAGTGGGCTTGCGCTTATGAATATTGTCAAATTCCGCAAACCTGTGAGCACTTTGTTTATTGGAACCTTGTTTGTTGCTCTGGGAATTGGTGGTTTGGCAGTTGCCCCCAATTTCTATGTAGCACTTGCTTGTTTGGCGGTTGCCGGTTTTTCGGCAACACTCATGAATGTACAAATTCAAACACTTATACAGCTTATTATCTCGCAGGAAGTTTTGGGTCGTGTTGGTGGTACTATGCAAGCATTGAATGCAGGTGTTCAACCGCTTGGTTATGCATTGGCTGGTGTTTTGCTTAGTACGATGACACCACGCGAAATTTTTGCGGGTATGGGTATTTTGCTTGCTATACTTAGTTTCTTGTGGGTTGTGCGTTCTGTTCGTCAAAGTATTTTAGACGCGAGAGTTTGATGCTTAAAATTTTTCGACCTCATCAAATAGGGTGTCTTGCTTTTTTCTGCAAGTCTCCTATGAGTTTTACCCTTGGTAAGAAAGTAAATGAAAAACTCTTAATAGTGCTCAGAGTAGTAAATATGCTTGTTTGTGTTAAATGAGAAAAGATGTCTGTTCAGAGTTTATACAGATGTCTTTTCTTCTATGTCATAGGCTATTATGGAACAGTTTTAATTTGAATTGGCGAGGCAAAGATATTTCCTTCTTCGGTGGTTTTACTAGCCTGAATAATCTCATTAAGATTGGAGCTGAGAATTTCTACTGAACCATCCTCCAAGACTTTTACATGTTCAGCAGGTAAAACTATGACTTTTGTGTTTTCCATAGGTTGAACTTTCCTTTCAATTTTCAGAGCTTTTAATGGTATCGGGTTTTAGAACCTAAGTTTTTCTTGCTTTGTGTGACACCTTGAGAAATTTTTGCAGGGATGGGTGTTCTACTCGCTTTACTTAGTTTCTTATGGGTTGTGAGCCCTGTTTGCCAAAGTATGACAAAGGTAAAAGCGTAACAACATAGCACTGCTTAGTAGTAGCTGCCAAACAGTCTTCACGAAAATCTCTCGTCGTGATTTAGCTAAAAACAATAAGTCTTCCCGACTGAATATTTAACCTTTACAACAATTTCAGGAGCTAGGCGTAAATGCCTAGAGCGTGTTATGCACTTTAGGTGCTGCCCATCAGGTCAGTGAAGCGTTTAAGTAGGACAATGGCAAAGGCTAAAAAATGTAGACCAGCCAAGGTTTTTGGCAAACGTTCATAGTCACGAGCAAGTCTGCGAAAGC
>JBOFGY010000291.1:0-8925 GCA_051649365.1 Trueperaceae bacterium
GCTTTCGCAGACTTGCTCGTGACTATGAACGTTTGCCAAAAACCTTGGCTGGTCTACATTTTTTAGCCTTTGCCATTGTCCTACTTAAACGCTTCACTGACCTGATGGGCAGCACCTAAAGTGCATAACACGCTCTAGCGAGTTTTTTCGCTTCGTCGAGGTCTGGAATAGCGTCGCCATTCATCGCGTTCCACCTCCGGCATTTTCTACTTTAGTCTCGAGGGGTGCTGCATCAAGTGTGCCTGCTTCATGCTGTAACTCAGCTAAACGAAAAAGTAAATCGCCAAGCTCGAAAGCATTCTTTAAGCGCAGCGTTCCAAATGAACCTTGGAACGGAAGCTCTTGTTCTCCTACAATTACGGCTAGCCCCACCCCACTAAGAAATACATCCATAAGTGTGTCACCAGCACCAACAGAGTTTGCGAGGTCTAGCTCGAGTTTCTCCGCGATACTCCGCACACCAAAAAGCTTGTCCACGCCTTCGTGCGTGAAAAAATTTCTAGGTTTAGCGTGCTGGTAAGCCATGCGTTTGTCCTCAGGTACATCCACGAGTAGGAAAATCATGCACATGTCTTCACTTAACAGTTGTTCGCAAAGCTTATCAAAGTTTATAGCTGTGACGGATGACGCACTAAGATATTTATGTTTAACCTCTGCCACTTTCTCTGGCAAAGGTGTCCAAATCATTTCACCCATGCGCCAATCCTTTGGATAATAAAAGACGAGTAAATCGCGGATGTCATCCTCGAGTAAGTCTTTTATGACCTTTAACGTTTTTTCAATTTCCTCTCGGCTAAGTGGAAAAGCGGCAAGCTCCTCGAACTCGAGTTCACCCCGCGCATTTCTATTGACAAATCCGTATTGACTTCCGTTCAGCGTTACAGTAGGAATGGGTGCATTAGAAATTTCGTACCATTCTTTTCCAAACGTGCGAATAACCGAAAGTGGAAAGCGCAAACTGTTAATGATTAAAGGCCGACCAAGATAATAAAGTTCCTGAAGTGCGTACTGAACGGAGGAGGGTAAATAAGTTCGTCCCGCCTCCTCGTAAACAATCGTGCCATCAAGGTCAGTGATAATGCCACCTTGTTTATGGTAGGTAGAGTGGCTCAAAAAATCACGCACCTTCTCCTCTACTTCACCACTAACAATAACTTTTCTTGCTTCAGTTTCTTGCATACATCCTCATTTGCTATAGAGTTGCTAGAAAGCCTGTTGTTTATTTTGACTAAACATCTCAACCACCACAGCACAGAAAACCTATAAGTCATCGGACTTGCGACTGGTAAGGAGTCCTTTGTTATTCATGACTTCTTCGCCCAACCTAGTCACCTCCTGAGCTGCATATACCGGTTTGTAAAGCAGGTAAGACGTGAGCTGTTTACCCTTTACTACATCTGCTTTAACAAATGTTCAGAAGCCATGACCAACCGTAGTGATAGGTTTACCAGTGCGCAAATAAAGCGCACGGCTCGTCACTGTAGAAAGTATCACTCAAGGTTTAAGTACCACTTTCACACAGTTATCATGTTTGTGCTTAAACATTTCATAACCTTTGGGTGCGTCCTTTAAAGACATTTCATGTGTGATGACAAATGAAGGATCAATCTCATTATTTTGAATTTTCTCAAAGAGCATCGGTAAATACTTCTGCACGTGCGTTTGACCCGTTTTCATTGTGAGCCCTTTGTTCATAAATGCGCCAAACGGCACATGGTCAACAAGTCCACTGTAAACACCAGGAACCGAAATCGTGCCACCTTTTCTACAAGCCATAATTGCCTGACGCAACACGTGCACTCTGTCTGTGGCAAGTCCTGTTTTAGTTTTGATGACATCAAGTGTGCCATCAAAGGTGCCACCGCCGTGTGCCTCGAGCCCAACAGCGTCCATGCACCTGTCTGGCCCACGACCACCCGTCATTTCCATGAGTGCGTCGTAAACACTGACCTCTTCAAAATTTATGGTTTCAGCTTGTCCCTCGTTTGCGGCCATTTCTAAACGTTCTGGTACGCGGTCAATAACAATAACACGGCCAGCACCTAACATCCACACGCATTTAGCAGCCAGGAGTCCTACCGGCCCCGCACCCCAAATAGCTACGGTGTCGCCAGGTTCAATCTCGCAATTTTCAGCGGCCATGTATGCAGTTGGGAAAATATCAGAAAGAAATAATACTTTTTCGTCAGGCATACCCTCAGGAACTTTGAAAGGCCCGACATCAGCAAAAGGTACGCGCATGTATTCAGCTTGTCCACCTGAAAAACCACCTGTAAGGTGAGAATAGCCAAAAAGGCCCGCGGCTGAGTGACCCATAGCGGTCTTAGCCAATTCAGCATTCGGATTGGTGTTATCACATAATGAATAAAGTTCTTTCCGACAGAAAAAACATTCGCCACAAGCGATGACAAATGGCACCACGACTTTGTCGCCTGATTTAAGGTTTTTTACATCGCTTCCGACTTCTACAACTTCACCCATAGGTTCGTGACCTAAAATGTCACCTTGTTGCATGGTTGGATTGTAGCCATCGTAAAGGTGTAAATCTGAACCGCAAATAGCGGTGGATGTGATTTTGATAATGGCATCTCTTAAGCTTTTAAGTTCAGGGTCAGGTACACTCTCGACCCGCACGTCATTTCTCCCATACCAGCGCAGTGCTTTCATGGTGTCAGCCTCCATAGGTAACGGTAGGAGCTAAACTTGAGGTCAGGCTGACGGGAAGTTGAGCAATTACTGTGGGGCCACGAGATACCAGTAGTTATAAAGTGTTGAAAACCCTAACCCTTCGTAGACACGCTGAGCAGCAGTATTATCTTCAGCAACTTGCAGATAAAGTGTATGACCTCCTTGCAATCTCCCCCAATGTGCCAAGGCGGTTAAAATGGTGCTTGCTCCACCACGTCCACGAAATATCTCGAGCGTCGCCATATTAAAAATACCCGTGTAGCCATTTTCAAAAACACCAAGTCCGACAGCCGCAGGTTGGTTACCTAGGTGCAAGAGTGCAAAAGCTGTTTTAGCTTGAACCGCTTGCAACATTTGTCTGCGAACGGTTTCTTTATGTGGATCAGCTTTTTCAACCCTGCGATAAACAGAAAACCAAGCATCATTGGGTTTATCAAACAGTTGTACCTTTGCTATATCTGCACTGCTATTGAAATCCTCGAGTCCTATCGTTTGCACTTTGGCTCCAGGAATTTTTGTGTAGCCCTGACTCAGTAACATAGTATCTAAGTTTTCAGGTTGCGATGCAGCACAAAGTTGAAAGCGTGGCTTGGTGTTAAAACGTTGATAGAAAGCGTTGACCGCCTCGAGCTTTCTTTCTATATTGCCCTGATGACCTTCGGCTAAAACACTATTAGCACGGCGTGTTACCCCGTAGGAATAACGTAGCCGCCACCCCTCCATGACTTCTGTAACACTGGAGGGTAGAGCGTTGGCAGCGTGGTGCTCGAGGGCAGCAATCATAAGGAGTAAAATGTTAAACGTAAAAAGAAGCGCTTAGCTGTTAGGAAACTTGCGATTGCTGACACTTACTAGCTAGTAGTACCTATATAGCTAGAAGCTTGAATAATCTTCTTACTGTTTTTAACGAATACCAACGAGTTCTAAATTAAACGTAAGAGCTTCACCTGCAAGTGGATGATTGGCATCTAGGACAATTGTTTCATTGGTTGCATCAATCACAACAACGGGAATACTGCGACCGCTAGGTTGCTGCATCACGAGTTCCGTACCAAGTTCGTAGTTGAGGGTAGGCAGTTCGGCGCGTGGTACTTGAATGACGAGTGCGTCGTCGTACTCACCGTAGGCATCTTTAGGCAACATACGAACCGTTTTCTTTTCACCAAGTGTCATACCAGAAACACCCTCGTCAAAACCGACAATTACTTGTCCACCACCGAGGGTAAACTCGAGTGGCTCACCCCCTACTGACGAATCAAATTGTTCACCACTATCAAGTGTGCCAGTGTAATGAATTTTTACGGTATCTCCTGCTTTTGCTATTGACATAAGAACATCCTTTATAAGGCAGATGTGGTGGAGGCGGGGGCTTCTTCTACCGTACGCACCGGATAGGGCGAAACATCCGCACAAATGGCCTCGAGCAAGCGTTGTAACTCGGGGTCATCTTTCGAGCTGACATAAAGACACAAGGCTCCCTCACGGCGGCGCACGCCTACACCATGAATACCCGCTTCCCCCAAATATTTGCGGCGCACCTTTTGTTTGGCAGTCTCGAGCGTCATCCACATATTTTACAAAGATTACCAAACAATAGGGTTTCTAATCCTACATTTCTTTGGTGAAGCAATGAATACTAGAGTGTTCGGATAGAAGCAGTGTTTTGCAAAGAAAAACCTGTGCGTGCAAAAGTTTTACAGCAATTCAATCTCTAACAACTCCAACACTTCTTTGATAGGATTGGCAATACCATACTGTCCGTTCTCTGGGCCAGCAAAATAAAGCCCGACAGCTTTTTTCTCTTTTTTACTTACCACAAGTGAACCACTGTCCCCGCCAAGTCCGATGGCTTCAAACGACGACGTGACCTCGAGCCTAAGCTGATTTGTGAAGAGGGCAGCTTCGTTAGGGTCTTCATGACTCATGCCGACGAGTGCATCATAAAGCTCGTCGGTGATCGTGCCTTCGGTGTAGCCCGTCGTGCGTCCGTGTTTGCAAATCTTCATACCTTCGCTCCCGACCAGGACACCTTTGACCTTGCCAATTTCGCAAAGGTTTGCTTCATAAGCTGTGTCGGGTAACACTTCTGCAATGGCACAATCCACTACGTTTTCACTGCGACCACCCAATTTGATTCTGACAAAGCGGTGCAGCGTTGCTACATCATCTTCAGGGGTGCCACCATCAATAGGGCCAGGTTGCATGACAGCATCACCCTTTTTACCAAGATTGACATTAGCGAGGACGTGATTGTTACTAAGAATAAAGATTGCGTTAGGGTCATCGCCTTTTTTCGTGGAGCGACAAAAATAGCCAAGCGTTCCTGCCGTGATGTCTTCGTGGGCAACGCTGATGCCAGCGACGATCGGACGTTGACGTTTTTTGCGGTTGTTTGTACAAGCGAGTGTCCTGGCACGTGCCGCGATGCGTGCTGGTGCAGACTCGATTATATCGGTGGGGATGCCTTCAATGCTTTCAGGAAGGCGTGCGCGTTTCGGCAACATTCCCATCGGTAACTTCCGCGCAACGTGGAGGCGAATGGCTGGTGTAGTCGTCGTTTTACCATTCACAACTTTGCGGCCAACACCTACTGCATGAACGGTGCTGGCCATCGTGCGCTCGACGGTCACGAATGAAGCTGTGCTCGAGAGCCTTTGTAGTTCGGCTAAACGCTCACTATTTTTGCGTAACAATCTACGACTCAACACATTTTTTGCTTCGTGAACATCTTTAGATACCGCCATAAAGTCCTCCTAAAAGGGCGAAAACAAAGGCTCTCAAATTTTTGTCCTGGCCCTGATTTTTGTCCTAGCCTTCTGCACTGAGAAGTAGCCTCGAGCTAACTAAGCTCGAGGCTACTCCAACAAGATGTTCACCTCTCTTTATCAACGTGTGAAACGTGAAATGAAATTTACGGGTAAATCACTAAGCCTAAATTGCCGTAAAGTGCAGCGTCAGAATTGGGGGGGGTCTCCCATAGCTCTGTCATGCTCGGGGTAGGGCAGACCGCCTTTAACTTTTAACCCAAAAGAGGTTCTGTGCGGTGTCAGGCCAGTATCTATCCCCTTGATAACCTTATTTAGGGTTGCAGCTGGAGTCATACTGCGCTTGCGGGCGATGTTTGGGTCAGTTCAGTAGCTGTCCAGTTTGCAGGTGCATCACGGTTTGACCACGAGGTTAAATAAACGTGTTTTGGTGGAGTAGCTCCATCAAAACTAACACCTAATATAAACCAGTCTTCAGTTCGGTAGGCATTGCTTATTGTCATTTCAATGCGTTGTGGTAAGTTATAACCTGAACCGTTGCGATTGGGAAAGCGCACGACATATCTATCACCTGTGCGTGCTGCAAAGTGGCGTATGTTGCCAAGCATGTTTAAACTATTTCCGTCTGCCAACGTCCGATTTCGGAACCCGTTTCATCTTGACGGGTGACCTCGAGCGGAGCCTTAAAGTTGTAGCGGTTGGTATCAAAGTTGGTGAGGTAATCTCCGACTCCATAATGTTATCGCAACTCGCACCGTTTTGTCCAGCGGGGTTAACGAGGCTACAGGTTGCGCCACTTGTCAAAAAAGGAACATCGTAGACCCAGAAATTATTCTCTGCTCCCCAGTAGCCGTGTGGGTCCCAGAGTGCGCCAGCAAGTGTCCAGTTGTCATTAGGCTTTGAAGGTCGCATGTTTGGTGGTGGGACGCGGTAACCCGAATGACTGTTAACGAGGCGGTTGTCGGGATTTCTGACGAGACCTTTGTCTACCGCATTCGTGTAGTAGTCGTCTGTCTTAAACGTACCACTGCCAGGATATTGCGCGATAAAAGGAAAATTCACAATGGTGTTGTTGTCCATATCAAAGGTCGAGTGATAACTGGCGAGCGCGACAAGAGGTAGGGTTGTATTTGGTGAGGTCGTCGTATTCAAACTCGTACCAATGATAAGTGATGCAGTATCGGGCAAAGAGACGCGGTTCCAAAAGGCACCATGACTACCCCACGAATTACCGTTTTTAAAAAGGGTAATTCGTTCTAACTTAAAGCGCAGCCAATGGTTAAAGTCATAATAATTATTTGGGTTAGGTTTGCCGCCCTTCATGGGTTCGTAGCGGTGGCTCTCGAGCAACCCTGGGTCAGCCCGTGTGGGTGCATCATCAATGTGAAGGCCGCCCGTATTGCTATGTGAGGTGTTGTCCTCGAAAATCCCAAGAGGTAGATGCTTGGGTAGTAAATCTACCTTGGTGTTAAGACCGAGAGTTTGTTTCGGATAAGCTAGCCAAAAGCCTTTACCGATTGCATCAGCCGCGAGCTCGAGTTCCGTTTTTACGCATGGTGATTTTCTCTGTCGTTTCAGCCGTAGAATCAGGTTGACCATAGGTGTTGTGCGGGAAGAAGTCTGTTGCGACGATAACTTCGTCACTTGGTTGCCAATTTACGTTGTCTTTGAGGGTAAGTGTTGTTGCACCTGCGCTGGCGTTTACATTGAGTTTTGTCCAGGTAATCTCAGGCGTGGCACCGTAAAGCTTGAGCGTGCCACCCATGAGTAAAATGTCGCGCGTTCCCATACCCATGATATCTTCGTTGGCGTTATCTGCGCCGAGTGTAAGGGTGGCTTTGTGTGCAAAGGGTTCGCTTTCACTGCCGATTTTGAGCACACCATGAATGACAATCCAATCCGCATTCAAACTTAAAGCCTGTTCGTCAAAAACGGGCGTGCCATCAATCGTTAGATTTTTAAGGTTTGGTGGAGGTTCATCAAGAAGAATAGTTTTGTCTTTAAGAATGACGACCTCGGCGTTTTCGCCTGGGTTCACACCGCTTTCCCAGGTTTGTGGATTTGACCAGCGATTAGCCACTGTAATACTGACGGGACTACTCGAGACCCCTTGAGCCGAAGTCGTAATGGTCGCGTCTCCTAAGTTTACTGCCGTGACGACACCATTACTATCAATGCTTACAACTGTGGGATGGCTCGAGACCCAAGTCACAGAAGTGGTGACGGGGTTGTTGCTCGAGTCTGTGACGATGGCCTCGAGAGTTCGGGTATCATTTTGGGCCAACGTGAGATTACCAGGACTCACAAGAATAGTAAGTTGTGTTTCCTCAGGTACCCCGGGTGCCTGAGGGTTCTCGCCCGTATCGGACGTTGTTGGGTTTGAGGGGGTGGCACAAGCCACCAACGTATTAAAAACCATGGGCGCAACATATATTAGACGTTAGACCTCTTGCACAAATAGGGTTTTCTTCAAAAAAGTCCTTTGTAGTTCGATGCTCAGAGGTATTTATGCAAGAAGTCTATTCTCCTGAGCATCAACCCTTGCAAGCAAGATGAGCTTTCTTAGATTGCTTCTTTGTAGCAACTTGCTAAAAAATTACGCTAGTTTACGTCGTGAACTCTGACGGAATTCTGATTTACTCGACCTGAGTTTGGAGTTCTAACCCGCTTCAGGCAAAGCCTAATCACTGCAAGCGAAGTGCTAAATGTTTTCAAACCTCCCCACTTAGTCTTCCTCGTTCGAGGGTTGCTCGAGCTGTTCACGAAGGCACTTAAAAGCTTACATGATCCTCGTAACGTTAGTTTACAAGATGAGGCGTTTCAGAGCCGTTTCAAAGTAGAGAAAGGCTCGTTGATTTTGCGCTGTTGCTTTTAGAGATTGAGTACGTTTGAAGTTGATGCCGCACGAGTTTTCCCGATGGAGTGCGGGGCAGTCCGGCCAACACAGTGATGCGGATGGGCCAGAGGCGTTTTGGTAAATGTAAATGGAGTGTTTCTTGTATTTGCCTTATGGGGGTTGTTTTAGCGTCGGCGTTTAAGACGACAAAGAGTTGCACGCGTTGACCAAACTCTTCATCGGGTACGCCAATAGTGGCGCACTCAAGGACGAAAGGAAGTAACCGATGAAGCTGAGCTTCTAACTCTTGTAAATAGACGATGTGTCCACCACAGACAATCGCTTCGTCGCTGCGACCAAAGAGAAAGAGGTTTTGGTCTTTATCAAAAGAGCCTAGATCACCCGTTGTTTCATAACGACCACGTCGGTAGACGCTGATGTTGCCGAGTTGCGTGTCTCGTTGCAGTGGTTGAATACGCAAGTGCATCCCAGGTAAAACTCGCCCAACCGTGTCAGAGTGTTGTTTTAAGTCATCGGGTGTGGCGAGGGAAATAAGTCCGAATTCACTCGAGCCGTAAAGATTATAAAGAATGGGCCCAAACGTGTTTATGGCATTCACTGCCAGCGTTGCACTTA
>JBOFGY010000292.1:0-4120 GCA_051649365.1 Trueperaceae bacterium
TTGCTAAACGTCACGCTGTGGATGACTTCCTGACCAAACTCGCGGCTGACCCTGAGCGCATCAAACGCCTTTGCTTTTGGGACTGGCTTCAATCTTCAATCTAGCTTATGCGTCACTTCAATAAAGAATTGGTATTATAGGAGCAAAGCATTTAGCATGGTTGATTTGCAAGCCTATGCGTCGTTTGATTTCTACACGTTTTAGTCTTTTCACATTTTGATTTTACCTCTGAAACTTCACGTATTGCAGCCAACTTTACCCCTCGAGCCTATGCCAAACTCCGAGCCAAAGTTAATCAAAATAGAATTGACTTACAAGTGGTTTGTTTTCCGAATCGTCGCCGTATGGTGCGCGTGTCCATAAGGAATTAGGAAACGAGCCACCTTTTTATTTAACCTTTTACACACCTTGAATTTATGAAGATGGTTTTGAGGCTTCAGGCGTAATGGGGACGCTTTGCAAAGCGTCCCTACATGTTGATGTACAAACGACGACATTTTATTTATAGGGTTCCAAAAATTTCGTAAACAAATAATTAGACTCTGTATTATAACCCATGAACTCCAAGGTCTGTATCGCGAATAACCCCGAGCTTGTCCCCAACCTGCAATTCTCCTAATTCTCGGTGCACGAGGTCCTGACCAAAGAGCACACGCTTTCCAGACCGGCGGTAAGACGCTAATGTCGCTAGGGGTGCTTTGGCATAGGAACCATCTGCTGAAACATTGACGACCATACAGCGTGCACAAGGCCCGCACACGTCAAAAAGAACAGTGCCGATGCATAGGTGTTGCCAAGAGTCTTCCGCATAGGCCACGCCGCCTGCAAACACGAGGTTGGGTCGGAACTGTTCTATGTTTGCAGGCTTTTCCAAACGACGATTAAGGTCGTCGAGACTTGCTTTACCTAGAAGGTTGAGAGGGCTGTTGTCAACGAAACTCAACGCGCGTGTGCCGCAGTCTGAATCCGTGGTGCGCGTGTTGTTCTCCGCCACCGCGACGAGTAGAACCTCTTGGCGTAGATACTCACTAAACCATGTGGAGCCGTCCGCGAGGGCGGTGGCCTTAGCCCAACCTTCCCACAACTTGACCTGCTGCTCCCTCCCCATGCTCTGGTAAGGCAGCTCGAGCAGCGGCATCTTGGGTGCAGTGAGTTTGAGGTGGTTGCTCGCAAACTGTGGTTGTACCCGAACCAGTTCGGGTGCTTCGCGCAGTGTCATCATCTTTCCTGCTAGGTTGACCACCATCCAGTGGCGGTCATAGACGAGACCACGCTTATTTAGAACGGCCTTGTGGGTTGAAACCCCCGCACACGACTTCACGGGGTAAGTCCAGATTTGGGAAAGGTGCATCATAAGTTAAAACCACTAAACCGAAGCCAAGAGGTCGGCCACGGCAATCTCGGCCAAGTCGTGGCAGTCGGGTAAACCTTGGGAAAAGGGGAAACGTTCTAAAACCTGCGGTATCGCCAAACAGTAAACGCTTCCCTCATTCGCGTGTTTTAGCTCGAGGCGAAAGGGTTCGTTCAGCGGCGTTTCGGTGTCCTTCAATGCGGCAACTAGCGTTGAAAAAGGTAGAGCGGAAACTGGGTGCGGGGCTTGTCCACGTGCATCTATGATGTGGTCAAAGACCAGGGGGCCGTCTTCTGTAAGCACTTGAGTTTTGCCTCCTTCTAAGCTCTCGAAGGCAGAATCTGTCGCGGTTGCGCTCAACTCCAGAACCCCCGCGTCGTAGAGAGCAATAACCCTGGAAAGCGACAGGTGTGGCACGGCGGCGTAGCAATCCCCAAACACTGGCATAAGATGGTTTTGAAAGGTCGCGTAGTCCTCGTCTGAAAGGTGCCTGAGCGCAAGGTCAAAGGCCTCGTGACCTCTAAGCAGCGCGTAGCGGTGCGGGATGGTTTTCCGCTCCCGCAGCGACTTTCGCGTTTCTGCAAGGTCGCGTTTAACGGCGGCGAGGCCGCCGAGCCGCTCTCGGCGCGTGAAATAAGCATCGGCGAAGCCTGGAATTGTGCGCGCGTCTGGCCCTAATTCGCGGAGATAGTTGGGGTCGGCGTGGTCAAGTTCTTCAAGGAGCAATTTGAAGACCCGCTCGAGTAAATTGTCCTGCCCCTTAGCGACCTCTGCTATGACGGCCTCATTAGTGATGCGCTCTAAAGGCTGGTAGGGAAAAGGATAGTAAAAGTCCCCCTCGGGCATGACAGCTCTGAGCGAAATCATCCGGATTTTCAGCCGCTCGGTACCCACTTTCGCCTTCCAGGAAACGTCTTGGTTTTCTGTAAACGTACCGTGCTCTTGGCCAAGAGCAACCAACACGTCTACGGCGGAGAGCGAGGAACCGAGCACGCCAATAGACGCAGGTGGAAGTTTTGTTATGTTGGTGTAGGGCCAGGGGGAGACGAGCTTAATGCCGTGGAGCTCGGGTGTCTCCGACCAGACGTGGCCCGTAGCGATAAGTACGTCGTCACAGTGAAACGCTTTGCTCGAGCTATCAACGAGGCACTGAAGAGTAAAGCCCTGTTCTTCTGGCACAATATCTATAACCTTGCATTTTGTCGTCACGCTCACCTTGTGACCTTTCATGCGTAGTGCT
This sequence comes from Trueperaceae bacterium, assembly GCA_051649365.1. Taxonomy (GTDB): domain Bacteria; phylum Deinococcota; class Deinococci; order Deinococcales; family Trueperaceae; genus CAVTAE01. Next base: position 2,592 of record JBOFGY010000292.1, read on the forward strand.
TCGCACGCTGCTTCAAATTCTGACTGGAGATACTCGCCTATCAAGACGCGCGGGTAAAAGGCGCGAGGGCTGATGTCGTGCCACGACAGCTCCCACTCGTTGAGTTCTCTAGCAGGCAGGCTTTCAAGCCAATGGATGAGCGGCTGCGTCACATAAGGAATTTCCCGACTGAACGCGTTGCAAAGCATGTCATCCGAGTTCATCCCTGCTCGGTAGGGCATACCCGTGCCTGCAACCTCCGACAATTCATAGATATGAATCTCGAGCATAACTGGACTTTCCTTAAGGTGTTTTAGTGCGTATAATGTCATTGGACCGCTACCTACAATTGCTAAACTTGCCACGAACTACCCCTTCTCTAACCGCACGGAATAAATTGACTGCATAGAGTGAATTGACTCGCCAATCCTCAAACGCGTCCCAGTATAGAAGGTCTTATACGCACAGACGTTTGTGTAAGTTACCGCTCGAGCTTACGCCAAACCCAAAGCCAAAGCCAATCAAAAAGTGCAGGGATAAAATTGATGCATAAAAGAATCGTTCTATAAACTGTCGCCATAGGGTGCGCGTGTCCGAAAGGACTAGGAGAAGAGTCAACTTATTATTAGGATAGTTTTATTATTGAGATAGTTGAAAAACTCCTATTTCCTATTAAAGAATGATTTTGGAACCTAACTCTGTATGGTGGCTGGTGAATTACTTCAGTGAAACCAGCCACCACAACATTTTTAGCTATTTGAATTTACGGTTAAAAGCGATTTTGTATAGATAAGTTTGTCGTCGCCAGCTGCAAAAAAATTTCTGACCTGGGCCTCTTGCTGAAAACCACAACGGTCATAAAATCTTCTTGCTGGTGCGAAGTCATCCAGGCTAGAATTTTCTACAATCAACAAGTGTATATTGCTTTCTCTGAGTGTATCTTCTACATGCTTCACGAGTGCAGAGCCATGTCCTCGCTCATGACGGTCTTGGCGCGTCCATAGCATAAGTAGGTTCCAAGTCCCGTTGGTCATGGGCTCGGGAGCGCAATAGGCAACACCAACAATTTCACCATCATCTGCAGTAAGCCAAAGAGCCTCACTGCCGGTTGCGAAGTGGCCTTCTAAGGTTTGTTCTACATGCTCGAGAGCATCTGCATCAAATTGACCACTACTTCCAACTATAGCTAACACAGCAGGTACATCGTGGGGGGTAGTTTTGCTAATCACGACAGTTCCTTTCTGAACTACGAAAAGGGTTTAAGTTTTGAGAGTTGAGTTGATCTAACTTTGAAGTATGAGTTGACGTATTCTGAACTCGCTCACCAGATTGATTAATCAATGGGTATTGAAAGGGAAAAAATAAATAACGCCCACCGAGATGTAAAGTCGGTCTAAATAAAATTGTTAGTGCTAGAGCGTGTTATGCACTTTAGGTGCTGCCCATCAGGTCAGTGAAGCGTTTAAGTAGGACAATGGCAAAGGCTAAAAAATGTAGACCAGCCAAGGTTTTTGGCAAACGTTCATAGTCACGAGCAAGTCTGCGAAAGC
>JBOFGY010000293.1:0-12394 GCA_051649365.1 Trueperaceae bacterium
CTTTTACTGCTTGGGGAGATGGTGATGCACGGCGTGCACTTGGTGCGCTCGAGGTTGTTGCACCGAATGCTGAAGAGGGAAAGCTCGAGCTCGAGCATGTTAAGCGTGCGCTTTCAGAAAAACCTCTGACGTTTGATAAAGGCGGCGAACATTTTTATAACCTTATTAGTGCGCTGCACAAAAGCATTCGTGCGTCTGACCCTAATGCGGCACTTTACTGGCTAGCCCGCATGTTAGGGGGTGGAGCAGACCCGCTCTATGTGGCGCGGCGTTTGGTACGGCTTGCTTCTGAAGATGTAGGTCTTGCTGACCCTAACGCCCTGCGCCTGGCATTAGCAGCAAAAGAGAGCATGGACTTTTTGGGTTCACCCGAAGGCGAATTAGCTTTGGCGCAGTGTGTCGTGTATTTGGCTGTTGCGCCAAAGTCCAATAAAATTTATAAGGCTTGGCATGCCGCGCGGCAAGACGCAGAGATGCACAGCGCAGCTGACGTTCCGCTTCATCTTCGCAATGCACCGACAGGTATGATGAAACAGATAGGTTACGGCCAAGACTACGCCTATTATTTTGATGACCCGGAAGGCAGTTTTGCTCATTCCTATTTTCCAGAGACAATGCCGGAAAAACATTATTACCGTGCAGGTGAAGAGGGTTGGGAACAAAAAGTCCAAGCGCGTCTCGAGGAACTCTCCAATGCGCGGACAAAAGCACGAAAAGAAAAAGTTGCCAAGACACCGCGTTAAAAAGATACAGTGGCAGAAAGATGCAGTGTTGAGATTTAATGCGTGGAGGCTAGCATGTTAGAACAACTCTTAACCCTTGTAATCAATGCAGGTAGCTCGAGCCTCAAAGTTAAACTCTTGCCCACACACTACAGTTTTGTGGCAGAGCGTATAGGCGGCGCGTCAACGATTAAAGCAAGTTTTCCTACACCTGTAGCAAAACTGCTACGCACACATGAAGAAGCGTTGCAGTTTTGTCTCGAGGCGTTCGTTCCTGAATTGCAACGCGAACACGAGCTTCGTTTAGAAGATGTCAGGCTTGTCGCGCACCGTGTCGTGCATGGCGGTGAACGGTATAAAGAAAGTGTTGTTATAGATGAAGCTGTTCTAAGGGATATCGAAAAACTTAGTGTGCTCGCGCCTTTGCACAATCCTGCAAACCTCGAGGCCATCCGCGCCGCACGCAACGCCTTACCCTATGCAAGCCACGTGGCTGTTTTCGATACGGCGTTTCATGCCACGTTGCCAACAAAAGCATTCTTGTACGGTTTGCCCAGGGCTCTTTACACGCAGGGTATTCGCAAATATGGTTTTCATGGCACGAGCCATGATTATGTAACCCGTGAGGCTGCAAAGGTGCTTGCCACATCACGTGAAGAACTAAAAATCGTTTCGCTACATCTTGGTAATGGTGCTAGTGCAGCCGCTGTGAAACATGGCCAGTCAGTAGACACGACAATGGGTTTAACACCGCTCGATGGTTTACTGATGGGAACGCGCACGGGTGAACTCGACCCAGGCGTGCTCTTGCATTTGTTAAGGCAAGGCTCAAGTCCTGCTGAACTTGATGCACTCCTCAATAAACAATCAGGTCTGCTTGGTGTTTCAGAAATATCCAATGACATGCGCGATTTGCGGAGCGCGGCGTGTGAAGGCAATGTTCATGCACGAGAGGCCCTCGAGATTTTCTGTTACCGCATTACGAAAGTTATTGGTGCTTACGCTGCGGCGATGTCAGGTTTGGATGCAGTCGTGTTTACAGGTGGTATCGGTGAACATGACGCAACAACGAGAGCCGCAGCCTTGCAAGGTTTAGAGTTTTTGGGGCTCGAGTTAGACGTCACTAAAAATCAACGTCACGAAACGATTATTAGCACAGACTCGAGTTACGTGAAACTATTAATCATTCCCACCGATGAAGAAGGCATGATGGCATCATTAGCAGCAACACTACTACGAACAACAAAAGACACGATCAACGAAAGAACTGTAACTAGAAAGTACTAACCCTTTCCCCCGCTATAGCAAGAAGACAATCCCTTTTTATTTCGTCACACTGTATTCATCCATGTGGGATGTGTGTTTTACCAACATGGCTCTTACACGCTAACACCTTTGCTGCTATAGCGTGACGAATAAGACGAAACAGAGTGGTGGAATGAATGTTGCTCTGAAAGGGGAATTATGAAGAAAAAAGGTATCAGACAAGGTTTGCTGGCCATTGTGCTTGCAACAGGATTTGGTCAAGCGTTTGCACTCGAAAGCAATGAGGAGATTACAGTCTTGCAAGGTTTGCAAGAAGATGAAAATTTCTCTACGCTTGTAAGCTTGCTCGAGAGTAGTGGTTTGTCCGAGCAACTCTCGAGCTCAAGTAGTATCACGCTTTTTGCACCAACAAATCAAGCGTTTGATACTTTAGGTGAAGAGCAATTAAATGCGCTTTCAACGGACAGCACAGCTCTTACTGAAGTTCTACAAATGCACGTGTCGCAAGGTGAGTATCTTGTCTTAGATCTGGATAAGTCAGAAGAAGGCGCAGTCTCGAGCCTCTCAGGTGAACCCTATGCTATCGAGCAAAGTGCCTCGGGTCTTAGTGTCAATGGTGCAGACTTAATTTCGACAGATGTAGATAACGTTTATTCAAACGGGGTTGTTCATGCTATCTCAAACGTTGTTTTGCCTGCAACAATGGTGCCAGCTACCGACACGAATGGTGATGGAGTTGTTGACGATCAAGATACAGCAACAAATACTGGAAGTGGTGCAACAGATACTACGACCACTGATGAAAGCACGACCACTGAAGACAGCACTACTACGGATGATGCGAGCACTGACGAAACAAGTACAGATGATTCGAGTGGTACAGGGAACTAACTTAAAGATTAAAGACTACGTTATAAATTTGATTTAAAAGGAGAAAATCATGAAAACAGCCTCAGCACTTTTTGACCGCTTTCAAGATGCGAATAATGCTGTTAGAGATTTGCTTAACAGTGGCTTTACAAAAGACGAAGTGAGCTTGGTCTCGAGCAACCGCGAGAAAAGCTATGATAACTACTTTGATAATGAAGGGCGTTACCGCAACGATAGCAGTAATTATGGTAATGCGACTTCAACATTAAGTGGTAGCCCTGTGAGTGGGGGCAGCGTTATTGCTTCTGATATTGATGCTCGCACGAGGGAAATGAGTGGTTCATCACTGAATGACAAGGATGTAGATGATGTCACAAAAGACCTTACTACAGGTGAAGGCGCAGCTACAGGTGCAGGTATTGGTGCTGCACTTGGTGGTCTTGGTGGTGCCTTGATGGGATTGGGTCTTCTTGTTATCCCAGGCGTTGGTCCTGCCCTCGCAGCAGGTGCGCTCGCCTCAGGGTTAGTGGGTGCCGGTATTGGTGGCGCAGCAGGTGGTATTGCTGGTGCGCTCGCAAATGCAGGTGTCTCTGAAGAAGATGCAGATTATTTTGCAGAAGGCGTGCGTCGTGGTGGCCACTTGGTGGTTGTAAGTACAGTAGAAGATAAGTACATGACGGCTCAAGAGATTCTGCAACGTCACAATCCTGCTTCGATGCGTGACCGTGCCGACACGTGGCGTCGGGAAGGTTGGACACGCTTCGATCCTAATGCCTCTCCTTATGACCCAGACCGCCCCGCAAGCTCTATGGATGATTTAAACCGTGCGGACTCAAACCGCGTTGTACGCTAGCGGTGTGCGTTAAAGCAATGTTTTACGGTAGTTAGTGGGTCACCAACTCTACAAAAAGCGTGGTACGGCTTTTTACCCCTAGGGAAGAGTTTGCCACGCTTTTCGTGTATAGCGAAGGAAGACACTCATGATTGTGATGATGGCGAACGAGGGTTGGGACGTGATTCATCAACCTGCACATGCTTTGTTAGCCAGTAAATTAGCGATGCACTGGAGCCACCATGAACGCTCATCTTTCTTTCCAGAACTTCTTATGGCGATTGCACAACATGATAATCAGCAGCGGGGTTTAGACGGTGACATTTACTTGACAGCCTCGGGTGCGCCCAAAGGCTTCACAGTTTCAAAGGGTGAGAGTGATATAGATTCACTCGAGCAACCCCGTGAAGTGATTCATCAGGCATGTTATCAAGGTCAATATCTTGCCCTTCTTACAGCGATGCACGTGCAAACGCTGTACGCTGCAAAACGACAGTCATCAAAAGCATTAGATAAATTTTTAGCGGAGGTTAAGAACTTGCAAAAACAGTGGCGCAAGTCCTTAGGTCTTTCGGTAAAAGACGCTAAAGCGGATTACGCCCTCATGTTGTGGTGTGACCGTTGTTCCCTTATTCTTTGCCAAGACGAAATCCCTAGCGCAGGTCGCAGGCTTGAAGTGCAACGTGGCCCACGAGGTACGCAGCATTTTCTCTTCCAACGCGAGGATAAAAGCTTAGGTGTAGAAGACTGGCCCTTTCAAGAAGAGGAGTTCACGGTGAACGTAGAAGTACATCACTTAAAAGGGTTGCGTTTTGAAAGTAAAACGGTTTTGCGTGAAGCCTTGCGCGAAGCGAAGGTGTTGTTTAAGACGTGGACGTTTAGAAAAAGTTAGAAGAAAGCTAAAAGTTTAAAATCCTTTTAGCTTTCTTCTTTATTGGTTAGCTTACAACAGCTGTACTCGCTAGCCAATTGCCCACCGAGGGCAAGTCACGGCGTAATTTGTGGAGAACGAGACTTAGCGCAGAAGGGTCATTCATGATGACGAGAAGATAGTGTTGCGGTGTTGGCCAAGCTGCAACAACGGTATGACTAAACATCTCGAGCGTCATAAGGAGTTGTCTACCAAGTGCTAGCTCTTGCCCTAAGGTTGCTAAGTGTAGACTAACCTCACTGAGCGAACGCTGCATGGTCTCGGCGGGTACATCAATCTGACCAACCACCATCTTACCTTGGAGAGAAAAGATAGCCACACCACGCACGCCACGTTCGTTCGCGTAACTGCTCGACCAGTCGTTAAGATTTTGGTGACGGCTTTGCACACTAAAAACGGTTTCTTTTACTTCCTCGAGATGAAGGGCAACATCATTTTTTTCTTCACCATCAAACACACCAAAGAAATCATCCAAGGCACTGCTCGTGACGAGTTGTCCGGCAATCGCGCGAGTGGCTTCGTATTGTTCGTCGAGGGTTTTGATAATGCTCTCAGCCTCTGTTAAGGACTTTTCAAGTTCATATTGTACTGTAGCAGAAACCTTGTGGAAAGCTTCGCGTTGCCCGTTAAGATGATGCAGAATACGTCCGACGCTGCTCGCATCTTCACTATTAAGTTTCGAGACTTTCTCGAGCTTTTGCAAAGCTATATCGAGGCGTGGCCCGAAACTTTGCGAACGTCTTTCGACATCGCTTCGTAGCCCTTCAACCATGCCCCAGGCATCCTCAAGGTTTTCGATAAGACTCCCTTTTTCAAGGCGACCCCGCGCGTCATGAATAAAATTGCTAAGGGAGCCGAGCGAAGTACTACCAACCCCTTGATATTTGTCGAGTTCGAGCTCTAAATCATGCAAGTCATTAAGCTGCTCACCGCGTTGTTTTTCGGTAGCCTTGGCGAGTGAACGCTCGAGTGCGTCTACATCAGGATAACGACCCCACTCGAGAGCTTGACCCGCACGTTGCAATTCTTCGAGCACGGAGGTCGCTTGCACGTTCATGGCACGTTGCACGAGGTTCATGAGGTAGTCACGGTAAGCCGTATTGAGACGCTCTTTTAAATTGCGAAGTAAGCCGTCTGCACCGTTGAGAGCCTCTTGAGGTAAAACGGAGTGTTGCAGTGAGGTGAGATGATTCTCTAGAATATTTTTGAGACCGTTCCCACTTTCCAGTAGGGAAGGGAGTAAAGGCAAGCTTTGAACTTCGCCAAGCAGGGCGCGAATTTGTGCACGTTGTCGCTCGAGATCACTATCCATGCGTTCTGCTACCGAGGACTCGAGGCGTGCTTGTGCTTGTCGCACGACGCTCACTTGATCGGGCAGAATCACGAAGGCATCGTGCGCCTCTTGCAACATGGCGACCGCTTGTGAGAAGGCGGCAAATTCATTTGATGTTTCACCTTGATATTGGAGTAAGACGGTTGTAAAACTATCAAGCGCGTCTTTTTGTTGATTGTACTTTTGTTCGCGCACAGATTCTTCAGCGCGACGTTGTTCGATGGCTTCGAGTTGTCGCTCTTTGGCCAGGTGGAACAGACTATGCACGTGTTGCACGTCAGGTTTGGTTGGTAGCGAAATCTCGAGAATACCTAAGGTGACTTGTAAGGACTGAGCGAGTTCGGTAATATCTACATCCGCACCAATGTGAAGCAAATCTGCTTCGATAGCACGCAGCGTTTGTTTTAAGGCTTCACGCTCACTACCCACGCCCTGACTTAAGGTGTCACGAAGGTCAGGTAATTCCTCTGCAATTGAAATTTTTTGCTCGAGTTTTCCTCGTGCTTCAGTGAAGAGTTCGCCGAGTTCAGGGCGGTAGACAAGAAGCTGTGTGAACTCTTTCTCGAGCAAGTCTAAGTCACGGCCTTCACTTTCAACATCAAGCTCCAAAAGTTTGGCACTAATGTCAGGACTGAGCTGCGAGGTGTCAATACTGAGAAGTTCTTCAACGCCACTTTCAACCTCGAGAAGACCTTCTTCTTCAATGGTAGACAGAACACGCGGATCTTCAAGTTGGTTGGGAAGAGGCGCAAGGGGGTTTTGGGGTATGGGGATAGCTAAGGGAGGGATAGACACACTAGTGCGCGTTTCGAGAGGCGGTTGATTTTCGTCAATGACGGTTGACTGCATGAGTTTGCGTAAGTCGAGCGCGAGTTTTCGGGCCCGTTCTAACTCGGCAAGGGCAAGTTGGCGTGTTTGCTGCGATTCGGCAATTTGCCCGACCAACCCCTCCAAGCGGCGTACTTTAGGACCACCCAAACTCTTGACCGCCTCGAGCGCGTGCTCGAGTTCACTTAAGTCGCGGGCTTGCTGCACAAGTTCGCCCTCGAGTTTTTGTTCGACGAGTTTAAGTTGTTCGCGTGCGTCGCTCACAAGTTTATCTGCACTACGGTTTTGCTGGTGTTCGGTTTCTAAAAGATTGATTTGCGCCCGCAACTTTTGAACTTCGGGCCACTCGAAATACAGATTAAAGGGTTTGAGCTTTTCCTTAAGGTCGTCTAAAGCAACCCCTTGTGCCTCAAGGTCTTGTTGGCTCGAGAGGTGGCGCGTTTGGGCTTCCTCTAAATCTTTGAGTTTATGTAAAATGTCATTGATGCGTGTCTTCGCTTCGCTGACCGGCATCGTAACTTGCAGCTGCCGATAGACCTGCGCTTTTAAGATTTTTTCAAGGTCAGGATACTCAACACTGTCGGGTGTCTTTCCGATAAGCTTGAGCCCTTCTTGCAACGAGCGTGACACGACTCTCGGCGAGAGGAGCGCCTCGAGTTCTTCGACAGTTGTTTGATAAGCAGTACTAATCATGGTGTCTCACCACACGCCTTGATGACCTCATAAGATGCGTAAATCGCCTTGACATTACCATTAAATTGTAACAAACCCGTTGTTGAGCTACGTGCAACTTAGATGAAAAATCGCTGTTGTGTTTAGGAATGTTGACCACTAGGTTTTGCACGTTGCTCCTTTCTTGTTGCTACCCTCTAGCTTGCTTGTACTGTCGGTGCAGCGTCGGCTTGTTAAACCCGCACAGTTAAACCCCCGCACAACGCTGCACCGCCCTGACTTAAAATTCTTCGTCCCACTCGAAGTTCGTGGTTTTCGCTTTTTCAATCGAGGTCACACTCGGTGAAGTTTCGATCATGGTTCTGCTGAGGTCATCCTGGCGTTTGCCGAGGAGACCGAATTGCACGCAGATGCCGTAAAGACCTAAGCTTGCGAGCACGATAGCTATCCCCGTAAGTGCCGCCCACACAACTTGCATAACAGGATTTTGGAAAAATGAAAAGCGCGACAAAATTTCTAAACCAGTAACATTGACAAAACTGTTGATGAGGCTTAGTACAAAGCTCAAGCCTTCATAGATGACGGGTAAGAGCAAGAGGAAAAGCGCGTAACCAATGAGCTGCCAGTTGCGGTTGCCACCACCAAACGCTAAGAAGAGAAGGTAAAGCGGAACAAAGGCCAAGAGACTTAGGACAATCATAATAATCATGCGCGGCCAACCTGACCAAAAACTTGTTACACCATTGGACAAACCTTGCAAGTCTGTAGCAGGAGCCCTGAGATTGAGACTTTTGGCAACGCCCGCCCACTGCTGATTGAGGGTCGCTAAATCTTGTTGGCGCAAACTGGGTGAGCTGCTAAGACTCGAGAGTAAACTTGTCACGCTGCTATCTAAGGTTGCGTCACGAACAAGCGGACTTAGTAGATTAGTGTAGTGAGCCTGGGCTTCGGCAAGTTGAGTTTTGGCAAATCCTTGGTTACCCCCTTGCACGGCACTCATGGCCAAGCTCGTTTTAGCTAACAAGTCGTTGACGACGCTTTGCACACTCGTAAAGCCACCCTCGAGCCAACGCTCGGACAAGGCCGCTTGTTGGTTGGCAGGCACATTAAGCCTCTTGAGTTCATTGCTTAAAGATGTTTCAAAAGGATTAGCTACACTTCGAGCGGTTGTAGGGGCTTGGGTCGCGGGGGTTGCTGTACTTGATGTTGATGCTGTACTTGCTTCCGTTGTAGTGGCCTGTGCCGTAGTGGTTTCTGCTGAGGTCGTTTCTGCTGTAGATTCCAAGGTGTTCGAGGTATTGCTTGCAGGTGTTGTCGTGACGGTTGCTTCGTTGACAGTTGCTTCGTTAGTTGATGTTTCGGTGGTAGCAGTTTCTGTTGCCGTAGCTTCGGATGTTCGTTCTTCGCTTATTACAGCTTCAGTGTTCGCAGCTTCGGTAGTCGTGCTTTCAGTGGTCGTGCTCACCTCAGATTGAGTTGCTGTGACGCTTTGCGTTGGTGTCGCATTGGTCGAAGGTGTACCTTCGACGAGGGCATTCGCAGCCGCAGCAAAACTATCCATTTGACGGTTAAGTTGGTTAATGGCTTCTCCGAGGGCTTCTCTGTCATCGGCAATCAGCAGAGGGAAAGACTCGGTAAAAATGGTATTGGTCGAAGTGTCGGCGCGTGGCGAATCTTGTACGATTAAAAAATCACTGTACGCGGTTGCAAGCGTTTGATAAGCAATGCCTTTGTCAGTCTCGAGTAGACCGAGCACATTGCCGAGGTGAGCCTTCACGACGTTGGCTGCAGCGACTTCAAAGCGTGCAAAAAGTTTGTTGGGGTCATTTTCAGCAAGCAGCGCGTTTTGGATATCGGGAGCCAAACCAATATTACTGGCAAGTTTTGCCAAGCGATTTTGCGTGCTGGCGATATCGCCTTGGTTAGCAGAGCTCACTGACGCTTCGTAGACGAGGCGTTGGAAGCCGCCTTTGAGTACAGTTACTTGCACACCTAAATCGGCTTGACTTTGATTTTGAATCGTTTCTTCGGCTCGCTCGAAGGTGTTTTCTAATTGCGCGACTAAATCGGTGCTGCTACTCGAGCCTGATAAAAAACGCAAGGCTTGACTGGCCCGCTCGAGGGCGTCGGTACTTTGCAAACTATCGGTAGGCATGAGCGAAACAGCCTTATGCAGGTTCTCCATACCGAGCAGATAGTTTTTGAGAATTTGGTCTTCGTCTTGGGCTAGGGCAACACTAACGACTGGAACAATACCAGCAATTATGAAAAGCCCGAGGATAAGACGAGATAGTGGGCGTAGGGCAGTGGTCATACTTCCTCCTCTAAAGGTGCGTCTGTTAACTGAGATAAGGTATTAAAAACTTCGCCAACATTGATTTCGTGACTACCCACGATAATCAAGGTATGGCTACCAAGGGGAAACAAAAAAAGCTGGTAGTTGCTACTTGATAGAAAATAAGAGCGAATACTGCGTCCGCGACTTAGGAGCTTGATCCCTAAACTACCAAGCCTCGAGAGTGCGTCTAAGTCAAAGCCATTGCCACGTGACTGACTAATCTCACCATTCGGGCGTACGGCGGCGATGACCTTGACATGATCGAGCTGGGCAAACTGCACGAGCATGTGATGAAGTGTTTCAGAGTCAAGCTCTCTTGAAGGTTTCATAAACGCAGATTGTACAGGTAGAGCAGTGGTTATAGGTAGACCAGTAGTGATGTGGTGTTGCTGGGGTTGCTCTTCTGTGTCGAGCAATTCTTCGTTCCCCTGCTCCTGAGGCGAAGGTTGTAAGGCTTGGTCAATGGCTGCTTCAACTTCGGCGGTATTGAAAGCGTAGCGGTCTTCGAGCGGTGACGAGTGGTTAACAATGCCCAAATCTTGGGCAGCGTCATCATAATCCAAGACATCTTCAGGATTGGGTTTGTCGTTTTCATTTGGTAGCAGCAAATCACTTAGTCGAGCAGGTGTCACACTTGGTGGCATACTTACGCTCGGGGTAGTGATTCTCGAGGGGGTGCTCGAGCTACTCTGTGTCACGGTTTCGGCATGTTTTCTGAGCGTGCGGGTAATTTGTTTAATACTACGTTCCACCCCGTCTTTCGGCAAAATTTGCCGTAATTCTCGCAAAATTGACCCTTGCAAAATCTCACGCATTTCTTCGCTACTGACCGAATTGGCCGAGTAACCCTTGGTTTCTAACGCCTTATCTAAAAAGCGTGTGGCCACCCTCGAGGACACCATTTGTGAGAGTCCGTCGTGAGTGAGTACATAGACTTCATTTGCCATGCCTTACCTCATGAACCACTGCTGCGCGTGGTCTAGTTACGCTTCTATATCCCATACACCAATCCCTGAAACCCCACCTGAGTTGCTGCTTTAGGGTCTTCGTGATTAAAAGCATAGTCTTTTGGGAACAACAAACGTGTGAAAAAGGTCAAGTTATGGGTTTAGGAAGATAAATATAGGATTTCGCACAAGATGCAGTATTGGGAGGGGCAAACGAAGGTTGCAAGACAGTTCAAAAAGTGAATAAATCCCACAAAAATTCACGCAAAGTGCAGGATTTCTCGAGGGTATACTTCAGCCTTTTTTCGTGTTCAAAAAGTGCTTTTACCAAGCCTGGAGGTCTACAGCCTTGAGCCTTAAAACCTTCTAAAAGTGAAGAATTTAACATCTGCAAAAAGTGAGAGAACTCATTTGAGTCTAACAGTAGTCTCGACTACTATGAGAATCGTGGTGGAAAAATCACAGCTCTTAGGAGGAGCACAATTTATGGCAAAAGTACGGCTCGTGTTGGGTGTATTGTTCGTTTTGGTTTTGGCGGCTTGTTCAGGAGAGCCACAAAGTCGGGTCACGGTTGTTATTGATCCAGGGTTGTTTGGCGATTCGGCAAGTTTGCGAAGTGGCAGAGATTTAACCACTGCGGCAATTACTGGCCCAGGCATCGAGGCAATAAGCATTGATGGGCAAACCATGTCGTATATGTCCAATCAACTTATCGTTAAGTTCCCAACAACAAAAGCGCAAGAAGATTTTCTAAAACGCTTTGGTGGCACTGTTTTGAACACAGGCGCGATTCCTGCGGCACCTGCAACAGTTGACCCGAAGAAAATTAGAAAACTTCCTGACCTAGGTTACTAGGCTCGTTAGTGTGAGTGCGCCAACCACGACAAACACACATTTAGCAAAACGCTTGGAGAATTTAGGGTTGCAAGGGCAAGCCACGTTTTCTTCGCAGAGCGCAGCGAATTTGTACGATTTGTTCTTGCAAACGAATGCAAAAGAGTTTGGTGCGGATGTTGTGGCGGAGCCGAATATGCTTGTTGAACCGCAAGGTGGTTATGCTGAGCACACAAAAGTTACTGGCGCAACAGCATCATTTGAAAACACGACAGATTTTTGGTGGCTTAACGATACAACAACACGTGTAAGTTCATCAGGTGGAGCTTGGTCGTTTAATACAGGAGGCGTACCTGTTGACAGACGAGGTGTAGCTATCGCTCTGCTAGATGGAGGTTTTGACCCCCTGTAGTAGATGACTGTACTGCTGGAAGCTGTTGGCATGGTCATGGTGTAGCAAATGTTGCTGGTGGAGCTCGAGCTAATTTTTATGGTAGGGCGGGTGTAGCACCTAACGCAGATCTATTTCTTTTTCGTATAATTGGTAGTGATGGAAAGTTGAGCATTTATAATGCTGGTTGGGCTGTGGATACAGCAGTCGGTTGGGGTGGGGATGTTATCAGTATGAGTTTTTCAGCTTATATTATACCCTCGCGGCCTTGGGGGTTCCTGGAACTTACTTTGGTGAGGGTGCGTCCACAAAATGGTGGTAGTAAACTTTAGGAATGGACACCTACGAAACGAGAACACACGGATTGCTAAAAGAACTCAAAGAGAAAGCTAGCCAGGTGAGAAGTGCTAAAGAGCTAGAGCAATTGGTG
>JBOFGY010000294.1:0-18485 GCA_051649365.1 Trueperaceae bacterium
GCTTGCTTATGCCCTGGCTGTCATTTTCCTTTGTGGTACTGGCTCAGCCATCTCGTCAGATTGGAGAGCGGGATTCCCAGTCGTTCACACGTCTCCTTGACCGTGTATCCCTGGTCTTCGACCAATCTGGCTGCGTCTATCTTAAACTCCGTGCTGTATTCTCGCTTATTCTTCTTTACTGTTGCCATCCTAGACCTCCTGTATAACCATAGTCTCTTACTTTTTTGTCTAAGATTTCAAGCCAACTCCAGTTTCTTGAATCGAGTGTATAGAGATTATGAAAGAGACGAGCTCGAGAGATTTGAGTTTGTGGTTTGCGGACGGTACGAATTACCCAGGACAAGATGACATCTGCAGGCGAGATTTTTTTGCGTCGCTCGAGAAGGTTTATGCGGCACTAACCGATGATATGCGTATGCTCATCGAGTACAAGTTTTACGAACCTGCTTTTTAGCATACTGATATTCCTGATTGGGGCGTGGCGTATAGCTTTGCGACTAAACTGGGTGACAAGGACTACGTGCTTGTAGATATGGAACACCACGCGCAAGGAACAAATATCGAACATATTGTAGCTTTTTTGCTAGACGAAGGCAAAATGGGTGGCTTTCATTTTAATAATCGCAAGTACGGTGATGATGACCTTATGATGGGTAGCATCAACCCCTTCGAGCTTTTCTGTGTTTATAGTGAAATAATAAAGTTAGTAAAGTGTGAATAGTCGAATGACAAACTGAAGCGCTCGAGTGCTAAAGCGATTACCTACATGCTCGACCAATGCCACAACATTGAGGGAAAAATTGAAGCGATTATTCAAAGTGTCATTAATTGTCAAATCGCCTACGCCAAAGCTCTCTGTGTCAACTGTAAAGAGCTTGCTCGGCTTCAGATTACGGGTGAAGTTTTAGCGGCACATAATTTACTACTAGATGGTTTTCACACGGACGTGCGCCCACTCCTGGCTAATATGCGTGAAGAGAGTGGTTTATATCCTGACCCACTCCAAGCCCTTAAGGAAAGTGGTTATGAGATAAAAATAGCAAACATGCGAACTACATTGCCAAGTGGGAGTCATTCCAATCGATAGGTGGTAAAGATTAGTAAAATGAGTCTTTTATGTAAAAATATTCATTAATTCGTGATACAAAGCCTTTTTGTTATCGGTAACATATAGGCTGAAATCACTATTGTTTTGTCTGCCGATCCAAAGAGGGTTCATGGTATGTTTCTACTTCAATCACGAGTCCGATGGTTGTTTTGTCGTACGGAAGAAAGGGAATGCGCCAGTTACTAAGTGCGCTCAAGTACTTAAGGAGTAAGCCCATACGTTTACAAAAAAGGTTTGAGGCATAGAAGATGTTGTACCTGCTATATGTCACGAGGAGGAAGCAATGAAACAGAAAAGTTTATGGTCAATCGTGTCTTTACTGTTTATGGGATTTATTTTGGGAGGCTGTGGCGTGCAAACAAGTGAATTTGCGTCACCAACCCCAGGTGGAGCAGTTGCTGAAGATTTCGCTACCTTAGAACCTGTAGCCACAGGTAAGACTTATTATGTCTCGGGTACAGGCAATGATACCAATGATGGTTTAAGTAAAGGTAAAGCCTTTAGAACTCTACAAAAAGCTGCAGATCTCACAAATCCTGGGGACACTGTTTTGGCGATGAATGGCACCTATACCAAAACGGTTGAAGACAGGTTGGGTCCAGATAATAGCGTTTTGAGAATTAACCGGCCAGGTCGTTCGGACGCTTATATTACCTACAAAGCGATGCCGGGGCATGCTCCCCGCATTTATGCTGACGGTAACTGGCAAGGGATTCGCATCAATGTGCCTTATATTGTCATTGAAGGGTTTATTGTTGAAGGTAACTCGCCAAAAATAGACCCTGAAGAGGCACTGGCTGTAGCCACAGGTACGGATGCAGATGCAGCACTGTTTAACCCTAACTTTAATACCAGCGGTATCATGACGTTTGGCAACGAAGGGCTTAAACGCGATCAGATCACGGAGTTCAATTTTCCGCATCACATTATTATTCGTAAAAATACCGTCTTTAATTTTTCGAGTGGTGGGATTGGCTCAAACTCTTCAGATTATATTCGTGTTGAAAACAACGTTGTATACAGCACGAGTAACTACTCTGCCTATGCAGGCAGTGGTATTTCCTTTTATAGCAACTGGAACCTTGATAATAGCACGGATACAAAAATGTATATCCGCAAAAATGTTGTTTACAATGTCGAAAATAAAGTCCCTTTCTGGTACTCGAGTACGGATGATCCTTCTCAACGTAAAATCACTGACGGCAACGGCATTATCATTGATGATGCCAACCATAGTCAGAGTGACAAGATTCCTTACGTTGGTAGGTTCTTAATCGAAAACAATCTTGTCTTTGACAATGGTGGTCGGGGTATTAACGTGTACGAGTCAAAAGGTGTCACAGTTCGCAACAACACTACCTACAACAATGGGCGTACGCCAAATTTCACAGAGCTTGGTGTACAAGCTGCCGAGGATGTCAAATTTATAGGTAACATCTTCTCGGTTGCGCCCGATAAAAAGCCCATCTTTACCTATGGTTCTGATAATATTCTGTTTGAAAATAATCTCTTCTATGGTGGAAGTGAAGCACCTCAGTATCCGCCTCGAGGCGATCAACCAGGCGGCGGCTCTGATAATCTCATTACTAACGGGGATTTCACCGATAGCATTGAGGGTTGGCAGTTATCCAATGGAACACCTGGTTTTGTTAGCAATTCTCATGATGCCACGTATAAGCGTAACTGTACCTATATTGATACGCCAGGTACCGACACAACCAATATCTATGATATTTACATTTATCAAACAGGTTTGACACTGAAACAGGGCTTTAGTTATACCTTAAAGTTTGACGTAGCGACCAGCAATAAGATAGAAGCAAACTTCGCCGTTAAGCTTGGCAAGGCAGGCGCAACCTATGCCTTCCAAACCTTCTCACTGCCTGTAAATGATTCACGCACCTCGTTGCTCGAGTTGTCTCTCGATATGACTGCCGCGACCGACGATGCTGCTGAAGTTCAATTCCAAATTGCAGGAAACGCGGAGTCCTCTTATTTCTGTTTTGATAACATCATCTTAACCGAAATAGATAACTCCACACCCGTTGAAGAAAGCAAGGATATCCTTGGACAAGACCCACTCTTTGTCAAAGCAAGTACAGACCCCAAAAAAGCGAATTTTAGTTTGAAAAAAGGCAGTCCAGCAATAGATAAACTTTATGAAGCAGAGCCTTCTGACGATATTCGTGATGCGCGCCGTCCCAGAGGTACAGCTTCCGATATGGGAGCTTACGAGTCCTACTAAGAAAGCACAAACATAGCTCAGTTCCCAGTTGCTCTCCCTTTTGGGAGAGCAACATTTTTTAGGTGGTTTGTAATAGGATCAAATAGCACAATCTTGTGAGTAGATTGCGGCTATACATTCCAAGGTTGCACGTGGTGTACTATGCTAACCTTTGCTGATGCGAATTGTAAGCTTAGTGCCAAGTGCAACAGAAATGCTGTGTGATTTAGGGTTGCAAGCTTCGCTTGTTGCTGTGAGTCATGCCTGTGATTATCCAGCAAGTATTCAGGAGTTGCCCCGAATTACAAAGAGTATTGTGCCAGAAGGACTCGAGCCTACTCAGATTGATGCTGCAGTGGTAAGAGCTATGCGTGAACATAAACCACTTTATCAAGTCAATGGTGACCTTTTAGCTGCGCTCCAACCTGACCTTATTGTGACGCAAGGGGTCTGTGATGTTTGTGCGGTGAATACGGGAACGGTAGAAGCCACATTGAGGCTACTTCCTGATGTACTCGAGGTTCCGACATTAGTACTTACCGGCAAAACGTTCGAGGGCATTTTGCGGAATTTGCGTCTGATGGGTGAGATGACTGAAACAAAAACGCTTGCGGAAGAACGTGCGGATTTATATCATCAACGATGGTTGAGTCTCTCAGCGCACAAACCCAAACGTTCACCGAGAGTACTAATGCTCGAGTGGTCAGACCCACCTTATTATGGAGGACACTGGGTGCCACAGATGGTCGAGGCTGCGGGAGGGATCAATGTGTTAGGTGAAGTGGGCTTTGATTCTAAACGCACAACTTGGCAAGCCATTGGTTTTGCTGACCCCGACATCATTTGCGTGATGTGTTGCGGTTACGGACTAGCTGATAATGTTCGCTTTGCCAAGCAACTTTACAAACAAACTGAACTAAAATATTTGCGTGCCATTCGTCATCATCATCTTTGGGCATTTGATGCCAACCGTTATTTTAGTCGTCCAACTCCAGGGATTGTGCATGGGGCTGAAGTATTGCAAAAGGTTTTTATGGGCGATGAACCCAATGTAGATGTCCAGCGTGTAACCGCGACATCCCTTAAGCTTGTGTGAAGGCACTTGTTAAAACTCTTCTTATGCCTTAGCTATTGCCTGCCACCTTCATCATAAAAAATCAGATCATTTTTAACATTTAAGTTTGTAGGGTTCAAACACAAATGTTAAAAATTGTATTGAGTTTAAGGCTGCTAAAGATGCATAGTGGGGGTGGAGAAGTATGTACTTAATGAAAGGCAGGTCATCAGCATGGTCATCCACTCTACGCAATTAATGACTGCTATCCAGGATGTTCAGAAGAGGAAACTCACCGGAGTTGTGTCCGTGACATTACAAGGGGACATTCAACGCTACGGCACCCTCAACTTCATGACCGGCGAACTCGTCGGTGCACAATATGGCAGTATACAAGGGCGTGAGGCCTTTGATACGATTGCTAGACTTGATACCGCTAAGGTGTCCTTCGCACGGATGCCCGTAAACCGTCAGACCTTTAGCCAACTGCCGGTGTTACAACAAGCTGTGTCAGTCGCCCAAACCACGGCGAGTGCCAAACAAACCCAATTAGCCCCGGCAGCATTTAAGCAAAGCAGAAACCGGTTTGGGATGTTCCCCAAAGTATTGCTTACGGTGCTATTCGCCTCGCTACTACCCCTCATTGCTTTGTGGTTAACAAACTATTACACCATTCGCCAAAAAGTGACGGACAACATTACCAATGAATTTAGTCAAACATCGGGTCTTATTCGTTCACAGGTCAATGACTGGATTGATACAAATGTGCGTGCCTTGCACCAAGCCAGTAACCTTTTCAATATGACAGAGGCAGTTCAGACTCCTAATTCATATCACCCAGTCCTTTTGGCAGCACTTAATGCCATTGATTGGAGTTATGGTTTTACGGTCGGCGATCTCACGGGTCAGCAAATTGCACGTAGTGATGGTAAGAGTCTTGATCCATCAGGCGACCGAGAATATTTCCAGCAAATTATCTCAGGGCAAGAGGTTGGTCACCAGGTCATTATGAGCCGTGCTCAAGGTAAACCTGCACTTTGTATTTCAATTCCGCACGAGGAAAATGCCGTTCTAGCAGGTGTGATGTGGCAGTGTGGTTTTTTAACTCGCATCACGGACTTTATTGCAGAACGCAAAGTGAATTCAGCTACCACGTTATTTGTTACCGATGTGGCGGGTAGGCTTATTGCTCACAATAGCCTCGAGCTACCCACCGAAGACTTTTTAGATTACAGTCAGCACCCTGCCTTAAACTCTGCAAGTAGCCAACTTATAAACTACACCTACGGTAGTGAGGAAAAAGTCGCGTATAGTCAAAAAACCGACTTAGGCTTCACCGTCGTGATTGAACGCACGAGGAGCGTAGCTTTTTCAGAACTCCGCCGCGTCGAGCAGCAAGCAATTTTCCTGTTTATTGCTGCCCTGGTGCTTATCACGATTGTGTCGTATGTACTGGCTAGACGTTTTGTAAAACCGATTGAAAACCTTACAGCGGTAGCAGATGGAATTAGTAAAGGCAAGCTTGATACACCTATCAACGAAGTTAGACGCAGTGATGAACTTGGTGAGCTTGCTAAAGCTATCTCGCGCTTAAAAATGAGCGTACAGGTGGCGATGGGCGAGCTCTCTAGAAAGTAATGGGTGTGATGATCATGGCAGTTCAAGAACTTCGCCCCTTTCCCGAGATTGTACGTGAATTAGTTAATCTATGCAAACAACGCTTAACGGGCATTCTCTATCTCACGACCAATCTTAACCACACCGCGACGGTGGGACTGTCGAATGGTCAAATTATCTCTTTGCAGTACCGTGTGCGCCGAGGGTTGCAAAGTCTCGATGACATCTTAAGAATTAGTTCGGCGAGTTACCATTTCAAGCCTGAGCAGTCTGTCATGATTGATACGAGCTTGCCTTCCACAGAGCAGCTATTGCAAAAATTAAGTCTTGAAGTACAGAATCTACCTGTGATTCCTGTCGTTCCCGATCTCAGCAAGGTTGCTGCGACGGGTGTTCGTGAACCGATTACACCCGAACAACGCTTTTATGTCGAGACGACCTTGCTCGAGATTGTCGGGCCAATGGCTCCAATAATGGTGAAGTCAAGCGAAGATAGTGCCATCAATTATAAAGATTTCGTGCGCCGCATCGCTGCAAAAATTCCCTCACCAGATGCAGCCGAATCATTTTTGAAAAAAGTATTATTATAGTAACGAGACGGAAGAGTTATGAACTTTGTGCTCGGGTCCGCCAGGGCTCGAGCACTTCTCTTGCGAGTACACGGCCCTTTTCTGTTAAAAATAATTTATCTTGTTCTTTGCGGATCACGTTCTGCTCGAGACTTCGCATCACAATATTTCTTGCTTCATGGTCGCGCCAGCGCAAGTGAGTCTGTAAAGCGTCTACCGCGCTTTCCTCGAGGCTTTCGTCGTCATGTTCGTGATTATAGAGATGCACGAGCAACATTCGCTCGGCGTTATCACGGCGTTGATTGCTCCGTTGTATGGTTTGCGCAATAAGCCCGTAACGTGGACTAAAGAGGAACGCTAGCAGCAAAAATGCCCCACTGATACAGACCATCATGCCGCCAATTGAGACATCAAACACGACAGCGAAGACATAACCGAGTAGGCTCGAGACACTTGAAAAAAGCACACCATAGACGAGCATCCACCAAAGCTTATCGGTGAGTAAATACGCCGTGGCAGGTGGCACAATAACAAAAGCAACAAGTAAGATTGCACCGACACTATCAAAGGCAGTCACCGCGGTAATGCTTGTTAAACTAAGAAGCAAATAGTAAATTAGCATGGGACTAAAACCCAGTGCTGCTGCCAAGCTAGGGTCAAAGGTGGCGAGCTTTAACTCTTTGAAAAAAAACGTGACGAACAAAAGATTGACAAGCGTGATGACGAGCATCGTGATTAAAGCTCTAGGAACCTCGAGTCCCCCAACATTTACCGTATCAATCCAGACAAAGCCAATTTCACCAAGGAGCACTGCGTCTTGATCTACGTGAACATTGCGTGCAAACACATTGATGAGCAGAACGGCTACCGCGAATAAAAGCGGATACACGAGCCCAATCGCTGCGTCATTCTTGACACGCTTCGAGTTTGCCAATAGTTCTGTAAGGGCTACTGTCAAAACACCTACGAGAGCGGCCCCGAGCGTATAAAAAGGCGAAAATTGATTTTTTGTGATGAGGTACACCAAAATAATACCAAGCAAAATCGAATGGCTAATGGCATCGGCGAGGAGACTGCTTTTTCGCAAGACGAGAAAGGCACCGAGTAGGGAAGAGGCAATACCTACAAGTGCGCCAACCAAAACGATAACGATGCTAGGATTATAGAAAGTTTCTTGCAACATGTTAATCACGTTTCCCTAATTGCTCGAGAATCCGCTTTGCTTCTTCATAGCCTTGTGCTGTAAGCGTCCAGTGCTGTCCTTCGCCTTGCATATGTTGTCCTGTTGTAACATGACCTCGAGTCCCTAATTCATGCAAAACTTGCCTAACGTTGACCCCGTAGTAGCTCGAGAGCATCCCGAGTTCAGTCTGATAGTGCGGGTCGTTGTGTTCGTTCGCAAGTTTGTAGAGGTCTACCAAAACTTGTTGAGCGTGTAAACTGCGCTTATTGCGCTGAAACTGCAAGGCTTCCCAAATAAAACCGCGTCCTGGTGCAAAAAGAAGTGAGATAACAACAAAGAGTGACGCGAAAATAACAATGAGCGGACCTGTGGAGAGTCCGCGCCCTGTTGCGCTAAGAAGCGAGCCTGCCACACCACTTATGGCACCAAAGAGGGCTGCAAGCAGCACCATATGCTCTAACTTTTTTGTCCATTGTCGTGCCGCCACTGCGGGTGCAATGAGAAGAGCAGCCATAAGAACAACACCAACAAGTTGCAAGCCCATGACGATAGCGAGCGCAATCATGAGGGTAAGTGTGAACTCGAGCGTGAGCGTGGGGAAACCTAAACTCCTGGCAAAGCCAGTATCAAAGCTTAAAACCTTAAAGTGTCTCCAGAACAGGATCGTTAGTCCCAGACACAGCCCACTAATCACGAGCATCGTCAAGATATCACTCGGTACTATTGTCGCGGCTTGTCCGAAAAGAAAGGACTCGAGCCCTGCTTGCCCCGCATTATTTTGATTTTGAATAAAGGTAAGAAGTACAATGCCAACGGCAAAAAAAACACTGAGCACTGAACCAAGAGCTGCATCATTCTTTAAGCGAGTTCTGCGCGTAAGTAGGAGCGCGTAAGCAGCAGCAAGTGCGCCGCTGAGAAGTGCGCCAAGCAAAATGGCAATAAGATTTCGCTCACCTGCAATCAAAAAACCGAGTGCAATGCCAGGCAACGCCGCATGACTTAGCGCGTCCCCAAGTAAACTCTGCTGTCGCAAGACGGCAAAACTCCCTAACACACCACTCGTGATGCCGAGCAAGGCTGAGCCAAACACTACATTGCGGATGGTGAAGTCAGTAAGGAAAGAGAAAAGTTCGTCCATAAGTGAGGGAGTGGGTTGTGGGTTTCTTATCTACTTTCTACAACCCACTCCCTACCTCCTGTTTTTCGCTTTGTGGTGTTGGCGATGTTTCTTGCAGGAGTGCTACTTGCCCACCATACGCCGCTCGTAAGTTTTCTGGGGTGTAAACGTCTTTTACGTGTCCTTGAGCAATGACGCGCACGTTGAGGAAAACCATCCAGTCAAAATAGCTCGAGACCGTCTGCAAATCGTGGTGAACGACAATCACAGTTTTGCCTTGAGTACGTAAATCTTTTAAGAGAGAAATAATCGTACGTTCTGTGGTGGCATCTACACCGACCATAGGCTCGTCCATAAAATAAACGTCTGCGTCTTGAACAAGAGCCCGCGCTAAAAAAACCCGCTGCTGCTGTCCGCCTGAAAGTTGGCTAATTTGACGACCACTAAAATCTTCCATGCCTACTTGCGCTAAAGCGTTGAGAGCCTTTTCTTTTTGGGCTCGGCCAGGTCGTTTGAACCAACCTAGGTTGCCGTAAAGACCCATGGTGACAACATCAAGCACAGTGGTTGGAAAATCCCAGTCAACGCTCGAGCGTTGGGGTACATAACCGACGTTGCGGCGTTGTTCACTGTAGGGTTTGCCGTAAATATAGATATGTCCAGCAGCGGGTTTGATAAGACCTAGCACCGTTTTAATTAGAGTGCTTTTACCTGCGCCGTTTGGCCCAACTATTGCGGCTAAGACACCTGGTGGTACATTCAAATCAATATCCCACAACACAGGTTTGCTTTGGTAGCTCACGGTGAGGTCTTCGATGTGCAGTGCTAAGTTAGGTTCGTGTACCATACGTTATTTTAGTCCTTTAATGTCCAGCCACGTAGTGCATAATATTTTTCTTTAGGTTCTCCCGTTAAGCCGTTGATGCCATGTTTTGGTAACCACCAAGCGTGAATCAAGATAAAGGCACCTCAAAGAACTCCCATTAAAATAAAAAACCAAACCCGTCCGAAGACTGCTGAAATTGTACAAGCAAGCAATATGGATACAATAATTTTTGTAACTCTTTTCCACTTTGGCATATCCGTTGTGAAGGCTGCAAAGAAAATTTGCCCAAGTGCGTAAATGCTTGTTATTAATGCAATTTCAAACCAGAGTGAATTCATCGCAAACGTCATAAATTCCAACTTTTTAGCCAAGGGTCTAATTCACTTGGTAAGGGTGCAACTTTGCCGCTAAGACTTTCTACGATGGTTTTTGTATTGTGGTAAAGCATTCCAATATAAGTGCCGTTAGCTGTGCCTGCTTCACCAAGTGCATCACTAAAAAGGGAACCACCAACTTTGGTTTCAATACCCTGACTTCTTGCCGCTTGTAACACAGCATCAATCGTGCGTGGGTTGATGCTGCTTTCTACAAAGATGGCAGGGATATTTCTTGCTACAATGGTTTTTACCGTACTGCGAATGTCTTCGATGCTTGCTTCCGCTTGCGTGCTTACACCTTGCACGGAGGCAACATCAATGCCATAAGCACGGCTGTAATAAAAGAATGCGTCGTGCGCGGTGACGAGAACGCGCTGCGCTTCTGGAATGCTGCGGATACTTTCTTTGATCCAGGTGTGAAGGGCCTCGAGCTGCACTTTATAAACTTCTGCATTTGCGATGGCGTTTTGGCATTCGCTCGAGAGCTCACTCAACGTTTGTGCAATCACATCCGCTGTGCGTGACCATAACTGCGCATCCATCCACAGATGGGGATCAATGGCATTAACTCCTGCTTCACGCAGGGTTTCAGTTTCAGGAATGGCTTTTTCAGCAACGGCAACGGTAGGTTTACGTTGCTGAAAGGCTTCGAGCACTTCGCCCAGTTGGCCCTCGAGGTGATAACCCGAATAAAAAATTACGTCAGCGTTTTGTAAGGTATGTACGTCTCTCGCGCCTGCTTTATATAAGTGTGGGTCTATGCCTGGCCCCATAAGCGTTGTGACGTTGACGCAGTCACCACCGACGTTTTGCACGACATCACTCAGCATTCCCACAGTGACGACGGCGTTGAGCTGGGCAAACGCAGGAGAAAAGAGACAGGAGACAGGAGACAGGAGAAAAAGCAGGAAAACTTTGATTTTTTTCTTTCTCGCTTTTCCGCTTGTTGCTAAACATTTAGCCATACCTAAAAATTACTTTAGGTGATAAACTTACCTTCTGTCAAGGGATGTTAAGCATTTGGGAGATTCTTCAAATCTTTTGAAGAATTTGTTTGTTAGCATCAAGGGTGATGTTTACAGTATTTGGAAAACAAACAAGCCACGAGGATGACACCGTAGCAGGGGCGTACGGACGTACGCCCCTGCACGAAAACGACACACATTTTCATTTCACGAGGGCCAAGGCGCAGCCGTTCAAACTGTGTACATCGCCTCTGTATTGCTGCAATGCTAATAGTGCTTCGGGAAGATTCACTGCTACTGTATTGAAGTTATGTCTGCTCTTTGTTTTGTTTACGATTGGCTTGCAAAACGTACTTGCACAAACGATTTCTGCGCAGCGTGAGGCTGGGGTGTTGTACGTTTCACTGTCGGATGTCGCAAAACAACTTGGTTATACCGTGACAGAAGCGTCAGGTAGTTTGACGATACGTTTCACAGGTACAGTGTTGACCGTGTTCGCAAACTCACCCGATATCACCTTTAACGGTTTGGATGACACGCTCTCGAGCAGCGTCTTTACGCGCTCAGGGGATTGGTTTGCACCTGATGACGCATTATCATTTCTTGGTGTGGCCCTCGAGAACGAATCGCTCGTTCTCCCAAATGGCTATACCTCTTCCTTAGAATTTCCTAAAACGCGCACGACCTTTGGGTCTTCCAGGTGGTCGCAAGTTGATTTAGGTAATAGCGTTACAGGCGTGTCATTTTTTATGCCTGGCAGTGCAGGAGACGAGACTGTGAGTATATTGATGCTAGATTTCAAACTTCTTGCACTCGTCTTTCCCGACCAACAAAAAGCCCTCGATGCAGTCTCGAGTAAATTCACGAAGGGTAAACCCATTTATTTTCTCGTCACGGCTTTGGCCGATGCATCGTGGGAGAGTTCGTTTACCTTAGAGCAAGATGGCAAAGTGTTGCAGTATCAGTCTCCAGGTAGTTTGAGTTTACTCGAAGGCGACCCCACCACGGTTACACTGAGTACACCAGTGTCTGGCGTTTTGGTGTTGCCTGATTGGGTGGATTTGCGCTCTCCCATTACAGTGACGTGGTCGGGGATTACAGCAAGTGTGCAGTTTCGTCGCTGACTTGCTAGCTTTCTGCTGATGCTAACTGAATACACGTCGCCACTACTTCCATTGCCAACTTCACTTCCTCAACAGGTGGGCGTGTTGGAGCCAAGCGGATATTGCTGTTTTTTGGGTCTTGACCGTTTGGAAACGTTGCGCCTGCGGGAGTGAGGGAGACACCCACATCATGGGCGAGTTTAATCACGCAGTCAGCAACGGGTTTTACGGTATCTAAACTGATGAAGTAGCCACCCTTGGGATTCGTCCACGTTGCTAGATTTTTTCCACTGAGTTCTTTGCTCAATACTTCATTCACCACCGCAAATTTTGGTGCGATGAGTCTGGCGTGGTCTTTCATCAGCCCTGTAATGTCGCCGGGATAATTCCGTAAAAACTTGACATGGCGGAGTTGCTCGAGCTTATTCGGCCCAATCGTTTTGGCGTTCAAGTGGTTAGAAAAATACTTGATATTTGCTTCACTGCTACCCATGAAGCCTAGACCCGCACTTGCAAAGGTAACTTTTGATGTCGAGCTAAAAAGATAAACGCGGTCAGGATGACCAGCATCTTTGCAAGCGTTCAAAAGATTGAGCGACACACTGGGTGTGTCTGTTAAGTGGTGAATACAATAAGCATCATCTGCAAAAATAGTGAAGTCTGCTGCGGCAGTTTTCATGCTTGCCAAACGGCGCACATTCTCATCACTAATCGTGTCGCCAGTGGGATTGCTGTAAGTGGGAACAAAAAGAATGCCTTTAATGCGCTTATCACTGCCAGCCAGCTGTTCCACTGCCTCCATGTCTGGCCCGTTTGCAGTTATGGCAACTGTAGCAAGGTCAAAACCAAGTTCTTGCAAGAGTAAAAAGTGTCTATCGTAACCAGGTAAGGTCACGATGATTTTTGGTTTTTCTCCAAACCAAGGAGTTTTGCTGTCTTTAAGCCCGCGCAACATCGCACAAGTTAGAACGTCACTCATTAATTTAAGGCTAGCGTTGTTGCCTACTAGTGTTTCACTCGGTTTGATTCTTAGGACTTCAGCGAAGAGGTCGCGGGCTTCAGGAATGCCCGCCACGCCACCAGGATAATTACGGACATCGAGGTTGCTTGAAGTGATGACATCGTCTGGGCCAACACTAGTCAGTAAATCATTGGAAAGGTCAAAGTCTGCGTCACTGGGTTGACCGCGTTGCATGTTTAGCTCGAGATTAAGACTTTTATAATAGTTATATCTGTTTTGAATATCGTTCACGGTTTAGAGCATATCAGGTTGTTGGCACCGTGCATAATATGTATGGAAGTAATGTCAAAATTAAACCCCCAGATGCAGTTCTGGGGGCTACGTTCAACTGCGAAAGATTAGTTTAGTTGCCTATCGTATCGTTAATCCAGTTTACATCAACTCTGCCCCAGCCTACGAAACCATCGTTGCAGCGTTCGTTACTTACGTAAGAGGCGACACCAATAACAGTCCACTGGCTGCCATTGTTGTAGGTGAGACCACTACCGCTGTCACCAAAGCAAGACTGCTCATAAATACCATTGACAAAGTCCCCTTGTGTGGCAATCTCGAGACTAGAAATTTCGGTGATGGTCGTATCATAATATTTCAGCGTGATGGCAGCGTCACCGTCTTCTGTTTCTCCCCAACCTGCTTGGCGCACCGTGCTACCAACTGCAGGAGGAGAGGCGACAGCGATAGGTTGAATAGCGTTATTCAAAGTAAGAGGGTCCTCGAGACGGAGCAGTGCAACATCCGCACCATTAGGCTGAAGGAGAATTTGGCTAACGTAACTGGCTTGTTCAGTACCATCGTCAATACCACGTGCATATTGTCCAGCAACGACTCTATAGCGACCAGGGTTTCTCGTCGAGTAGTTGACGCAGTGCTCTGCAGTGAGAGCCCACTCAGCAGAAAGAATGCTGCTGCCGCACGTGAAGCTATTATTAACTCTTAACTCGGATACCCAAGGAAATTGGCTTGCAGCGGCTTCTTCGCCGCCATAGATTTGCTCTTCGATAGTCTCGGTAGCCTCGGGTTGCACGCTTTGACTACAGCTTGTTAAAACCAGTACTGATACTACGGTAAGCGTTGACAGTAACATTCTTAAATCTTTCACTATTCTCTCCTCAATAGTAAATCTATCTAGTTTGTTCTTTCTAAATTCAGCAAGCTCAGGTAATAAGTAAATTTTGCGAACGGGAAACGTTATATTTGATGTTGCTATAGATAAAGCCACACCCTAGTAGATAAAGCTTAGGCTAGGGACCCAAGTACATTAAGCTCTCCATTCGCTCAGCTCCTCTCTCGCTTTTTACCAATGAGGTATTTTTTCAATAGCTCTCTTCTGAAAAACACCTCGCTCAAACGCTACACGTCGTGAATGTCGTGAGCAGATCATGTTGATGATGTTATGTATTAGGTATGAGCTAGGAATGAGATGTTTAGACTCGGTTCACATTTAATTGCATAATCCTGCCCGTAAAGAAAAGGCTCGAGTCGCACTCGAGCCTTATAAATATGCGGTTGTTTTGTATGTTCTCGGAAATCTGATGGTTACAAAAATTTCAAGGTTACAACGATTTTTCAACAATATAAACGTTCAACATTTTATCGGCTTCGGTGCCACTGGGCCGCATAGGATCAACACGTGTAATTTTATCCAGGACATCCTCACCTTCAATAACTTTGCCAAAGACAGTGTGTCTACCATCAAGATGAGGTTGCGGTTTGAACAAAATAAAAAATTGTGAGCCGTTTGTACCAGGGCCAGCATTTGCCATCGAGAGAACACCTTTGGCGTTGTGACTTAAATTAGTACTTGTTTCATCACCAAATTTATAACCAGGCCCGCCACGCCCTGTGCCTGTGGGGTCGCCAGTTTGCGCCATAAAACCCTCGAGCACGCGGTGAAAAACGACACCGTCGTAATAGTGGTTTCGCGCCAAGAAAACAAAATTGTTTACCGTCATGGGCGTTTTATCTTGATATAAATCGAGCACCATCGTGCCTTTGCTCGTCTCAACAACAGCGCGGTAATCTTTGCCTTTCTCTAACACTTGCTCTGCTTTGCTAAATTCGGTTTTGCGTGTAGGGGAGAGGGGCTCGAGTTTGGTGTAACCAGCAGTTGCGCTCATACGGGTCTCCGTTCTTTGTAACTGTTTAATCTGTGTAGCCATTTAAGAATTTTTAAGCGATTAGGTGTTAGCTAATAGATAACTGCGGACACCTAATCGCTACTACCTAACTTTTTATTTCGCTTTTTCAATGATGTACACAGCTTGCATAACATCAGGTTCTGGAGTTTCGCCAGCCTCGGTTGTAAAGAAGCCAACCGCGGGTGCTTCGCCCATACGTCCAGATTGCGCTCTTACGCCGTCAATTTCAAACTCAGCCCCAACTTCAGGAATTTCACCTAGTTTCTCTGTGAGGTAAGCCTCGAGCGTCAAGGTTGCATCACCTGCCAGGGCAATACCTTTACTTTGCAAGCTTTCTAGGGTATCGGTCATCATGGCAATTACCGAGGGTGAATTTGCATCTTGGCTCGGGTCAATAATTTTGATGTTGCTGAGTACCTCGTCGCCTTCAATCATTTGTCCGAAGATGCTGTGCAAACCGTTGAGCCACTCGGTAGGCGCGAAGGTGATAAAGAATTGTGAACCGTTGGTATTGGGCCCAGAGTTGGCCATGGCTAACACGCCACGCTTATCAAACTTGAGTTCTTCGACAAACTCATCCTCAAATTGATAGCCAGGGCCGCCGCTACCTGTGCCAGTGGGGTCACCTGTTTGCGCCATAAAATCTGTTAAAACGCGGTGGAAGACGATGCCATCATAAAATTTGTTGCGTGCTAAGAAAACAAAATTATTCACCGTTTGAGGCGCTTGGTCTTCAAACAAATCTATGACGATGTTGCCCTTGTTCGTGACGATGATGGCTTGGTAGTCCTTGCCCTCCTCGAGAACCTGCTCTGCCTCGCCGAACTCGCGTTGTTGCTCTTCATTTAAAAAAGGTGTAAGTGCGAAGCCTTCAGGAAGAGCAGGGGGCTCGGCAGGAGCTGTTGCCGTTGCATCTTCACTTGTTGGATTTTCACTTGCTGCATCTGTTGTTTCTGTGCTTGTCTCACCCGTTGATTCTGTTTCAGTCGCAGGTGTGGCAGATTCAGTACCTTCAGTCGCTTCGATACTTTCGGTAGTTTCAGTCGCTTCGGCACTTTCTGTGGACTCAGTAGTTTCAGAGGTGGTTTCCTCTGTTGGTGTACTCTCTCCAGATGTTGTGCTTTCTTCAGTAGTGCCGTCTTCGCTCGAGGGTTCTGTTTCGGCTGATTCTGTTTCTGTCGCTTCAGACTTGGAGCTTTCAGTAGTTTCGGTCTCAGATGTTGTTTCTTCAGATGTCGTTTCTGTTGTTTCTGAAGCTGACTCTGTTGAACCCGACTCTGCTTGTGCTTGTGCGGTAGAGGTTGAGTTGGAGACTGCTGGACGAGCGAACCAAAGACCGCCCACGACCAACAAGACCACCACAATTAAAGCTGGAAGAATTTTATTCATAATATCACCGTCCAGTAGTTTACCGAATGTCAAATGAGAGAAAGATGCCTCTAGGTTACAGGCTAAATACACAAAGCTAAAAGCGAAAGGCTAAAAGTAGAGAGCTTTTCCTACTTTAATAAATTAATCAGCGGCAATCGCCGAGGCTTGGGGTTTCGCTGCTTCACGAACGGATAGCGTGATGATTAAGGCAGGGATGAGTAAAAGTCCTAGGGCCGTCATCGTTTGAATAACTCCAAACCGCTCAACCAGTGGCCCGATAAAACCGTAAAAGAGACCCGCAAAACCCCAAGTGAAACCCATGAGTAAGCCTGACACGGTAGCAATTTGCTGGGGCTCATGTTCCTGAGCCATGACCACGGCTACGGGAATACCCGCATTCATCAGTGCGCCTGTACAAGCAAGTAAGGGCAAATAAAGCCACGCGCTTTCAGGTGGCACAATGAGGAGTCCAATGTAAAGAGGGATAGCAAAGAGCATCGTGATGACTAGAATGGTTTTTCGACCAAAGCGGTCTGAGAGAGTGCCGCCTAAAAATGCCCCTGCTGTAGCGGCAATGTTGTAAACCGTAAGAGTCAGCGTTGTCGTGAGAAGCCACCAAGGTTGACCAGAACTCAGCGTCTCGGAAATATTACGTTGGGCAAACCAGTAAGGGATGGTGGTTGAAAAACTCATAAAAACAATATTACGAAGTGTAGCTAAAGCCCACAAACGCGCGACTTGTCCACGGAACACCCTAGCTAAGTCACTGAATGTAGATGGTTTCGTTTGAATTTTTGTGGGTGGTGCTTGGCGTAGAAGTAAAAAGGCAGGTATAAGTGCTAAAGGAACAAGCCAAACCAAGCGTTGTAGTCCAAGCGTCGTCGAGTTTAAAGTATTATCAGGCCCACCACTATTGACTATCCAGAGCGACACAATTGGGCCGAGTGTTAAACCAACATACCCCGACGAACCAAAGAAACTAAGCCAAAAGCCTTTGCGCTGGGGGGAAGCAAATTGACCAACAAGGGCCGCGCCAGCTGCATGAAACAAAGCCGAACCAAGTCCAGATACACCTAATAACACAGCAAGAACGAAGGGGTTAGGTGTGTAACCCATAAGCCCGCAGCCTAACGCGACAAGCAAGGGGCCAAGAGCTGCAAGTAGGCGGCGGTCATAACGGTCAGCAATGAGACCTGCCACAGGTTGCAGCAAACTACTTGTCAAGGAGTACACCGCAACTAAAACTGAAACTGTCCCATAGTTAGCACCAAAAAATGTTTGTAATCGTGGCAGAAGTGGGGTTAAAAACGCTCCAAATAAATCATTGGTTGTATGGAGTAATGAAACCAAGAAAGGGAGAAGCACGCTTTAGAATAATGCCAGGGTTTACAAGCCACGTATCGGATGTGACGAAAAAGAAAGAAAGTCTTTCGGTTATCCCAAAAGACTTCGTGGAGCGGGAGACGAGATTCGAACCCGCGACATTCACCTTGGAAGGGTGACGCTCTACCAACTGAGCTACTCCCGCAAGACAAGCTTGCACGTAGACTAATGTAGCATACTTAAAAACGTCCGTAAACTGTTTGTAATATGTCGTAAGGTCGTAATGTGTCGTAAGTTTAAAAGCTTCCATCTTCAGATTTCACAGGTTCCAAAGATTTAGCAAAACCAAAAGTAACTACTCAGGAGGTCAATAAAGGCAATAAGACATTACCTTGAAAGATGCTGACTAAGCCATCCCAAACATTCAATCCTTGCTTAGTCAAAGTAGCGATGTAACTGCGAATGCGACAAAATGCTTGCGCTCCCTCG
>JBOFGY010000295.1:0-5161 GCA_051649365.1 Trueperaceae bacterium
GGCGAGTTTTTTACGTTTCTGGGGCCGTCTGGCTCTGGGAAAACAACCTGTCTTCGTCTGATTGCCGGCTTTGAACAGGCAGATAGCGGCACTGTGTTTATTGGCAAGGAAAACGCCACGCGCCTGCCGCCTTATGACCACGATGTTCACACTGTCTTTCAGGACTACGCCTTATTTCCGCACATGAGCGTGCTCGATAACGTGGCCTACAGTCTTATGATTAAAAAAGTGCCCAGACTCGAGCGGCATAAAAAAGCTGAGGAGGCTCTGGAAATGGTGCGTCTTTCAGGACTCGGTAACCGCCGCCCCGCGCAACTCTCTGGCGGGCAAAGACAGCGTGTGGCCCTGGCTCGAGCACTCGTCGGCAGACCAAAAATTTTACTCCTCGATGAACCGCTTGGCGCACTGGACTTAAAACTCCGCGAACAAATGCAGGTTGAACTCAAGGAATTACAAATTGAAGTTGGCATCACCTTTATTTATGTCACCCATGACCAAGAAGAAGCTCTTTCAATGAGCGATAGAATCGCCGTCTTTAATCACGGCAAAATCGAGCAGCTTGCCTCACCGAATGATTTGTACAATCACCCCATGACAGCGTTTGTGGCGGGGTTTGTGGGAACGTCGAATGTTATTGAAGGCCCACTCGTACAAAAAATTCTTGGCAGACCTGGCAGTTTACAAATCCGCCCCGAGCGCGTTCGCATTTTTGCAAATGATGCCAGCACGACCAACGAAGTTGTTGTCACGGGCGTCGTGCAGGAAGCGGTGTATTTGGGAATGCACACCCGCTACAGGGTTGCTTTGGATGAGGGTGGCTTGATTACTGTTTCAGCACAAAACCAAACTGAAACGACAGCAACCTATTCACCTGGCAGCCGCGTGAAACTCGCCTGGAATAAAGCGCAGATGCACGAGTTGGTGGGTGGGTCATGAAAAGGTTTTTCACCACAGAGGCACAGAGGCGCAGAAAAGAATTTGCAAAATCATTGCAGCCATTTCATTTCCTTATTGAATGTTGTTTGCTATTTTTCTTGAGATTCCAAAAATCAACATTTATAGTTGGTTCGCGTAGGGGCGAGGGGCCCCTCGCCCCTACCATGCAGTTTGCAATAAACGGCGTTTCAATTTTGTGTAGGGGCGTACTGCTGTACGCCCCTACGGTACAAATCGCGGAAAATGACGTTTTCATCAATCACAGATTATTTTTTACAGGTTTCAATCGTGCTTAGAAGTCTGTCTACCTTTTTCTATCAGCGCAAGACACTCTCGTTGCTTTTGCTGCTTGCACCTGTATTGTTGTGGCTTGGTGTGATTTATCTTGGCTCACTGTTTGCACTCTTGCTGCAAAGTTTTTTCAGGCTTGATGATTTTTCTGGACAGGTCGTGCGCGAGTTTGGTTTTAGTACCTACCGTCAACTCTTTACACCTGCCAATCTCGATGTCATCGGGCGCACGGTGTTGATGTCAGCTATCGTTACGCTGGCGAGTGTTATCGTTGCGTTTCCACTTGCTTACAGCATCGCCAAG
Organism: Trueperaceae bacterium; assembly: GCA_051649365.1. Taxonomy (GTDB): domain Bacteria; phylum Deinococcota; class Deinococci; order Deinococcales; family Trueperaceae; genus CAVTAE01. Next base: position 1,531 of record JBOFGY010000295.1, read on the forward strand.
ACCTCGAGCCCCACCGTTCGCTCACTTCTTTACCTGCTCGTCCTCATGCCCCTGTGGTCAAGTTACATCGTGCGCGTGTATGCCTGGAAACTTATTCTCGCTAAAGAAGGCGTGTTTAACTGGGCCATGCAACAGTTACGACTGGACGGCTTGCTAAACGCTTATCTGGCTTTACCTGGTGTGGGCGGGCCATCACTTTCGATTTCTGCAACAGGAACTTTTTTGGTGTTTCTTTATATCTGGTTGCCTTACATGATTTTGCCGATAGCTGCTTCACTCGAGCGCATTCCCAAGAGTTTGCTCGAGGCTTCCAGCGACCTTGGCGGCAAACCGAACCTCACCTTTTGGCGCGTCATCATGCCGCTCACCGTTCCTGGCATCGCCGCAGGTTCTATTTTTACCTTTTCACTTACACTGGGTGATTACATTATTCCGGGCATCGTCGGTAACTCGCAACCGTTTATCGGTCAGGTCGTGCTCATCCAACAAGGCACCGCAGGAAACATTCCGCTTGCGGCTGCGTTTACCGTCGTGCCGATTGTGATTATGGCGATTTATCTTTTGATTGCACGAAGACTGGGGGCGTTTGATGCGTTGTAGTATGTCAGCATGTCAGCACTTCAGCATTTCAGCATCTCCATCTCAGTTCAGGAAGTGGCAAGTAACACGTAATGAGCGATGGTTAATTTCGGCTTCTACTTTTTACTTTTTACTTTTTACTTTTTACTTGGTGTTGTCATGAAAACCCGTCTTCCCCTCGGGCTACGCATTGCAACCATCGGTGTGTTGCTTTTTCTACACATTCCCTTTTTGCTCATTGTTCTTTATGCGTTTAACATAGAAGAAGCCGCTTTTACTTTCCCACCGCCTGGGTTTACTGCTCAATGGTTTGGTGAAGCATTGCAACGAGAGGATATGTTGCAGGCTCTCTCACTCTCGCTCCGTGTAGCAACCATTGCAACACTCTTAGCCGTGATTCTTGGCACCCTTGCTTCCCTAGCAATGGCGCGAAGTAAATTTTTCGGACGCGATGTTATTTCACTCCTTATTATTTTACCGATTGCACTGCCTGGCATTGTTACAGGTATCGCGCTACGCTCAGGTGTAAAACTGTTAGGTTTGGATTTTAGCTTTTGGACGATTGTACTTGGTCACGCAACGTTTTGTATTGTCTTGGTTTTTAACAACGCCATTGCGCGTTTACGAAGAACATCAGGTTCACTCCTAGAAGCCTCGATGGATTTAGGCGCAACGAGTTTTCAAACCTTTCGCCACGTGATTTTACCGAACCTTGCAACAGCACTTGTGGCAGGTGGGATGCTGGCCTTTGCGCTGTCGTTTGATGAAGTGATTGTGACGACCTTTACCGCAGGGCAACAGCAAACCATTCCGATTTGGCTGATAAATCAGCTAACGCGCCCGAGAGACCGTCCGGTCACGAATGTTGTCGCGGTGTTTATTTTGCTCATTACCTTGTTGCCGATTTTGGTTTCAACATATATGACGCGGAATTTGGATGACTTATCACGTACAGGAAAGTAAGACTAGTTTTGGTACATGAGGGTAAGAAGAGTTTCAGCACAAAGCCACAAAGCCACAGAGAGAAATAACGACCCCCTTTTATTTCTCTCTGTGGCTTATACTCTTTTTAACTCAACTGTTATGCAGTTAAAGGTGGCAGACTAAAATTTTGTGAAAACCTATCAACGTATTTTGCTCAAATTGAGTGGTGCTGTCGCAGGCAACCAGGGGTTTGACAGGGAAAGCTGTCGGTATAAGAATGAGCGACTAATATCAACATGAACCACCTTCTTACGTGGCATAATGACCCGAGTAAGTGTGCTACGCTTTTCAAAGAATTGAGAAACAATGAATTCTCAGAGAAAAGTCTATATTTCTTTTCAAGATAACCCTCTTCAAGCGCGTGAAGATTTTCAAGAAGCTGTATGTCAATTGTTTGCACCCTTAAAGAGCTACCTCGAACAAGGTCATTCTCAAATCGTTATAGGCTCGAGCGGCACACAGTTCGAGCCTGGAGCAACGCAGCTCGAGGGCTTTGCACGCCCACTTTGGGGCGTTATCCCGCTCCTTGCTGGCGGTGGGGCGTTTGAGGACTGGCCACTATTCCAAGCTGGACTCAAAGTAGGTTCTGATCCTACGAGTGACTATTTTTGGGGCAACCCCGTTAGTCTTGATGCGCGCTATGTAGAAATGGCTGCGCTTGCTTTTGCGCTGCTACTCGCACCCGAACAAACCTGGCATGGATTAGCAAAAACTGAGCAACAACAATTCCAAGATTGGCTTTTGCACATTAACACAGGGCCTGTGAGTGATAATAACTGGCTCTTCTTTCGGGTGCTTGTCAACTTGGCTCTACACCGCGTCGGTGCACGCTGCGACTTTGAAAACATGTATGTCTCGTTAGACAGACTCGAGCAGTTTGACCTTGGGGGTGGCTGGTACAGCGACGGCACAGGCAACCCATCTTTGGAACAGATTGATCACTATATTGCTTTTGCCATGCACTTCTACGGACTCCTCTACAGCGTGTACGCCAAGGACTTAGACCCAGAACGCTGCGAAAGATTTAGGCAGCGTGCCACAGCCTTTGCCAAAGATTATGTTTACTGGTTTGCGGACGATGGCTCAGGTTTGCCCTTTGGGCGTAGCCTTATTTACCGCTTTGCCCAGGGCGCGTTCTGGGGTGCTTTTGCCTTTGCAGGCCTCGAGCCAGAGGAGGCAGGCTTAAGCTGGGGCGATATTCGCGGACTGTGGGCGAGGCATTTACGGTATTGGTCTAAGCAGTCTATGCTGGCTCGAGACGGCATTTTGACGATTGGCTATGCGTACGAAAACTTATTTGTAAGCGAAGAATACAACTCTCCACAAAGCCCTTATTGGGCCATGAAATTTTTCTTGCCCCTCGCCTTGGATAATACGCACCCTTTCTGGCAAGCCCATGAAACTTTTCCTACCCTTAACTCTGTAAAGGCTCAAGCACAGCCAGGTATGGTGCTGTGTCGTGATGGTTCACATACCTATGCGCTTTCGGCACGGCAGTATTCCCTCTATTTTCGGCAAAGTGCTGAAAAATATGCCAAGTTTGCTTATAGCACACACTTTGGGTTTAGCGTTTCGAGCGGAAGATACGGCTTAGGACAAGGAGGCTTTGATAGCACCCTTGCTTTCTCAGAAGATGGTAAGCACTTCGTGCCTCGAGAAAAGCCTTTAGCTTGGAAACTTGAAGAAAACATTTTGTGGTCGCGCTGGTCGCCACTCCAAGAGCTCGAGGTAGAAACGTGGCTCGTGCCTTTGGGAAGTTGGCATCTACGTTTACACCGCATTTTCACGAACAGGCGTGTCCTGAGTGCAGAAGGTGCCTGGGCGGTAGATAGAACGGGCGATCATCTTCTTCAAGACCACCGCATTAGAACAGGGGAAGCACTTGCAATTTACAAAGCAGGTGCAAGCGGCATCAAAGATGTGTTAGGCAAACGCGAAGGGCTTGGCATTCGTGAAGGGCTTGTCGTTCGGGCCTATCCAAACACAAACGTACTTGCTCCACGCACAGTTATTCCCATGCTCACAGCCTGGCTAAAGCCAGGTGAACATTGGCTTGCAACAGCCGTGC
>JBOFGY010000296.1:0-12767 GCA_051649365.1 Trueperaceae bacterium
ACACTTTTTTAACATTGGCAACGCTCGAGCCCGCTTCGTAATCCTGATGAAGGGTATCATAAGGATGATTTTTATAACCAATATAATCCGCGTATTGCCGTGACATATCAAATACTTTTTTAAGTTCGGGTGCAAAAAGCTTAAAATCATTTTTCTGCCGCGCCTCAATCCATACACCTTGTGCTTTGCTGCGCTGCTTTGTCCAAGCTTCGACAAATGCTGCTGGCACCTTGGTGGCGCGGTCATAGCTTCGGTGGACTTCACGCACCATCGCACTCTCAACAGGTGAAAGTTTGGCTTTGTCTAGGTCTTTTAACCACCTGCCCACACGCTTATCCGTCATACGCTCGTGAGACAACACACCAAGCGTCGCCATGATTTGTCCTCTGGCAGCGTTTGCACCTGGGGGCATTTTCGTACTTTGGTCCCAACTCAGCAGCGACAACGCATCGCTAATATCGTTAATGACAGCAAAGTGGTTTTTTAGGTCGTTGAGGGTTGACTTCATATTGAACTCCTTAAGTTCTTAACAACACAATAATAACAACACAATAAAATGTAGCACTTTGTCTTTGTAAGCATAACAAGTTCCATCTCAAGTATTAAGTAATGAAACGTTCAAAACTCACTTTAGAGGCAAATAACGAATTTGTCCCAACCATTCACCCACTGCAGAACACGCTGCTACTAACAAAATATCTCTGAGTTATAAGCACCTATGAGTGACATTTCAAGCACTGAGAAATTCCCCTAGCGTGATAGGCTAAAAGGCGTGAATCTTGAACTCAACGATGCCACACGGCAAGTCATCCAACAAGAACGCGCTGCCCTCGCTGACCTGCACGGGCTGCTAAACCGCCTCGACGCTCAGGAGAAAGACCTGCTCGATCTCAAAACAGCGTTGAATGACCTCGAGGGCATCTTCATGCTCGTCGTTTGTGGCGAATATAATGCGGGGAAATCGAGCCTTCTCAACGCCTTACTCGGTCACAAGGTGATGCTCGAGGGTGTCACTCCCACGACAGACCGCGTGACGATTGTGACCTACGGCCCCACCGAGAGAAATATCGAAGAATCCAACACCATCTTGCGCCGCGAATATCCCGCCGAAATTCTGCGCGACCTTGCCTTTGTAGACACACCGGGTACGAACGCCATTGTCAAAGGCCACCAAGAACTTACCGAGCGATTTATTCCAAGAGCCGACCTCGTCTTATTTGTCACCAGTGCCGACAGACCCTTTACCGAAAGCGAACGGACTTTTTTGCAAATCATCGGTGGTTGGGGCAAAAAAATTGTCATTGTTGTGAACAAAATGGATATTGTGGAAGAAGCCGATGAACGCCAAAAGATTATGGACTTTGTTCGCAACAATGCTCGCACCACTTTAGGAAGTGCGCCCCAGGTCTTCCCTACCAAAGCCAAAGCGGCCTTTCGGGCCAAGCAAACCCTCGACCCCGCGCAACTTGCAGGCACGGGTTTACCTGAACTCGAGGCTTACATCGAATCCACACTTGCCGCGAGCGAACGTCTCAAACTCAAGTTACAAAATCCTCTCGGTGTCGCGCTGCATATTGCCGAAAAATATAAAACCGTGATTAAAGAGCGTTTAGGTTTACTCTCCGATGATAAGCGCACGCTCGACGAAGTAGACCGCCAACTCGCTCAGTACGACAAAGATATGAAACGCGAGTTTGATAACTACCTAACGAGACTCAAAACCGTGCTGCTCGAGGTCGAGCGGCGCGGTGAAGTTTTTTTTGATGACACCATCAAGTTTCGCAATATTCCAGGACTCTTAAACAGTGACAAAGTGCAAAAAGATTTTGAAGCTCGAGTGATTCGCAACGCCGATAAAGACATTGATGTCGCGGTTCACGAGATGGTGGATTGGTTTATTCAGCGCAATCTTAACCTTTGGGAAGACGTAGTGAGTTTTGTCAATGGTCGCCGCAAAGCAGGCGAAGAGCGCGTCATTGGGGAAGTGGGCGGACGGTTTCAATATGACCGTGACGCACTCATTCGCAATTTACGCCAAAGTGCCGAAGACGTGATGAAAACCTACGACGAAGACGCAGAAGGACGCAGGCTCTCTGAAAAATTGCAGCAATCTGTCTTTAGTTCGGGTCTCGGTTTAGTCGGTGGTGTAGGACTTGGCGCGGCTGTGGTGGCCCTCGTCTCGAGCACCGCCTGGGACATCACCGGCATCACACTCGGGCTTACGCTCGCCGGTGCCGGACTTTATATGATTCCGCGCCGTCGCCAGAAAGCTAAAAAAGAATTGCACGAGAAAATGCAAGAGCTCCGAGACGGTTTAGGTGACAGCATCGGCAAACAGTTCGAGCAAGAATTGCGCCGCGCCAGCGAAAAACTCCATAGCTCCGTACAGCCCTACACACGTTTTGTACGTAGTGAAGTTGGGCGTTTAGAGGAATTAGAAAAAGAGCTTGACGTTGCCCAGGGAACGCTCGAAGGTCTCAAGCGTAGCGTAGATGCCAAGTAGTAATTTATTTTTAGGGACGAGGGGCCCCCTCGTCCCTACTTTCCAAACCGTCGCTCGCGCTCTTGAAAACTACGAACTGCCCGCAAAAAATCTACTTTGCGAAAGCTCGGCCAAAACGCATCACAGAAATAAAATTCGCTGTAGGCCGTCTGCCAAAGCAAAAAGCCTGAAAGCCGCACTTCCCCACTCGTGCGAATCACGAAATCGGGGTCGGGAATTCCGGCAGTATATAAATATTGCCCAATAACATCTGGTGTAACTCTGTCAATAAGCTCGTGAACTTCATGGGTGTCGGCGTGGCTATGTAAAAACTTACGAACCGCTGCCACAATCTCTTCACGACCACCATAACCAAGCGCGAGATTTAGAAGTAGACCTTCATAACTTTCGGTGGCTTTTTCAATAGCTTGTAGGGCAGCTTTGGTTTCGTCAGGAAAAGCATCAATTTCACCAATAACTTTTACACGCACTTTGTTTTTATGGAGGCGTTCATCGCCAATGAGGGCTTTGGCTTCTCGAGCAAAAAGGCTAAACAAATGCGCGACTTCTTCAGGGTTGCGACTGCTGTTATCACTGCTAAACCCCCAAATCGTCACGTGTTGAATACCGAGTTCCAAACACCAATCCAGAACTTCTCTGGCTTTGCCGGCACCATAATCATGACCCGTTTTGCTGTCTAGGCCAATCGCCTTCGCAAAACGGCGGTTGCCATCCATGATGATGCCAATATGTTTAGGACATTTTTGCAGAGTACGAATTTCACCCAAAAGCTGCCGCTCGTAAAGCCAGTAGAGGGGCGCAGTTAACCTGTCCCAAAAAGACATCATTTTACGTGTTACGTCGCTATTTGAGTTTGTTACGGTACTCACAGAATCTAGTGTATCGCAAATCAAGGGGAGTTAGGGTTTGGTTTTACTCCAAACCCCGAACCCCAAACCCTTTTAGTACGCTCCTTCGCCACCCAACACAACAGCAGGCGTTTTAACCAAAATGATAATGTCGAGCCAAACCGACCAATTTCGCACGTAAAAACTATCAAGAGCAACGCGCTCATCGTAGTCTGTATCGCTACGACCACTCGTCTGCCAATAGCCTGTAATGCCTGGGCGCACCATCGTGTAAAGCATAAAGTCTTTACCATATTTTTCAGCTTCGGCCTCAACAATAGGACGGGGACCCACCAAACTCATCTCGCCGATAAAAACATTCCAAAGTTGGGGCAATTCATCAAGGCTATACTTTCGCAAGAACTTACCAATGCGTGTAATGCGTGGGTCATGTTGAAGTTTTTGCGTTTCGCGCCACTCGGTCTCGAGCTCTGGATTTGCTTTGAGATACTCCTCGAGCTTTTCCTGAGCATTCGGCACCATTGTGCGAAATTTCCAAGCCTTAAAGAATTTTCCGTCTCGTCCGATGCGTTTATGCCCGAAGAAAATAGGGCCTGGCGAATCAAAGTAAACAGCAAGGGCAATAAGCAAGAGTATCGGGCTAAGGATGAACCCACCCAAGGTCACTGCCACAATGTCAAGAAGTCGTTTCACAACGCGGTTCATTGGAAGAGCCAATTGATTGTGAACCTCGAGCGCGAGCATCCCCGTAAGGTTGCTTGTAAACACGACTTCGCTTGGGAGACTCACCAAATCCGGCACGAACTGCACGATGCTAAAATTGCGACTTCGCTTATTTACAAAATCAGCTAACACTTCTGTGGGTAACGAGGGTATTGCCACGATTGCGTGGTTGATGGCTCTATCCCGTGCCACATCATCTGCCTGCGCCAACTTACCAAGTACAGGCACACCACTCACGAGCGTCTCTTGTTTTTTATCGTCATCATCAAAAACCGCCACGGGTTGCAAACCTTGGAGGGGGGTGTTGCGTAAGGTTTTAATGACACGTTCGCCAATTCGACCTGCACCCAAGACAATGACTTGTTTACCCCAAAGTCCTGAGTTGTGTAGTACACGTTTACATAAGGCACGCCCGATGGGTAACAGGAAAAAATTGGTGACAATCATGCCGAGGATGATCGGTCTCGGTAAACCTAAATCTCGAGCAAACAACACCGTTCCTGCTGCCAAAATAATTGCTGCATAAAACGCAGCCGTCACGTGCTTGCGAAGTTCTTGTGCTGCGGTAAGCCCATAACCAGGATAAAGCCCTTCACGCCAACACATCGCTGGCCAAAGCAATAACGCATAGGTCAGCGTTGTTGGAATCGGCAACGACTGGCCCCCTAGCCACATAAAGATTTGACGGCTTAATAGTAGAGACACAAAAACAAGTCCTGTATCGGTAAACGCAAGTGCAAGCCGTGTTAATACGGGTCTATTCGTGCTTTCTTGTCGTTGTGTTTTGTACGCGCGGCTACGCCAACCTGCCACAGCAGCAAGCGGATAAAGTACGCCACCATAAAATAAACTGTTGTCAAAAACATTCATAAACAGCACACCAGCCAACACAGCAAGAAAAGCCACATCACGACGTTGTAAAGCTCCGTAGCTCACCGCTACAATAAAAAGGACTAAACCCAAAAAGCCAAGAATGCCGCGCTCGAACAGAATTTGTAAGTAGTGATTGTGGATATGCGAAGGCACCTCTTGTAATTGACCAATCCGGTCTGCATGAGCACGGTAATACTCTGGAAAGGTACCCTCACCGTGACCGAGCCAAGGTTGCTCACGTATGCCTTGCATCGCAACTTGCCAATAGGGAATTCGTGCCACACCAAGGGTAAGACCTCGTGTCGCTATACCTGGTGTATAGGGGGAAGGCGCAGTTGTTGCCTCGAGTTGCAATCCAGCAAACTGCGCCGTAGACCCTGCCCACTCCCGCTGATCGGGTGCAAACCCCACATGCAAATAAAGCTGTGGAGCCTCACCTTGATAAGCAAAGGTAACATAAACCCTCCGCCAAATTCCTTCCGCCGCAATAATTCCAGATGAGAGTACACGCCCCGCACCCGTACTCGAGGCTCGCCACGTACCATTCTTCCATTCGCCAAAAACAGCAAAACTTTGGTTTTCATCAATGCGTCCGTGACCTTGCAAGCCTGGCACGAGCCGCTTTCCATTAATCATTTCGTTACTGCGCAGCCACACACTTAAAGTGTAGCTCACATCTTTTTGAATGGGAACAATTTGCTGAAGCCTGTACCACGGCGTGGGGTCTTTTTTCGTCACATTGTACGCCGTTAGTTCATTACCACCTAGCGTTACAGGCTCCGTCGTGACATCTACCCAGGTCGTATCCCACCAATCGCCATTGCCAATTTCAGAACCTTGGATTAAATTCGTGCTAGTGCCAGGCACGATATCGAGCAGAAAGCCCATATTGCCCCAACCAATACGTGGGCCAAGACCAATACTTATAGCAACCATCGCTAAACTAAACACGAATTGGATGAGCCTCGAGCGCACCGACGTTTTTTCGGCGAGCAAAAGTACGAATGTAATAATGACCCAAGCAAGTGCAGCCTCACGGCTACCCGACAGCAAAATCCCGAGCGCAGACAGCCCCAAACCTACCAGCCGAAATCGTCCTCGCTGCGACATAATAGCGATGAGTCCACCTAAAGTCAGCACCGTGTGACCATAAAGCGCAGGCGAATTTTGCCAGACAATCGCTTGACTTAAGGTTTTATAAGCAAAACTAAACGTTTCAATATTCAGAAAGCCCATTCCTACAATTACTGCAAGCCCAGTAATAAGTCCGTAACCCAGTGACCTCGAGTGCGTGCGGAAAGTGCGAACGTGTGGCAGTTGGCTCGAGGCTACGTAAATAACCCAAGGAGCCAGCACTTGCAACAATGCGACTCCAAAACTCGGCACACTATTTACTAAAAGGGGCAACGCCAGTAGGAGGGCCGCTCCACCCCATACCCAAGCCGAGCGCAAGAGCGATTTACGCGATTCTAGAAAGAAAAGTAAACTAACAAACGGCCCAAAATTCGGTAAAAATGCGAAGCTAAAGCCAAGTAAAAATGCTAAGCCTCTATAAATATGCAAAGAAGTCGCAACACGTGCCACTGCTGCATATTATGGGCTGCGTGTGTGAAAATGTCCAGAGCAGGTGCATAGCACACGCCCTTGGGCATAAGCTACCTCTAAACCATCGTGTGCCCCCCGCCCCATCGCAGCTTCATCCATCGTTTGTAAATTTCTATGATGACCAAGGTCAATGTAGCCAGGTCTACCGAGAGCAGCTAGTCCGATTTGTCTTTTGCTCAAACGGCCAACCACACCGTCCAAATGGCAGCGTAAATAGCCGCTCTTAAGGCGTGATGTGACCAGACGATATTCTCTTTTAGGAGCATATCCACCGCAACTGCAACCAACAACCCAAACGCTGTACCCATGGCAAAAAATCCTGCAACGGTTGGAAACGCAAGTCTTGTAAAAAAATCAAGGTAAACACTGAGCGCGAGAAGAAAAGCTGCTAGCGCGAACCCCAGCGCAAAGCCAGGGTCTTGTTTGTAAGTTCGGAAGGCCTCAAGTCCATTCCATAGCACCGCACAACTCCACAAGATAAACGCTATTGTTGCCATCGTTAACATAGGTCTCGAGCCTACATTATTTTTCGTATCTTCGTCCTTTTTTGTTTTGCCTTCTCGTCCTTTTTGTACCCCTGTCCTCTGTCCGTAGAGCGTCAAAGCTCTATGCTAGAACCATGTACACTGACCTGCACAGCTTTATCACCGAATTAGAACGGCGCGGCGAACTTATCAGAATTAAAGAGAGTGTCTCCCATGACCTCGAGATTACCGAAATCGCCGACAGGCTCGTCAAAAAAAATGGCCCTGCACTCCTCTTTGAGAACGTACCCGGTAAAGCTTTCCCTCTCGTGATTGGTCTCTACGGCACACGCAAACGCATGGCCTTAGCCCTTGGTGTCGAGGATTTAGATGATATCGGCAACCGCATCAAAAGCTTACTCGACGTAAAAGTCGGTGGCGGGCTTCTCGGTTTAGCATCAAATTTGCCAAAATTAAAAGAACTCGCGTCGTTGCCACCGAAGCGTGTGCGTACAGGCCCCGTGCAAGAAGTCGTGTGGCGCGGTGATGAAGTAGATTTGCACAAACTACCTGTGCTGAAATGTTGGCCTCAAGATGGTGGGCCGTTTGTCACACTGCCACTCGTTATTTCCAAAGACCCCGAAAACGGTGACTTAAATATTGGCATGTACCGAATGCAAGTCTTTGATAAAAACACGACAGGAATGCACTGGCAACGTCATAAAACAGGGGCGAAGCATTTAGAAAAAGCTAAAAAATTGGGCAAGCGTTTGGAAGTCGCTGTAGCTCTTGGTGGCGACCCTGCACTGACCTACGCAGCAACGGCACCGATTCCACCCATTCCAGGTATCAACGAATTTTCGATGACGGGTTTTTTGCGTGGTAAATCTATTGAACTCTGCAAAGGGATCACCGTTGACTTAGATGTTCCCGCCCACGCAGAATTTATTTTAGAAGGCTACGTTGATCCAAACGAAGACTGGCGTGTGGAAGGTCCCTTTGGCGACCACACAGGGTTTTATACCTTGCAAGATTTATATCCAGCTTTTCACGTCACCACGATTACCATGCGGCGCAACGCCGTTTATCCAGCAACGATTGTTGGGCGACCACCGATGGAAGATGCTTATCTTATTGAAGCAAGCGAACGAATTTTTTTAATTCCCGCACAGCTTATTTTGCCAGAAATGAAGGATTATCACATGCCACCTGCGGGCATCGCCCACAACTTGGTGAATGTGGTGATTGAAAAATCGTATCCAGGCCAAGCGTACAAAGTCGCCAATGGTTTACTTGGTTTAGGCCAAATGATGTTTGCAAAAGCTTTGCTCGTCACCGATGAAAACGTAAAGCCACAACAGCATCTCGAGTTTTGGCGCACAGTGCTAAAAAACGCTGTACCAGGTAGAGATTCACAATTTGCGAAGGGCCCGACAGACGTTTTAGATCATAGCAGTCGCTCGTGGAGTTATGGCAGCAAACTCATTCTCGATGGAACCATAAAACACAAAGAAGAAGGCGAAACAAACGCTTGGCAAGCTAATCTTGAACGCAGCGCAAACGATTTACCTAACCACGCAGAGATTTTTGATCAACAGCAAATCAGCGGCGGCTTTTGGTTTATCACTACGAAGAAAACAAAAGCGAACCAAGGGCAACAGTTGGGTGAATGGGCTGCACGTCAAGCGCAGGCTAAAGGTGTCAAACTGATTGCTGTATTAGATCATGAAACAAATCCTCAAGATTTTGAAGACTGCATCTGGACGCTCCTCAACAACATTGACCCCGAACGCGACGTGCAGGTTTTGCAAAACGTTGGAGGTGAAGCTGTCTTTGTTATGGACGGCACACCCAAACTCCCTGAAGAAGGCTTTCGCCGTGACTGGCCCGATAAAATTACAATGGATGAAAGTGTAAAACGCAAAGTAGATGTACTTATGCCCAAGTTAGGTTTAGAAACGTTTAATCGTCAGGTTGAGGTAGAGGATCGAGACGCTGTTCTAAGTTAAAACATTACCGCTTTACGCCCTCCGCTTTTTGCTCCGAAAACATTGTATAAGCAAGTTGGTGCGTATTGTAACTGGACTCTGCCAAGTAGAGCAGCTCGAGCCCCGTCTTTTTGTCATCTTTGCGCTCCGAGTAAAAGTTTCGTAAGGCACCTAGCCCAACATACAAGGCCCTAGTCGAAGTGATGAGATAAACCAAGTCATTGGGTATAGGCCGTTGTGCTTCGATGAGTTGCTCCTGGCGCAAATTGAGCGCGGTGAGTAACAGCACGACATCCCTCGAGCGCGTGTCGAGTTCTTGAATATTTGCGTCCGCGTCAAACTCGAGCGCGTCCCCTTGCGTTGTGCGAAGTTGAGCCTCGGCGGTGTCATAGGCTCCAAAGTACAGTAGCGTGCTCGTTTCAAAAAACCAAGGCCAGTTGACCTCGAGGGGTTCTTGAGCTTGGGCTGCACTCGACAAAACAACCAGCAAGGTTATGGTGCGAACGTACCTAGTATTACGAACGTACCTAGTATTAAAGGTCATGCGTGTTCCTTTCTCGAGGCCAAAACCTCGCGCTAACCCCTGACCGTACCACAGCGCAGCAAAAAACGCTTGCGTCCAAAATGGAGCTTTGTTATAAATTCAGCTAAGCTTATTCACCACCAAGGCACAAAGACACAAAGAAGTTTAAGCAAAGGGCTTCTTCCTTCTTTGAAGCCTCTAGTCCCAAAATTAGGACACCCCATCAAAAAAACTATATGCACGACAACGCTTCATTAACGTAACCACGCTGTTACAGTCAAAAGAACGCCCTATTCCTTAAGTAACGTCAAACCTTGGTTTTAGGAAAATATCTAGCATTTCTTGCTTGTTTTTCTTCGTGCCTTTGTTGCTTCGCATAACTTTGTACTGTCTTTGTGATGAAATTTTTAGTCTTGACGTGTACTAAGAATTTCTTTGCAAATTACACAACTGGAGCAAAAGCTAACATCCTTAAAATCTGCCTAAGCTGTGGACGACAGAAAACCTTGTAATTATCGTGCCGTGTCTGCCTTTTTCTCCAACTTTTGCGTTACACTACACGCGATGCGCTTTCGCTTGTTTGTGTTTTATTTTCTTTTGCTCGTGATTCAGGGATTTTTAGGAGCACTGCTCGCGCCCTGGCCAGCCCCCGACCTCTTTTTACTTGCCCTTATGACGCTTATGTGGCGTTTACAAGCCTGGCAGCTGGTCTTAGCAGGGTACGGCATCGGCTTATTTCAAGACCTCATCGGTCACGGTGAATGGGGTATTCATGCTTTTGGTTTAGCGGGTGCAGCTATGGTGACATCTTTGCTGCGCGCCCAACTAAGCCAGCGCGGTCTACTCACGCGCTCCTTACTTTTTGCCGCAGCCTTCTTGGGAAAATGGCTTGCCATCACACCTTTTGTCTTGTGGCAAACTGGAACGGTTAGCAGCTTAGAATCCATTCTCGAGGTCATGCCCACCGAATTCTTTCTCACCTTACTTGCCAGTCTCATCGTGCTGCCCTGGGGTGACGCGCTCATGGAGCGCACACTGCTCGTCCGCCGCAATGACGTGTGAAAGCAAGAGGAAAGAGATAAGGAGAATGAAAAGAAATGCTATCTCCTTCCTCCTTGCTCCTGACATGTAAGAATTTGCAATCTACTCCGCGTGTACATGGTGTATAACTTTACATGGTGTATAACTAAACCAAGATGATTGCCAAAATCCGCACCCTCGTTGCGATTGTGTTTACTGTCCTCGTGATTTTTGCGGGACGGCTCGTTTATTTGCAAGTCGTGCTTGCGGATGATATGCGCGCCCTGAGCGAACAAAACGTGCGGGTGGAAAAACGCCTCAGCCCCTTGCGCGGCAAAATTTTAGCTCGAGACGGCACCATTCTCGCGGATAACCGCATCGCTTGGGATTTGCGCTACTGGGGCGGCGAGATTAAAAACTGGGATAAGCTCGCGTTTTTACTAAAGCTCAAAGAGAAACCCTTGGGGCCCGAGTACAGCGACCCTGAACAAGCCCAGTTTGGTAGCATCGCCGCGTATAACATTCCTGACGATCTCGTTTCTGCCGTCGAGGAGTTAGTAGCAGGTCAAGAGAATTTATACTTGCGTGAACGGCTCGAGCGCACCTACCCCACGAACCTAGCCGCGCAAGTTGTTGGTTACACCCAAGAATCCAAGGGCCGCTTTCCTAATTATGCCCTCAATGAAAATGTCGGAGTCATGGGCATTGAAGAGAGCTATCAAACAGAACTGTTTGGTCTGCCTGGCAAGGTAAGAGTGCATGTAGATAATCACAACACGCCGCTAAGCCAAGACATCATCGTGGACGCACAACCTGGGGAGGACATCATCCTGACACTCGACCCAAATGTTCAGCGCATTGCTGAGGATGCCCTTAAAAATGCACTGCCCTATGTCAATGATGCTAGAGCTAAACGCAATCTTCCCCCAGAAGAAATCGTGCGTGGAGCTTTGGTTGCAATGAATCCCAAAACAGGTGAAATTCTGGCCATGGCCAGTGCGCCCACCTTTGACCAAAATATTTTTACGCGTCGCCCCAGCGATCCAAAAAAAGTCAGCGCACTCCTCAATGACAACACAAACTTACCTATGTCAAACCGTTCGCTCGAGGCTTTCCCACCTGCTTCAACCTTCAAACTTATCACGAGCTCGACGCTTGTTGAAGGTGGCTTTGTGCGCCCAGAAGACCGCTTTTCTTGTTCGGCTTACATGACCTACGGCGGACGACAATGGAAAAACTGGTCGTATCCATCCCACCGCGGCAACTACGACACCATTGATGCGATTGCAGATAGCTGCAACACCTATTACTGGCGTGCCGTCATGTCCACCCCGAATTTTCAGAACGGCTGGGCTGACTTCGCAGAAGCCCTCGTAGGAAGAGCACGTGAATTTGGCTTTGGTGAACCTGTCGGTATTGGTCTTATTGAAGAAAAAGCGGGCCGTGTACCCGATGACACCTGGTCACGTGACTATCACGATTACGCTTGGCGACCTGGTGACACCCTCAATATCTCAATTGGGCAAGGTGACGCGCTCGCCACACCGATTCAAGATTTGCAAATGGTCTCAACCATTGCGCTTAACGGTAGACAAGTCAAACCTCACTTAGTCAAAGCGGTTGGTGATGTCATTGCTGAAGTTCCTGAAAAACAAATTGCTGGTGTCTATTGGGATGTACTAAAAACAGGGATGCGCCACATGATTACCGATTATGGCAGTGCTAGATATCTAGGTCCGAGTGCGTTTCCTATCACGGTTGCGGGAAAAACAGGAACCGCTCAAAATGCCAAAAGCTATACGCAGGACGGTTACGACCACGTTTGGTTCACAGGTTTTGCACCAATGGAAGACCCAGAAATTGCGGTTGTGGTTTTCGTTGAACATGGAGATAAAAGCACGGCAGTTGCTGTACCCACTGCTCGAGATTTTTTGAAAGCTTATTTTGAACTTCAGGATGAACCCGCAGTGACAGCAAGTAATTAAACTTAATTGAAAACGTTGTAAAGCTCGAGCCTTACATCTATGGCAGGGTCATGAAGTGTTTCTGTGTAGCAAGGGGCCGAAGCCCCTTATTGAAACAATAGACATCTTGCGAAATCACCGAAAGTAGCGTTTTATGAAGGAATGCAGACGAAACACGGGAGCTACATTGGGCTCAAGAAGCTCAACAGGAAGCAGTTCAAACGCTTCGTCGGGGTAACGTGAAAGGTGTTCAAAC
>JBOFGY010000297.1:0-22397 GCA_051649365.1 Trueperaceae bacterium
GAAATTATTCGGCAACTTGTCAAGGCTGTGCCTGTTCCGGTGAGTGCAAAAATGCGCCTCGGGTATGACCGCGTGAACGTGCTCGAGGTCGCCCTTGGCATTCAGGAAGCAGGAGCCTCTGTCATTGCAGTTCATGGGCGTACCGCAGAACAAAAATATACAGGCGAAGCCAAGTGGGAAGCTATTAAAGAAGTCGCGGAGCACTTAACGATTCCAGTGATTGGTTCGGGAGATGTAACGACAAAAGAACAGTTTGACCGCTACCGTTCCTGGGGGTTAGGCGTGATGATTGCTCGAGGTGCAATGGGTCGCCCCTGGATTTTTGCAGAGTTGCAAGGGGAAGCTATTCCAACACTCGAGGAAAAAATTCGCATCGCTTATCGTCATGCAGAGTTGCACTGCGAATGGTACAAAACAGACAACCCAGACAGCGAACTTCACGCGATGAAGAGTTTGCGCTCACAGCTTATCCATTATTTTTCTTTCGCACCTGAAACGAGAAGTGAACTGACTCAAATTGAAAGTTTGCAAGGACTTCGCACGTTTATCAAAAAGCATTTCCATGTTGCTGTAGTGGCTGAACCATCAGAAGACCTTCTTGTTTTGTCTTGAAGTTGTTGGGTTTTAGTAGTTTCTCAACGTTCTGCATTCAGTTCACTATCGTCGGGCATAACAAGGGGTTGCAACCCCTTGTTACCGCAGCGAGTGCCATCGTTGAGAAACTACTAAAATTATTTCATCGGCTTGCCTGGTTTGGCTTTACCACTCGAGCCCCGCACAATAAGCTCCGTTGGCAAAACCACAGATTCGACGCTATCACCTTTAAGCTGTGCAATAAGTAGCTGTCCTGCGAGTCTGCCTTTTTCAACATAAGGTTGGCACACCGTTGTTAGAGGCGGCGTGGTCTGAGCGGCTAAAGGTGCGTCATCAAACCCGACAATAGAAAGGTCTTTAGGAACCTCGAGCCCCTTGTCATTTGCATAGCGCAAAGCACCCAGAGCAAGTTGATCACTCATAGCCAGCAACGCTGTAGGGCGCAGTGAATGTGTCAGGAGTGTGGCTGCCGCTTTGTAACCATCCTCTGGTGTGTTATCTGATGTTTCATACACCACGACATTTTTTTGCCAGCTTAATCCTGCCGCTTCAATGGCGCGGCGATACCCTCGTAAACGATTCTTGGTTGGCACATGAAGGGCTTCCGCCTGACGCTGTTCATCAATCAGTCCTTCGTTTAGTTGACTCGTTAGCTCGAGCGAAATAATTCCCAAACGGCGATGTCCGAGCGAGAGCAAATGACTAGCCGCACTTAGGGCTCCCTCTTCATCATCTACGACAATGTAAGGATAGCCTTCACTGATTTGACTCTCCACCAACACGATTGGCAAGTTGCGCCCCGCGATGATTTCAAAGAGCGAATCATTTTTTGCAAAGTTGTGAACGACAAAACCATCTACCGTTGCTTTGGAAACGAGCGGGGCAGTTTCGTCATAGGCTTTGCTACTTCCCACGAGCAGCAAACCGTAACCTGCATTTTCTGCTTCCTGGGCAATGCCCTGGATGAACAACACAGCCACAGGATCGGTGAAGGTATACGACAACGGGTGCGGGTAAACCACGCCAATCGCTCCTGACCTGCCGCGTCGCAGATTGGCGGCCATCGGGTCGGGGCCACTGTAACCAAGTTCTTTGGCAGTCTCTAAAATCTTCGTTCTTAGGGCTTCTGAGAGCTGGTCGGGGCGGTTGTAGGCGTTGGAAACCGTCGAGGCAGCAACGCCTAAGTGCTTGGCAAGGGCTTTGAGGGTGATTTTGGGAGGTAGTTTGGCAGACATAGGAGTTTAGAGGGCCAGTCTATACTTCTGAAACGATTCAGAAAATCGTTTCAGAACTGAATCGTCTTTTTTTGAGCCTTTAACTGAAACGATTCAGAAGAAAGAGGTAGTTATGTTTTTTGACCCTGCCATTATCGCTACGCTCAAATTAAAAGAGAAAGCCAGTAAACCCAAAGAAGAGAAGACCCAAGGCCTGCGAATCGTCCATCTTTTCATGGCAAAGAAAAACCGGAAGATTCAGGGCAAGCGTTTACGGAGGACATCATGAAAAAAGTCAGCGTACACCCGCTATTATTCCTGTTATTGCTGCAAGCACGAAAGCACAGCTTCAGGAAAACCTCGAGTCCTTAAACATCACGCTTACATTTGCACAGCTCGAGCGGCTTAGTCAGGCATGGCATCCGTTTATCCGTGCAGGGTAATGATGCTTTACTCGAGCCCGCGCAAAAACTCAATCACAGCTTTGTTATAAAGCTCTGGCTCGTCTTCGTTTGGCAGCAATTTAGAATTTTCAAACGTCACAAACGCCGCGTCAGGACGCGCAGCGATAAACGCTTCCGAATCGGTAAAGCGCAAAAAGTTTCCGTCCTTTTTGCCCCAAAGTAAAAGTGTTGGTGTGGTAAGGGTTGGCCAAATATCTGCAATGGATTGATCCAAATTACCTGAGATAAACGAATAAATCACCCACTCAGCATTTTCTACTTTCAGGTTTTGGTCATAACTCGCACGCACTTCAGGTGTTAGGCTTTCCCTACTTCCGTAGGCATCGAGCAAAAAATATTCCTGCCAGTTGTCAGTAGTAATGACACCAAACAACACACTACCAAGTGCACCTGAAAACGTCTTAAAACTGCGGATGCGCCCCTCATCTTGTGGGCGAGCTAAACGTTCATAGCCCGTGGGCCCAGTAAGTACGAGGGCTTTCACCAAGTCGGGGCGTTCGGCGGCAATACGGATGCTGTAGGCAGCAGTTAAACTGTTCGCTACTAAAATGGTTGGCTCTTGAATCACGGTCTCGAGAAAACTCACCATCTGCCCAATGAGCAACTCTTGCGTATAACGAATTTTGGGGCGAGAGCTTTTACCAAAGCCGAGCAAATCTAGGGCGTAAACTTTGTAACCAGATTTTGCCAAGGCAGGCGCGGCAAAACGGTATTGGAAAACGCTCGAGCCCCCACCAATGCCGTGAATCATCAGCACGGGGTCACCTGCATCTCGTCCTAAATGTTCATAGTAGGTTTGGTATTTATCGTAGTTAACCGTGGCAGCTTCTGCATCAGGAATGGTTGTAGGTTCAGCCGGTAGAGCAACACGCGGCACACAGCTTACGAGAAGCAAGAGGAAACCCAAGGGAAAATATTTCAGCATTCCTCGTTATAGCAAAAGCATGGATATTTCTACTGTACGGTAGTGAGCTATTGAAGCAAGCAGTTAGGTATTAGCTTTTAGGTCCAACACCTAATGCCTAATACCTAACTCCCACTCTACCTACTCGCCCAAAGCAAGCCACGCTTCATAATTTCTTTGGCTTCGGGTACATCAAAGTCTTTCGCCACGTGACCAAGTGCCGAATAAAAAACGCGGCCTTTACCCCAGGGACGTTTCCATACAACGGGCATCACTACACCTTCAACCCACGCCACGTGTTCGCCGCTAAAGGTCGTGGTGGCAAGGACATCGTTGGAAGGGTCAACGTGCATATAGTATTGTTCGCTTTTCATCGCAAAGTCGTTAAGACCTGCCATGATGGGGTCACTGCTTTTGGTCATATGAACTGTGTAATCAATGATGTTGCCAGGGTGGGCCACAAACTGCCCACCCACCATAAATTGATAGGTGCCATTTTTGCGGAAGCTGTCACCCATGCCGCCGTGCCACCCAGCAAAACCCACACCCGCTTCAATCGCAGCAAGGAGATTTTTTTCTTGGACTTCTGAAATCTCGCCCATCGTCCAACATTGGCTGATGAGGTCGTAGCTTTGCAATTTGTCTAAGTCTTCGTAGCTCGAGAGCGAATCAGAAACATCTATATCGTATCTATTGTCCCTTAGAACTCCGGCAAAAAGTTCAACTGTTTGTTTTGGTTCGTGGCCTTCCCAGCCACCCCAGACCATAAGTGCTTTTTTCGTCATAGGCTATTAGTGTATCAGGAATTTAGAAGGAGACGCTGCGCTGCTACGCTTTAGGTTGCTCATCGTAGACAGAGCGAATGTCTAAGCGTTTCTTAACGGTACGCATCATGTCATGACCGAGCAAATCTTGAATAAGCTCGAGCCCCACCTCAGCAGCGGCCATGCTGCCACCCGCGCACCAAATACCACTGGGGTTTTTCACGACACGTTCCAAGCTTGTTCCGGCAACTTCAAATTCCTCTAAGGCTTCAATGTTGTCGGGGTGGGTGGTGGCCATTTGGTCTCTAAGGAAACCGAGTTTGCCGAGTAAAAAAGCCCCACCCGAAATACTTACAAGCATATTGAGTGAAGGGCGAATATCCTCGAGGTAGGCGCAAATCATATTATCTTTACAAGCTTTTTCAATACCGATGCCACCTGGCACGATAAGAATATTTGGTTGCGGCGCACTCGCAAAGGCATAATTGGGTGTAATCGTAAACCCGCCAACGGTCTGCACGGAGTTGCGCCCTTTCGCAATCGTATAAAGATTAAAGGTATCTGGGTCAGGCAAAAAGTGCTTCGCTGTATGCAAAATAGAATAAATCGTCACCGCATCCAGTTCATGAACCTCGTGAAAAAGGAGTACGGCAATATTCATATAGTCTATTGTAAGCCATAAGAGGGTCTATGCCTTGGTGATATACAAGGCTTACCCCCTCGAGCATTTGTGTTTAGGGCGTGCTTTCAGTCAATGAACCAAGTAAGCTGCAAGGACGTTCGCACCTCTACCTCGTACGTTTTACGTCTCACATCTTGCGCGGCGTTATCTTTGTGATATTCACTTTGAGATTTCGTAAGCTGAGTCCAGGATAGTCGCCTCGTTTTTCGAGTAGGCTAACTAGCGTGACGTGGATGACACGCCGTCTTCTTTTAAGCCTACTTCTGGTAGCATCGTTGCTTTTATTGCTCGGTCTAAACTATCAGCGTGCTGGGAGTTGGTCACCGTTTCCTAATGTATTCAGCCTCAATGTATTTCAGGGTCCCGTGCGTGTGGGCTTACAAATTGGGCATCTCGAGGTTAGTAATCACCCCGAAGAACTCGCTAACTTGCGTTACAACACGGGGGCTTCAGTCAATGGTATCAACGAAGTAGATGTAAACCTCATTGTCGCACAAACCTTGCGCGATATGCTGCTAAGAGAAAATATTGTTGTAGATTTATTGCCTGCTACTGTTCCAAAAAATTACCGTGCGGATGTTTTTGTCTCACTTCACGCCGACAGCAACGAAGACTCTGAGCGGCGCGGTTACAAAAGTGCCGTGTCTCGCTTTGAACGAAACGACAAAGACGCGCTCCTCAAGCAAATGATTGACGAGCATTATTTTTATTTTTCAGGTCTGCCCGATGACGACAACAACGTGAGCGGCAGTATGCTCGAGTACTACGCCTTTAACAAAAGATTCAAACACTCTATTCACCGCAACACACCCGCCATCATTGTCGAAATGGGCTACCTCAGCAACGAAGATGACCTAGCCTATATGGAAGACCCCGCCAACCCAGCCTACGCGCTAAAGATTGGGATTTTGTCGTATTTGCGAGAAGTGGGCAGGATAAAGGAGTAAGGAAGCGGTTTTTACCAAACCCCAAACCCCTAGACCCTACAATGGTGCTATGTCCGATATTCTCCGTCTCTTTATCGCTTTGCCGTTACCTGAAAACATAAAAGCTGTTTTACAAACGCAGCGAGACGCACTCAAAACGCATCTACTAAACGAGACGAGCGTTCGCTGGACAACACCCGAACAGTGGCATCTCACCCTGGCATTTTTAGGGGCAACGAACCGCGAACGGTTGCCCACCATTCAGAATATAATGGAGCGTAGCGCGAAACAGCTCCAGACTTTTAGCCTCGAGACCACCAACCTTGGAACGTTTCCGAGCTTAAAACGACCTAGCGTAGTGTGGCTTGGAGTTGGTGGCGATATCGCCACTTTGCAAACGTTGCAGTACAAATTAACGGAGGGACTGACAGGGCTGCTCGAGCCCCACGAGAAACCTTTCAAGCCTCATCTCACCTTGGCAAGGATCAAACAATTTGGTTTAGGGCAAGAAATCACAGGGGCTCTTGCCAGCATACCTACAACAACAGCGTCATGGTCTATAACCGAGCTTTGTCTTTATCAAAGCGTCCTCAAACCAAGCGGAGCAGAATACAACCTTATCCACACCGTACCTTTGCAAACGGCAGCCAACAAAAACGCTTAAATCCCCAATCCGCCTTCAGCTTTCTATAGGTTTCCCCTACCCACAAGAGACATATTTAGCAGTGATTTTTTAGTCACTATGCTACAACAAAGGGACATGCTCAAATCTTTGCCACTTGGTCGGTCTGTCAGCCTTCGCACACAAGTTTCTGTGATTGCGGCTGTGCTCGTCTTTATCACTAATTTTGGCATGGTAGCCCTCGCTCTTTTGCTTGATTTAACTCCCAACACTACTGTTTTTCATATAAGGTTGCAGCTCGCACTTTGGCTTATCATCATGAGTAGCGCGGCAAGTTTAATTGTTTATATCTTCTCGAGATACTTATTTTCACCTTTAACCCAACTCAATGAGCAACTCTTAACCCTTCGCCAGCGCGGCCAACAACTCAAAGTAGAAGACCTAGGAGACTCTGCGTCCGCTTCAGAAATTAAAGTTTTGCAAGACACGCTGAAAGAGCTGTTGGGGAAAATTGCCACCGAACAAAGCCGCCGTAATGCTTTTATTGCCACGCTCGTTCATGACCTTAAAACGCCACTGGTTGCTACAGGTCACCTCTTAGGCATGATTGAAGAAAACGACCAGCTCACAAAAGAGGGTCGTGTTAAGGTCGTACACAGTTTGCATTTGGAAATAGAACGCCTTATTGACTTGGTGCAAAAGATGGTAGACGCTTACAAGTACGAACGCAAAGACATCAAGTTGCAACGCGTTTCGTATCCTATCCACACACTGGTTGCTACTATCGCTGAGCGTGTCGAACCCTTTGCAGCGCAAAAAAACTTGAAGATGGTTTACACAGGAGAAGCTGAAACTTTTGTTGACCCTAAAGAACTCGAGCGTGCTATTTACAACCTTGCCACAAATGCCATTAGGTACGCTCGTTCTGAAGTAAGGCTCGAGCTTACATCGTCTTGCCTGCGCATTGCGGATGACGGCCCAGGACTAACCCAACCTTTAGATGACCTTGCTCAGCCCTTCAATGGCCAACCTGGTGACATCGCGGGTCAACGCTACGCCACGGGCACGGGCGGACTAGGACTTTTTATTGCTAAGAGTATCCTCGAGGCCCATGGTGGGTGCCTCGTGGATGAATCCACCTCTAGCCAAACCATACTGGCTGCATACTTCCAATGAGGTACCTCCTATGAATTTACGCCTCCTTATTGCGGACGATCACCCCCTTTTTTTAATGGGCATAAAATATGCGCTCGCCGCACAGGGTCTAGAAGTTGTTGCGGAAGCAACCAATGGTGAAGAGGCTTTGCTGACTGCACAAAAAATAAAACCTGATGTCGCTCTTCTCGACATTAAAATGCCTGGCTTAGATGGTATCGAGACCTGCTACCGTATGACACAGCAACAAGCTGCTCCAACGATTGTGATGCTAACAACCTTTGACGAACCTGGCGTGATTCAAGCTGCCAAACACGCAGGTGCCAAAGGCTACGCTTCTAAAGAAACACCCGCTCTCGAGCTCGCCATACTCATTCGCAATATCGTTAAATACCCTGACAGAGATTGGTTTCCTAAAATTGTGCTGCCAGAATTTACTCCGCGTGAAGACGAAGTGCTGAAGTTGCTCGTTCAGGGGCTTAACACCAAAGAGATAGCGAAAGCATTAGGGCTTAGTCCAGAGACAATTAAAGATTATCTCGAGCGACTGTACACGAAGCTCGAGGTCAATGACCGCGTCGCCGCCATCCACAAAGCGCAATCACTTAAACTTGTGAGATGAGTTTTTGAACCTAGGTTCGGAGGTTCTTTTAGACAAGTCTCAAACGGAGCTTTTGAGCAGCCGTCCGTTATCAGTAAAAAACCAATGAGCTGTCAGCTCATAACCTACGGCTTATGGTTCAGGTTTAGTGCAAAATCAAAAATTCCCAAACCCAGATTAGTTTAGCAATGAGCTGAAAACTGAAAGCTAGAAAAGATTTTGAATTTCCTGCCTTAGCCTTCTATCTTCACTTCAAACTTCACCCCCAGTTGGGGGTACTGCACTCGTGCCACTTTCACTAAACTAGAAACTAGCAGAAGTACATCATCTTGGAGACCCTATGCAACAACGAGGCTTTACATTAATTGAGATGTTAGTTACCTTGGCAATTCTGGGGGTTGCACTCACGACAAGTGTGAGTTTTTTACAAATGCCTAGTGCGCGTTTATATGCCAATGATTTAAAAGCGATGATTCAGCAAGCTCGTTTTGAATCAGTGAGACGTAATGTCGCCGTTGCTGTTGTTTGGGATGGTTCGGCTTTCAGCACGTATACCAATACTGGAACAACGACTTCATGCCCGACAGGTACAACAAACAGGCTTCTCACACATCCACTTACAGAATATCGAAACGTCACCTTGACCACGAACCTACCTCAAAGCGGAACAGCTAGAGGCATTATTTGGTTGCCCACGGGTGAAATTCGCGGATGCAATGGACTAGCGAATACTGAAAGCACAATAACTATTACTAACAAATCCAGAGTTTCAATAGTGACTGTTTCGACAGTAGGAAGAGTAAGTGTCCAATGAATAAAAAAGGCTTCACACTCCCAGAAGTCATGATGTCTCTAGGCATCTTCGCTATCGGCATGGTCGCTACTTTAGCTCTACAAATGTCAGGTTTTGCAACAACGCGCAAAGCTGAGGTCGTGAGGCAGATGACCACTCTTGCCTCATCACAACTCGAGCTAGAACGCCAGCTTGACCGTAACCCGTCTGGTTCTTCTGAAACGTCTGGTCCTGCCGTTTTAACAAGTAGGGATAGCCAAAACTGCGACGAGAAGCCAGATCATCTGGGCTGTGTGGTTTCGGTAAAACCTTGCACTTTAGCAGGCACGACCATTAGCTGTATTGACGGCACCGTCAACAAAGCTGACCTTGTTGGTCACTACATCAGGGTCACAGTTTCTGCCGACAGACAGAACCCCATCTCTGTAGAAACGTTTGTCAGGTCTAAACTATGAAACAGAGACAGCAAGGCTTTACCCTTGTGGAGTTGCTTGTCGGTTTTGCCATCATGGTTGTGCTGTTAGGACTCATTACCAATATCTTCGTGAGCGGACGGCAATCATACGATGCCATACAAGAGGCTAGCGACAACCAACAAACCTTTACCTCCGCTTTTTCGCAAATGTCCTACGAGTTATCGCTGGCAGGCTACCGAGGAACCGATGACGGTGCAGCAGCACGCACGTTTACGGGTAGTGTTTTGGATTTTACTCTCGAGGCGAACACAGCTACACCTGACAGCATCACCATCCAATACTATGAAGACCGTTGGTTATCAGGCGGTACCACAACCCCACTATTAAAAAGAGTGCAATACAGTCTTTCTAACGGGCAACTGGTGCGGACAGACTTAACAACAAATCCAAACACAGTCACTCCCATTGTTGATGGTATCCAAAATCTAAAAATCCCTGAGTTTGTTAGCAAAGACAGCAACTCACCTTTAACCCTAACTGAAAGTGTAGACAGAAAAGCTATTCGTGGTCTCCTCTTCCAAATCACCTTGAGTGACGACGATACGGTCGCAGCCAATAACCCTGTAACCAGTGTTAAGGTCGGCTTAAACAATATTCAAAATTAATACGGGCAAAATGAATACGGGCAAGACCAACACAAGGAGAAATGTATGAAACGACAAGACGGCATCGTCATCATCGCAGCACTCATGGTCATGATTTCTATTATGGGTTTTGCTATCGGCATGATCTTTTTATCGCGGATGAATCTTAACATCGCGCAAAATCTAATCACCAAGGCACAAGCTAAGGGTTCAGGAGATGGTGGTCTCGACGCAACGCTTGTTTTGCTCAACAAAGACTACATAGCCACGGGCAGTTACCCTTCAAGTGCTTCTATACCAACGGTTCAAGTTAACGGCGCAACACCTCTTAGCTTTGCTCAGGTTAGTTTTGGAACTTCAGGAACGAGCAGAGTGCTCGAGGTCAAGGGTACGTCAGGCAAAGCCGAGCATGTCAGTAAAGTTTTGTTCACAGGTAACACAACCTTGGGTTCGGTTGTTAGCATTCCAATCATCGCGCGCGGTCTAGTTTCAGAAGGCACAATCACCGTCAATGGTGGCAACTCGAGTTTTGTGAGTGCGGGTATACACGGCAACAGCGGTTTTACTCTAAGCGGATTTAATGCCATGGACTGGAAAACTTGCACAACCAGAGATTCGACAACAGGAATGTGTACACATTCTCAAGATATTCCAGTAGCAAATATCCCCGTCTCAGCAGCAGCAGGCATGACATCGTACACGTGTGCACCAAGCAGCAATTCGAGCCTTTGTACGGGCAGTACACCCCTCCGACTTGTGGACAAAATCACGGTAACTTCTGACTACACGGGTAAGCGTAATGCCACCATTACGGCGATGGGTTTACCAAGTGGCGGTACACATAGCAATGTCTTTGGTATCAACTGCGATACAGTGTACTCGAGTGCACCAAGCCTAAGTAACGCTGACGATGTGATATCCAAAGGCTTCACAGCCGGGAAAGTAGTTTGTGTCGAAAACGGTAATTTAGCATTCCCAGGTGATATGTCCCTTTTAGAGGGTGTGAAAATCGTTACCAAAAACAACGTCACCTTTGCTGCCACCTCGACAAGTGATAGCAGTAAAGGCAATGGTAAAGGCAACGGCGGCGGTAACAGTAGCAATACTATTGTCATCAATAACAGTACGATCGTGTCAACGGGTGGCTGTGTTAACGTCACCAAGTCAGAGCCGACTTTTGGAAATAACACTAGGATATTTTCAGAGTGCAACATTACCCTAAGTGGAACACAAACAGAGTTTCAAGGCATCGTAACTCTTGCAACTAAACAAGCTATCGAGATTGATGGTAGATCAACTATTGCCAGTCAAAACGGGAAGATGGGTATTGGTTTAGGACTTTTGGCTGATGGTAATATCGTCGTGAATGGCCGCTCCAACTGGTTTGCTGTCGTACTGACAGGCGGTACGTTTACCAAAAATGGTACTGCCGATTTAATTGGTGGTGTTTCTGCTAAAGGAGCTATTACAGTTAATGGGGGAATTGATATTGACTCGGGTCTTGACATTCTTAACC
This sequence comes from Trueperaceae bacterium, assembly GCA_051649365.1. Classification (GTDB taxonomy): domain Bacteria; phylum Deinococcota; class Deinococci; order Deinococcales; family Trueperaceae; genus CAVTAE01. The sequence goes on from JBOFGY010000297.1 coordinate 11,296, forward strand.
CAGATTTCCTCGTTCAATCTCAAAACCAAAATCGCCAACTCGCTGAACAGAGCAGACGTTAATTGACACACAATGTAAAAGAGATACAGAACTAAAAGAGATACAGAACTAAAAAGGACCAGGAGGCTTCTACCTTTTGATCTTCTCTTTAGCTTAACTCGAGCCAACCCCACTCTATTAAGTAGGTTTCAAACTCCTCGAGCAGTTCTTTTGCAAATGTTTGTTCTTCTAGCTTCAACCGCTTTAACCAATTTTCTGTTAGAGGCGTAACAAAGGCATTGAGCGGTGTAGGGCGTTTGAGAAAATCGCACAAGTAGGCATCGAGATGCTCGAGCAGCGCTTCGTAACGCGCTCTGCGCCAAGGCTTAAGTCGCGTCGTGCGACGTAAAAAGTCATCAGTAGCGTACTCGAGCAAAGGTTCTTGCCCAACCACGTGGGGAGCTTGCGACGTGTAAATTCTTGTGTGTGATTGCATTCTTATAGATGATTGCATAAGTTCCTTTCAGAAAATTAAAGATTCAAGATTGTTTTTAATTTTCGATCTTGAATCTTTAATTTTGAATCTTTCATTACCTTAACTACTCCAGCCTGTGAACCCCTCAATGGCTACCAATGTCGGGCGTGGAATTTTTTCACCCTCGGCAGCGGCAAAGCTCGAGGTGAGCGCGTCTAAACTTTCAGAATCTTCACCTGGATGTTGCACCGCAACAAAAAGTGTTTTGCCATCAGGCGACCAAACAGGGCCCGTTAATTCTGCCTCAATAGGACCAACTGCAAACCTGAACGCTTTGCCCGCATCGGGACCCTCGGTAGCGAAAAAGAACATCGAGTTATTACCTAGAAAATCGTAAATCGTGTCTTCGCCCGTGCCAGAATCCGTCACCATCCAAAGATTGCCGTGTGGGTCAAAGACCATATTATCAGGTGAAGAAAACCCACTCTGGCGACCACCAACCGCAAATACTTCCCATTTGAAACTTTCCGCAGCCCAATCGTTATCCGCTTCACCAAGTTTAATAATTTGACCATAGTAATTGCCATGTTCAGAGTTATTGGTAAAGGCCATATAGACTTCACCTGTTTTCGGGTGAATCTCGATGTCTTCAGGTCGGTCTACGGGTGTGGCACCAATAGCCAGTGCGCTAGCACGCGCGTCCGCTAATACCTCAGCTTGACTCTTGAAGAGCGGCGTGCCGTCTTCTTCGCTCACGGCTTCTTTCAGTGCGAGGTTTCTATCGTAGTCGAGAAGGAGCCATTGACCTTTACCAAAATCGGCTACGTAGAGATCACCGGTCTCGAGCAAACTCAAATTCGCAACTCTATCGGTTTCACTGTAAGTGCCACGCGAGACAAATTTGTACACACAAGCACCGCGCTTGTCATCGCCCATGTACACCACAACGCGACCATCTCCTGCAACGGTTACAGACGCATTTTCGTGACGGAAGCGTCCCAACCCTGTATGCTTTTTAGGTGTAGAGTCTGCGGTAAAAGGATCGATCTCTGTTACCCAACCTTGGTGCATGGGGTTGTAATCACTGCCCCACGTTTCGGCGTAATCATCTACATTTTCTTCACAAGTTAACAGGGTTCCCCAAGGTGTTTGTCCACCCGAGCAATTCCCAATGGTTCCTTTTACTGTTGTTGCACCTGCCACTATTTCTGTGCCTGCAACGGGGCCAGTAAGTTCAATATCGGCTAAACCATTAATGCGGCGGTTGCGCGGGTCTTTGACAATGTTCCAAGAGGTGCCGTCTTTTTGCACGCGCACGACGGACACACCCATCGCCTCTTTTTCCGCAGTGACTTGCGCAGGGTCGGAAGGATTTTCAGTGTTACCACCGACAAAAAGCGCATTTGGATATTCGTGATTAATTGTGAGCAAAACGTCGGTTGCGGAGCGGCCACCCTCCAACATATCTACAGGAAAAAGCCCAACAAAATCGTGATTGAAGCCAATCGTGTCCCCTGCGTCATTCATGGTTTCGCCCCAAGGTGCCAAGACCTGAAAGGAATAACCCGAAGGCAAGGTTATCGTGTCAGCTCTCGTCATTTCGATAGGTGTAAAAGGCAGGGTAGATGAAGGTGTGTTGCTCACCTCAATAACCGGTGCACCGTTATTGGAAACAGCTTCGGCGTTATTGACAACTTGCAAACCTGTTGTTGCACCTGCGGCGACTGCAGTTTGCAGCATGGCACGACGTGAAATCTTTTTATCTAAAAGTTGATGCCACAAACTTTGTTTAGCTTGATTTGACGACGCGACTTGACTTAATGATTTACTATCAAGTGACATAATGACCTCCGTTAAGTTTGCTGTGCTAAATTCACAACTATATCTAGGCGGAGTCTAAAAGACAAATGTAATGCCTTTGTCAGATAAAGTTGTCGAATAAAGCCGTGTTAGATAAGGCCCTGACGCAAAGCTTTGACAGCGGCTTGCGTTCGGTCAGAAGCAGAAAGTTTACTCAAAATATCTTCAACATGGGTTTTTACGGTTGCCACACTGATGGTTAAGCGTTCGGCAATTTGTTTGTTGCTCAACCCTTCAGCAATAAGGTGAAGCGTCTCGAGTTCTCGAGGCGACAGTGGCTGATTCGTCGTATCAGGAATGCTTACACGTCCTAGAACGAGTCCTGCGATTTGAGGCTCGGAGATAGGTCGAACCCAGCGCAGCTGCTTGAACGGCTAGGAGCAGCGAAGCAGCGTCCGTAGATTTTAAGCAGTAGGCATCTGCACCCGAAGCTAAGGCTGCCACGACTTCGTTCTCGAGTCTGTGCGCTGTGAGCATGACCACACGTACCTTTGGGAAACGTATCTTGATTTGCCGCGTTGCTTCAATGCCGTCTATACCTGGTAAACCAATATCCATCACCACGACATGAGGTTCATGCTGGGCAAGACGTTCGATGGCCTCTTCCCCGCTACGCGCTTCCCCAATTACCTCCAAGTTTTCACCACGGTTAATCGCCACACGTAAACCATCACGGGTGAAAGCATGGTCTTCAACAATAAAAACAGTAACTTTAGAAGACATAGGTTTAGCGTAGCAATAGAAAGAAATAAGGAACAGCTGATAGAAGACAGAAAGTATCAACCGCAAACTTTACAGAGGTATGCATCTCGAGCACAACGATGCGATTTGCAAAATACGGGGCGAAAACTTTTTTTGCAGTTGCATTAAGTACTTTAAGACTTTTACCCTTTGCACCTTAAAAACTTTTTTATCCACAGATTACGCAGATTACACAGAAACAAGCGTCCTCTATCTGGTAAAGCCGTGTAATCTGTGGAAAAACCTTTAGTAAATACGAATAGGATAGAACGTTCAATGGGTGACAAGCTCCGCGACAAGGGGCAGCCACACGATGAAACGGCTTCCGCCACCCTCGCGGGGTTCATAATAAATGCGGCCATGGTGGGCTTCGACGATTTGTTTGGACAAATAAAGTCCCAAACCAATCCCACCACCAGCGCGGCCACTCGAGAACCTTTGGAACAACCGAGCTTCTTGCTCTTCAGAAATACCTGGGCCTCTATCTAAAACTTCTAACTGCAAGCCTTGAGCACTGAGGTCATGGTCGAAACGCTCGAGTTTCACGCTTACAAAGCCACCGTCAGGTGAAAATTCAAGCGCATTGTTAAGTAAATTTTGCATCACGCACTTGAGTTCGTTGGCCCGGCCTAACATCGTTAACGTGTTTGGAGCATCCCAAGCAATCTTAATGTTTCGCGCCTCTGCTGTTTCGCGTTGCTGCGAAATAACATCGCGCAGCAACCATGCAACATCAACCGTTGTAACCTGGGGTGCTTCTTCGCCGCTTTCGTAGCGGGCGATAAGAAGCAGTGAATCAGCTAAGTCGAGCAAATCTTTATTAGCGCGGAGTCCATTTTGAAGAGTGCGTTTGTAATCCTCGGACAACTCACCAAACGCACCCTCGAGGGCTTGTTGCATATTCACGAGATGCGCCATCAGTGGTGTGCGAATATCGTGTGAAAAGGCATATACCAAATCGCGGATGACGGCGTTACGCCGAGCGAGTTCTGCGTTTTGTTTATCTATGTCTTCTAAAAGTTTAGCTCGTTCATAAAGCGGCTCGAGATTTCGCAACGCCTCACCAAGCAAAACTTCTGGCTGCCTTGCTTTAGGGCGGCGAGCTATCACGACAAGGTCATAATCATTTTGCCTTTGCCAACGCCCAACCGTCACGAGGTCCGTGTCTAAACGTGCCGACAAAGTGGGTATATCTTTTGTGGGGGTTGCAGCTACAACCCAAGGTGCTGTTTCCCCTGAGGCAAATGTAAGTGTCGTTGGATCACTTGCTCTTGGTAAAGTCAAGCAGTTGCGTGATAGCCCACTAATCACGACACTTTCAGCTTGAAGTAAGCTGCGCAGTTCCGCCGCAGTACGTCCTAAAAAATCTTGTGAACGAAAGGTCCCGCTCACTTCTGCAAAAAATTTTCGTAGGGCATCTTCGCGCTCTGTACGGGCTTGCTCAAATCCTAAAGCTGTGAGGCAAGTTGTGATGCGTGATAGCTCGAGCGTCATATAACCAACAAGTAGAAACGAAAGTGCTGCCAGTACGCGGTTGAACACGGCAATAAAGTCATAGATTCTTTGTCCAGCATTAATAATGCCCGCAAGAGTATTTGCTAAGAGAGCTGCAACTAACATGATGTAGGTAAATCTTTTTGAAAAGACTAAACCCGCTAGCGCAATCGCCACATTGTACGTAAGTGCCACAACAAGTTCTTGTGGTGTCACCACATCAGCAACAAAACCCACCACGAGCAAAAGAATACTCGAGACCGCTAAATAATTTCTATACCTTTGAGAACCTAAGCATTTTGCGTGAACTTGCTTTACGCCAGGTTGCTGGTGTCGTTGAAGAAAGTCATCTCACGGAGCCCACAGGAATCAAAGAGCGCATTGCGGCAGCAATTACCGCAACACCAAACGCCACACGGCTCATTCGGCGGGGGGCTCACTTGGCACAACGTCTGGACGGTGAACTTTTCGTCGTCCATATTAGAAACCGCAAAATCTCGAGAGAACAAGAAAAATTCTTAGACACCTGCCGTGTTATCACCGAATCATTAGGTGGGCAGTTCTACCAACTCGAGGGAACAAATGCTATTGAAGCGTTGTCGCCATTTTTAAACGAGCAACGTATTACGCAAGTTTTGATTGGAGAAAGTCCTAAACCTAAATTCAAACTAGGACAGCAGCGATTCTCAAGTCGCCTGCTTGCAGCGAATAGAAATGCCGATATTCTTATTCTTCGTAGCGAAGCCGATGAAGATGAGCTAGCAGAGCCATAAGCTTGTTCATAGTGAGTATCAACAACCTCGCCACCTACTTTATTTCACCCAAGATTTCAAAGCCTTTAGTTGGGCCGTTTTTTTTGTTTGATGCTCTTGCATCCGCTTTAACACATTATCCAGTAGGGCTACGGTCTCGACGATATAAGGGCCCTTGTTGAGCATCACACATTCCGCACGCTCGGCCATCGCTGCGTCCGTGACTTCGGCCCGCGAAGGAATCCCTTTTTTTGCTAAGCTCTCGAGCACTTGGGTAGCCCAAATCACAGGAACGTGGGCAGCTTCGCAAAGCCACAAAATTTCTTCTTGCATTTCCGCTAACCGTTCAAAACCAAGCTCTACTGCAAGGTCACCGCGTGCAATCATAACAGCCAAGGGTTGCTTAGCAGCAGCCGCGACAATAAGGCGAGGTAAATTTGCCACAGCAAGGCGCGTCTCAATTTTCAAGACGAGCGGCAATAAAGATTTACGACCTAAGCGCGCGTGCAGTTCCGTCTGTAATAACACGACATCTTCGGGCCGTTGGACGAAAGAATAACTTACACTATCGGCATGTTCGACTACAAAGTCTAAATCTTCTAAGTCTTTTGCCGTCAATGGACTTAGAGATAAATCTACATCAGGGAAATTAATACCTTTATCTTTTTTGAGACGTTTACCTTTGGGTGAAACGTGCGTGACGCGCAGTTTTACAGCAACAACTTCATCATCCCAAAAGATTTTTTCTTCCACTACAGAGGCAAGTTGACCATCATCAAAGAAGACGCGGTGACCAACTTGCAACTTTTCCAACACCTCAGGAACATCAAAGGTTACACCTTCGCCCTCGAGGGCTGCTTCGTCTACAGCCAAATAAAAGATATCATCCTTATGGCATTTTTTCTCTAAGGTGACCTGCCGTGTTCGTACTTTGGGGCCAGCCAAATCCATGAGAATACGGCAAGGTTTGTCTAACGTTTTAGAAGCGGCGCGGATGTTGGAGATCATCGCACCCCAAACCTCTGCGTTATCGTGGGCGCAGTTGATACGCGCGACATTCATGTCATGCTCGAGCAAGTCTTCAATCAATTTTTTATTCGTCGCAGCCTCACTTGGCATTGTCACCATGATGCGAACACGGCGTGGGCTTTTATCACGACCAAAGACCAAACGTTTTTGCGCTCTTAGTCGCTCCAAACCCGCTTCAAAGGTTGCTGGCTCAGGTCGCACAAAGGTTTGTTTGGACTGCGTTACAGCGGCAAGACTTGCTAGGGTTGCGTCGAGTTGTGGCAACACCCTAGACTCTGTGCGCCCAAGCGAAGATAAGCCCCAGTAGGAAAGTCCTGCTTGCAAAGGCCGCAAATCGTGTTTTCGCAGCTCGAGGTAGTGCGCTAAATTCTCAGCACTAAGCAAAAAATCTTTTCGCTCAATTATAGCTTGCCAGGTTTTAAGTCTTTGTTCGCCTTTTGTGACCACATCGTCACGAAGATGTGAGAGTGTAGTGAACAGAGCTTTCGGGTCTCTATGAAAAGCTGAATCAGAATGCATAGGCTATGCTAACAGGGCTCCATGAAAAGAGCTTACGATAGCAATACGTAGGAGAGGTTCCAAAGTCTTGTAAGGGAATAATCGGAATCCGTGTTAGTTACGAGTCCTCAAGGCTAGTTTTAATTTTAAGCAGTATAGTCAACTCTTGTTCTGTTCAGCCTTGCATGAGACCCGTTCGAGATAAGGTGAGACTAATTACGATTATTAACAGCGGTGAATACTTCGCTAGGAGGGAAAGTCAGTACCACTACTTCTCAAAGGTCATTGTAGTATCAAATTTTCCCATAAGCTGACAAACGTCAGGCCAATTCTCTTTATACTAGAAATTCTATGACTATGAATAACTCCATCTCTATCGTCGTGAAACAACTCGGTACACAACTTCTAAACAAAGTAAACGAGCAAACCCAGGGGCTGAGCGCTGAAGACCAAGAGACTCTGCACGATTTTCGCGTGAGTGTGCGCCGCCTGAGAAGTTTTCTCAAGTCTTACGAGCCTTATCTCAAAGCTAAAAAGCATCGTCAACGTTTTGCAGACATCATGGACGTAACGAGTAAAGGGCGCGATTTTGATGTCCATATTGTGTGGTTAAGAAACCAAAAAACTAAAGCAGATGACACAGAAAGTGTTGGCATCACTTATTTACTCGAGCAACTTGTCAACACAAAAACACTCGATTTAGAAAAAGTTCAGAACGCTACGACGAAAGCGGCTGAAAAATTAGCGGTCATCTTCTCGAGGGCGGTTTCAACACAAGAAACCACTAAAAGCAAAACGAAAGAAGAAACATTTGCCACTGTAACTGCTCAGGTTTTGCAAGCACATAGCAAAGACTTTCGTGAACTACTCCGTGAAATAGCAAAACCCACTGACGATGTTATTCACGAAGCGCGTATTGCCGCCAAGCGGCTGCGCTATACGCTCGAGTTACTCGGTGAAAGCGAGACAAAATCTTTTCTTAAGAAGCTCAAAGGATTTCAAGATATCACAGGCAACTTACACGACCTCCAAGTTTTAGAACCGAAAGTACAAAAGTTTTTACACGCAGAAACGGTGCTGTGGTCGCAAACCGTCCAGAACAAAGCAACAACATTTTCGCAAAATGAGCTTCGTCGTTTACCCGAACTTCAACGTAGTTATGGTTTAGCCGCCGTAGCGAAAAGACTCGAGGAAGAAAAACTAGACCTCTACAACGAGTTGCAAAACTCTTGGCTCGGTGAGGCAAGCACGACCTTCTTCAAAGATTTGCACGATTTTATTGAAGGATTTTCTAAACCATCTGAAACCACGGAAGCAACGAGTAAACCACATGAAGCAAAAAAGGTAAATAAAGCAAGAAAGGGGAACGAAACAAAGAAGGTAAATAAAGCAAAGACAATAAACAAGACAGCCTTAAAAACTACTCGACCTTCAAGAGCCAAAAAGCAAAGCTGATATTCGCTTGACATTGAGAAATTATCTTAAGCCTACATCACATGTTGGTGATGTAGGCTTCAAATTCTTCCTTAGCTTAAACCCCACCTCACGCGCCGAGGCGGGGTTTGTTTTTATGAAAGGCTCGAGAGACTTTTCTGTATTCCCTCTATCAGTGCTTTTGATTCAGTCAAACGTTTGCGCTCTTCTTCGACAACCTGTGGGGGTGCGCCCTGTACAAATTTTTCATTCGCCAATTTGCGTTCACTACCTTCAATTGTTTTCTTTAAGTCGTTTAAGCGTTTCTCCTGACGAGCTTTCCACTCGTTGACATCAATAAGACCGGCAAAAGGCAATTTAAGTTCAATGTCGGGTACGACTTGCGATAAAGACGCACCTTCGGGTGCAGTACTTAATAAGGTAGTTCTCGAGAGCATTTCAAAGGCGACTTTGTTGTTGTGGAGGACGCTCGAGGCCGCACCTTCTGCATAAACATTAATAAGCTGCGACGGTGGCACATTCCCTTCTGCACGCAAATTCCTCGTGGCAGTAACAGCATCTTTCAAATGCTCAAATTCTTTTTCTGTTGCCTCATCAAGGAGAGCATCCTCTGCAAGGGGCCAGTTTGCATAACCCAATTCTTCTGTAAAGCCAAACGCTTCATAAAGCTCTGAAGTGATAAACGGAATCATTGGATGCAAAAGTTTGAGGATGTTGACGAGTACCGTTTGTAAAACAGCTTTTGTCTCCGCGTTACCTTCACGCAGTTGGGGTTTGGCTGCTTCCAAATACCAATCACAAAAATCATTCCAGACAAATTCGTAGGCAGCACGGTTTGCCAAACCCAAATCGTAAGTTTCCAAACTTGTGGTGATATCTTTAATCGCGTGGTGCAAGCGTGACAGTATCCAACGGTCTGCTAATGTCGTTGGTTTTTGATTGTGTTGGGGGCGCATGCCATTCACCCTTACAGCGGCATCGTTGGTCAAATTCATAAAGGCAAAGCGCGTAGCATTCCACAATTTATTATTAAAATTTCTGCCCATCTCCACCCGCCGTGCATCCCAGCGAATGTCTTGTCCACCTGTACTCGCGTATGCCATTGCAAAGCGCAATGAGTCCGCACCAAATTCATTAATGACATCAAAGGGGTCAATGCCGTTGCCTTTCGACTTCGACATTTTTTGGCCTTTCTCATCCAAAACTAAACCATGCAACAACACGTGCTTGAAGGGTCGCTGATCGGTAAATTCGTAACCTGCCATCTCCATGCGAGCAACCCAGAAGAAGATAATATCGTAGCCCGTAACGAGAACTGAGGTTGGATAAAATTTTTTATAAAACGGGTCTTCTGTGTTTGGCCAACCCAAGGTAGAAAACGGCCAAAGGTTTGAACTAAACCAAGTATCAAAAACATCGGAGTCTTGCTTCAAATTGAGGTGTGCATAGCGCGGGTCTTGGTCGCAATCTAAATCTGGATTGCCTCTGTCTGGCACATAAATATTTCCTGCCTCATCATACCAAGCCGGCACTTGGTGACCCCACCAAAGCTGACGCGAAATACACCAAGGGCGAATATTTTCCATCCAATCACGGTTAACTTTCGTGTAGCGTTCGGGGAAAATTTTTATTTCACCTGAATCGAGTGATTTAAGAATTCGCTTGGCAATGCTCTCCGTGTTGTAAAACCACTGCAAGGACAACAGCGGCTCGACGGGTTCACCCGTGCGCTGTGAGAGACCCAGTGAAATTGTATGGTCTTTCATTTCGACGAGTTCACCTGATATTTCTAAGGCAGCAACAACCTCTTTACGCGCCGCAAATCTATCTATACCCCTAAACTGCTCTGGCACCAAGTCCCCAAAAAGTTTTGCGTTCAAATCAATCACGCTCGGGCGCGATAGATTATGTCTCTCCCCTATTTCAAAATCTGTAGGGTCGTGTGCTGGTGTAATTTTCAGTGCGCCTGTGCCAAAATCCATTTCAACGGCTTCATCCGCAATAATAGGGATATAGCGGTTCGTTAGGGGAATCTTCGCTTTTCTACCAATAAGCGACGTAAAGCGTTCGTCTTGTGGATTTACTGCAATGGCAACATCTGCAAAAATAGTTTCAGGGCGAACGGTGGCAATCTTGATGCTACCCTTACCCTCGAGCGCATACGCGAGGGTATAAAGTTTTCCAGGTCTATCTTCACGGTCCACCTCGAGCTCACTCAAAACCGTTTGGCTTGCTGCGTCCCAGTTGATAATCCTTTCGCTGCGGTACACCAAACCCTTGTGATAGAGATCAACAAATTGTTTGCGAACCGCTTTCGACAACCCTTCATCCATCGTGAAGCGCAAGCGTGACCAATCTGCCGATGCACCAAGTCGCTGTAACTGCTCGATGATGATGCCGCCATATTCTTCTTTCCACTGCCACATACGCTCTAAAAATTTTTCACGTCCCAAGTCATATTTTGTTTTACCTTCTTTTTTAAGCGCACGCTCAACCTGCACTTGTGTTGAAATCCCTGCGTGATCCGTGCCGGGTTGAAAGAGGGCTTCATAACCCTGCATCCGCTTAAAGCGCGTCAGTACATCAATCATTGTGTTGTCAAAGGCATGACCAAGATGCAAATTACCTGTAACGTTAGGCGGCGGGATGACAATACAAAAAGGTGGCTTACTCGACATTGCATCCGCTTTATAAGGTGTTTCAGCCCAACGCTTCACCCATTTAGTTTCGACGTTAAAGGGGTTGTATTGTTTCTCGAGTTCTTTCATCGTTTCTCCTTTAAGTTTTCTAGTAGCACGTCCATATTCCAATCCATCACAGCTTTATCAAAGGATACAAAG
>JBOFGY010000298.1:0-2622 GCA_051649365.1 Trueperaceae bacterium
GACAGAAGCATGATGGTGACAACGCCAGGACTTCCACTTGCCTGGCAGAAAAGCCAGCAAGGAGAGTCCGTGGGATATTGTGAGTATAGCTGTGGCTGAAACCCCGATCGAACGACCTAAAAAAACAGCGTCGCTACGATGGAGTTAGTCTAAAATCCTAGACAAACGTAGTTTAGTTCAAGCTGCGGCGTGTTCATGATGTTGCAATGTCCTTTGGCGCGCCCGTGTGGTGTAGGGGAATGCTCGAGTCAGGCATCGGGCGGGCATATTCATCTTTCGACCTTACCCAACTTCACAAAGCCTGGTGACACGAGTTCATCAAGTCGTTATTGGCAACAAGATATTATCAGTGAAAAGCTCGAGACCGACGAGGGTTTCATGCCGGTACCTGAAGGTCTGGGAATTGGCGTAACGCTTGACTGGAATTTTTTAGATACTGTGACACTGCGTAAGGATATTCTAAAGCTATGACAGAGTTTGACATTAGAGAACTTCGTGGCATCGAAGAACTTGCCCTAACCGAAGAACTCAATTGTATCGTCTGGGGTCAAGATGATTTACCCGACGACAAAGATTTACTTCGCGCTCTTCAAGATGAAGGTGGGCTTTTAGCAGGAGCTTTTACACCAGCTCACGAACTGGCAGCCTACCTTTTTGCCTTCCCCACTCGAAATCCGCATGTTCAACATTCGCACAAACTAGGTGTGCATCCAACCTACCGAAAGTATGGTCTAGGTGTCAGACTCAAATGGTTTCAGCGTGACTGGTGTTTAGCGCGTGGTCTTCAACTCGTACGCTGGACGTTTGACCCGCTAAGAAGCGTTAATGCCCACCTCAATATTCATAAACTAGGCGCAACCGCAAACACATATAAAGAAAATTATTACGGTGTGATGCCAGGCATTAATGCGGGTGCGCCTTCAGACCGCCTCGTCGCTGAATGGTTCTTGAACGATCCTAACGTTGTCAAACGCAGCAATCAGCAAGACTTTTTGCCCACCACGCAAATCGCACCCGCTAATGAAGTTATAAATGGCAAACCTGTTCGTACCTTTCTCGAGCTGGACTCGAACGTTACCATTGAAATTCCCAATGACTTTGCTGCATTACTTGCAGCAAATCAAACACTAGCTGTTCACTGGCGCGAGCATAGTCGTGAAGTCTTTGGGCATTATTTCTCGCGTGGTTACAGGCTTACAGATTTCTCATTTGCAACATCCAGCTACACGTTGCAGCAGCTTCCCCTGCCACCCTTGACACCAACGCGGATTATGTCAGGCGAAGATTTAGCAAGTTAGGTTTCACGAAGTGTTTCAAGCAGTCGCTTGAGCCTTACCTTGTCGTAGCAGTGCAAGGCTGCCAAGCGTTGAATACTCGTCGTCGGCGTACCCACTGCTGTAAACCCTGGATGCCCCAGGAATGGTCCACCATGATTCATCACAATATACACCTGTGGGCATTTTGCCATTGAGAAGCCGGCAAACTCTGCGGCACACCAACAGCTCTTCTGATGACTAAAATTTTTTGCTTGCCTGTTAGTAGGATGGCAAAGCGAAAGCACCCGAACATATGATTCAGGGGAGTTTCGTTTACCGTCCTACACAGCATGTTTGGCGGAGAGATAGGGATTTGAACCCTAGATACGACAAAGCCGTATAACAGTTTTCGAGTTAGAAAGCGCGTAAATAGCAGTAAAATATGGGCAAAACGTAGCTTCTACAAAGGACTTTTTGAGAGTGTTTTCTGTCAACTGTTGCGAAATATGGTCAAAGGTGTTCAGTGGTCTTACAGTGGTCACATTTTGGTCTTACGAGTTTTGTATCACTTTTTACCTAGCCGCTTACGTGCAATTTCATAAGCATCATGCTTACTGCCATCTTTGCGAATACCCACCACGACAACAGTAACAACTCTATCAACGGTGGGTGCTACGTTTTTCTCTTGCCCTTTTGCGGCTACGGGTTTTACCTCGAGTACCCTAATGCGATACACAATCCTGTAACGTTGACCAACTGCACGAACGCTGTGCAAACCTTTGAGGTTTCCTGTTAGGGGCTTGCCTTGCTTCTCAGGTTCATCACGAAGCTCGTAGGCGCGTTTGATGAGGGTGGTTCTTACTCGGTTGTCGCTAATGTCTTCTAGGTCTTTGTCCGCGTCTTCAGAAAACTCTACGCGGTAGGTCACAGCTTGACACCATATTTTTTTGCAACATCTTCTATGGGAATAGTTTTAGCTGTGCCATCATCTAGCCGTTTGACCCGCTCGAGGATGTCTGAATGGTCTTTTAACACCGCACTCGTTTCATCGTCCTCTTGCTTAGACGCAGAATCCAAAAAGAGCAGTAAACCCTCGAGGGCTTTCTCGTCCATTTGGGTGAGGTGCTGATTGATGCGGTCAATGGCTTGGTGCTTAGTCATAGGCTGATTTTAGCGCAAGGATGGACAAAGGCGGGTAACTGTTGCGTTACCTAAAAAATAGAGGTAAATAGTAGTCGCACACAATTAAGTTAAACTTACTATATGGGTCGTCCAGTGAAGCAGTTAAAGCTCAGTAAGGAACAAAAGAGCGCGTTAGAACAAGGCTACCGCGAAGGGAAAAGCCATGCGTACAGGAAACGCTGTC
>JBOFGY010000299.1:0-2357 GCA_051649365.1 Trueperaceae bacterium
AAGTCGCCGCAGCCAGCACCGCTTGGCGGAAACGTTTTAGGATGTCTGGCACACGGTTTAGATGCTCCAAGCCCACATCCACCCTAGCCAAAAGTTTCTCGAGCTTCCCCGCAATCCGTTTCTGTTCCTCGAGGGGTGGAAGAGGAATTTCAAGTTGGGAAAATCTACTTTTATTCAGAATTGGGAGAGTTGTAGACGAAGCATTATCAATTATTTGAGAGTTGAAATCAGGAGAAATAACAGTAAAATATAAATATTCAGGAACAACTAAATTAGGTACGACTGCATTTATTTGTTGATTAGTAGCACTAGGCACCCGAGAAAATCCTGTCTTGCCGATTGTGGCTCCTATGCAAGTAACTAATACTGACTTTGGGGGTAAAACTCTTGCTTCTTCAGCTCCTTCAGTTGTCAAGTAAGTATCTGCCTTATCAACGTGAAATCCCAAGTTGAGGTCAGTTGGTTTGAAGAAGGCTATATCCCCTCCATAAAATTCCCGATGTTTTGTATTAGGAGTAGTGCCTGTGACTATTTCACCAACTTCCCCAATCGTGGCTACAGTCCAGCCTTGGGGTAGCTCGAGTTCTTCGTTCATGATTGTTCACTCTCTATGTTTTTTAGCAATACCGTAACAGCTTCACGCAAGGGCTTTAGTTCGTTTTCAACCACATCCCACAACACGCGGTCATCCGTGTTGAAATAAGCATGAACCAAAATATCGCGCATTCCTGCAATGAGCTTCCAGGGAACTTCGGGGCGTTGGTCGCGTAGCTCTTGGGGTAACTGCTTTACCGCTTCGCCAATCACCAAAATGTTTCGGATAACGGCGTGAACCACCAAAGGCGTTTGGCGAAAGGTCGTGTAGTCGAGTCCTGCGGTGAAGGTTTGAATATCCGTCCCGGCTGTTAAGATGTCTTGCAAGAAAAGCTCGAGCTTACGCGACACGCTGTAAGTCCTCGGCAATCTCATCTTTTAGTAGTGGCTTTAGACTATCAAAGGTCGTCAGGTCAACGGGTCTGCCTAGCCATTCCTCGAGGGCAAACTTTAGACCCATGAAATTTCTCAAGGTGTAGTTGTCTAGCTCCACCACAAAATCTATGTCACCCTCTGCCTTCGCTTCATCTCTCGCCACTGAGCCAAACACGTACAGTTGCCGTACTCCAAGAGTTTTTAAGTCAGGCTGGTGATTATTCAGAATGGTTTCTACTTGTCCGAGTTGCATGGGTTCTAGTTTACCCCAGTTTTAGGCGGTAGCTCGATCCTGCCTGAATCGCGCTTTTAACTCTTCCTACACCACTCCTCTTGCACCCCTCCTAGTCATTGCGAGCCTGAGTAGGCGGTGTACCAAACGTCAGTAAGTTTGGCCTGAACACAGCCGCGAAGCAATCCCCCTTCGTCGCGCTGGCATAAACTGTTTTCTATGGGCCAGTATTACGTCTATATCATGACTAATAAACGTCGTAGCGTCCTGTATACAGGTATGACTAACAATCTAATCCGCCGTGTCCTCGAGCATAAAGAAAAACGTGCCGACGGTTTTACAAAGCGTTATAACGTGACAAACTTGGTTTATTACGAAGTAGCAGAAACAGCGAGTGCTGCCATTACAAGGGAAAAGCAAATCAAAGGCGGTTCACGTCAGGACAAACTAAACCTTATCAAAAAGATGAATCCTGATTGGCTAGATTTGTATGAAACGATTGTATAAATCCCTCGTCAGTTGTTTGATGACTCGAGATTGCTTCGCATTTTGGCATATCGTGAGCTTATTTTACATCTCACAATCCTTCGTCATTGCGAGTCTAGGTTTAGGGTGCCATCACTATCAACTCAGCTATTCGTTCACTGCATCCACGAAGCAATCTCTCCTCACTCGCTTTGCAGTGAAGTGTAGTAGCGGGAGATTGCTTCGTCGCTCCTCTACTTCAAACGTCACAAGGTACATTGTTCAGGGTTATTCCACTCTGAAAATGCTCCTCGCAATGACAAAACAAAGCAATGCGCTGGCTGTACAGCCAGCACATTGCCCAAATTCCGGTGACTCATGTTTCTATTTCTCGCAACAATGTTGCGGGTTTTTAGTTCTCTCAACACCATCGAGAGTCTTTTGGCTTATTTTCCAAAATTCTCGCACCAGTGGTGCGAGAATTTGGCTAAAGTCTAGTTATCTCAAGGGTGTTGAGAGTTTTTCATGCTGTTACGGCCTCGAGCTGTTCTTCACTCTCGCCCAGTTCTGCCAAGATGCCTTTAAGTTCTTCCATTGCGGCTGCTAGTTCGGTCATGGCCATCTGCGCCAGGGCTGCGGGTTCGGGTAGGTCTTCGCTATTTTCTTCGCTGTCGTCTTTCAGCCAGCTTAT
>JBOFGY010000300.1:0-55757 GCA_051649365.1 Trueperaceae bacterium
GCGCTTCTCTACGTTTTTCTCCTGTCGGTACAGCTTCTCTAGCTTTTCTGGATTTTCTTCCCACTCAATCGGGTCTACCTTTCGGCTCATCCCTTAGTTTACATCTTATGCGTCACTACCGTAAAGATTTGGTATAATATCTTTTCCAACTGTATAGGCTAGCGCATTCACTGCCTTTGCACTCTCTATCGCCTTCGCGTCCATATGCAGGCGCACCTGACTAAAATCATGCCCAAAGCGTGCTTCCATAAACTCTCGAGTCTCCCCATCGAGCGGTTGCCCTGATGATTGCAAAACCTCGTGAACAATAGAGGGCACGTCACTCACAGTTTCGCTGTTCACCGCTGCCCGTTGCAAGAGGAGCGCGCGGTTCTGCTGAGGATTTGAGATTAGAGGTTTTGCAAGCGTTTTCATAGTTACCTCGAGGCTTTAGGGATTGGCGGGTTCCACTCGAGGCACCGGCACCCAACGCTGCCGCCCACCTATCGTGACGATAACAGTCCTCACACTGCTGGCATGGTGAGGCAAAGCATTCACCACAACTCGCAACACCTCACGGAAGCCTTGGAGTATTTCGTCTTGTTGATTTGTATAAGCTCCTAAGTCAAGGGCAATAGAATCTTGCCTTTGCTGTTGAGCAATGTCCAAGAATCGGGTCAGGTTACGAGCTACTTCCTGAGCATCAGGAAAACCATTAGCTTGGGCTGTGCCACGTAATGAAGCTGGTGTCATGCTGTTACTAGTGATTTGCTCTATAGCCTGCTCGACCTCAGCATAACTATGAGGCTGAGGTGCAGGGCTTGTGCGGTGCGGCGGGTTGATGGCTCCTGGTAAACCAGAAAGAATTCTCCCCACTCGTAATACATCTATAGAGCCAGGTCCAATCTGAGTAGGCTCGGGTAGACCTCGCTCCCGACGGGTATTTCGTTCTTGGTCTTGCATAAATTTATCGAAGCGTTCGGTGGAAGTTGGTTCATGGGGCGGAGTGGCTCTGACAGTGGGTGAGTCTGGTCCTGGTTCGCCTGGCGCAGAACGCTCTACCACGTCACGCACACGCCCAAGGGTGGAGCGGTCATCAGTCGGGGTGCGCTGCAAATGTGCAATGTTGGCTATGGGCAATTGCTCGGGTAGATAACGAGTTGCCTGCTGCGCGAACTCGGTGACCTCGCTAGGAAATATTTTGCTCTCGAGCCACCCTTGAATGCTGATTTGATGTCCTATATCTGGATCATTGCGATACATGAGCAGCACGGCTGTTTTTACTTCAGGTGTTACGCGCAAACTGCGCCGGGCGTTATCACCTTGCATCTGACGCTGAAGTTGTAGCGTTTGGTTGAGCCTATTTTCCAAGGCTTGCTGGGCTTCTTGGCGGGTCACTGTAGCTGTTGCCCGTGTTGAAAGGGGTTGTCGTTGAATGCCCAAAGGCGCACTTAAAGAAACCTGGGTGGGTTGTCCACTACTCGTTGTTTGAGCTGTGCGATTGGCTTCAAACTCGAGTGCATTTGTAGATGTGCCATCATCATTCCCTTTTTCTTGCTGTACGACGTGAGCTAATTCGTGTGCGAGTAAATCTCTACCTGCGAACGTCTTGGGGTTGTAGTGTCCTGAACTAAATAAAATATCTTGACCTACGGTGAGGGCTGAGGCGTGGGTGGCTCGAGCACTCTCTGCTGCTTTTGCATCTGTGTGAACCCTTACGCTACTGAAGTCGTGTCCGAAACGGGATTCCATGCTGCTGCGCGTTTGTGGCTCGAGGGGTTCTCCCTGGTTTTGTAATATGTCATGGACGATGGGTGGAACACCAGCAAGCTCACTTCGCTTGGCTTGCTTACCTTGCAAATTCACCTGCGCTTTTTCGGTCTGAACCAATTTAAGATAGTCTTTCATTTAGCATCGCCTTAGATTTTGAAATAACTTGCATTAATGGCTCTGGCAAGTTGTGCATACTTGAGACTATCGGCTGCGTTTAGTCCAGCATGAGCTTCATAGATAGCTGCCAACATGCTCTCAATCCGATCAGCTTCGCTGGCTTGATCTTTCCAAGTGGGGCAAATATAAACTTGGGGACTCGAGGAGGCAAGCGCGCCTATCCCCGTGCCAAT
This sequence comes from Trueperaceae bacterium, assembly GCA_051649365.1. Classification (GTDB taxonomy): domain Bacteria; phylum Deinococcota; class Deinococci; order Deinococcales; family Trueperaceae; genus CAVTAE01. Next base: position 2,103 of record JBOFGY010000300.1, read on the forward strand.
CAACATGCCAAGACCTACACCTAATAAGCCTCCAAGCAGCACTCCAGCAAGACCCCCCAAGAGTCCACCCACTATTCCACCAGCAAGACCACCAAGGATGCCTCCTGTAATAGCCCCTGCGGCCATATTGTCTGAACCTGTGCGCCCGTAGGCTCTGCGGCTGCCACAGTTTTTACTATCACAGCGCACATCAATAGATGAATGAAGACGATTGACCATGCTGCGGTAAACTTGCAGAGCTGCCGCTCGGGTAGCTGGCGTATTATTGCCTAGATGCCGGGTAAACAAGTCTGCTGAATTGTTAATCATGTCTGGATGGGCATCCCCAGAAATGTTTTCAGAATCCCTATTCCAGCGTTGCGCCCTAGCAATTGCAATTTGAACCAATTGGGTTACTTGTGAACCACAGTCACTAGCTATATCATCGGTAGGTGGGTTGGTTTGAGGAACACTACCCGTGCCTAGTTCTTGAGCGAGAAAAGCAAAAGACTCTGCATTAGTGAGTGCTTCTGCCGTACTCAAATAGGGAAGCACCCGATCTGAACCATAACCCCTGTCAGTGATATGAGGTCCTCCCAAAAGTGTGTGAGCCATTTCGTGAATGAGGGTCTCGACACGCCAGCTTATAGAACTACTAAAAAAGGTAGGGCAGAAAACGATCATGCTTCGGTTGTCACCTGGCACGTAGGCACCAGAAGTGGAACAAGTAGAGTCAGTATCTGTGTGGCATTCGACAGTGAAAGGATTGCGGCTCGTCATATCAGTACGAATCGTTTCTAAGCGGTCTCGTACTTGTCTAGCGATAGTGGGGTCAACGGTGTGGAAATGTCTTTGTAAGGCGTTGCGAGCGTCAGCATTAGAGGCTTGGTTAGGTGTTGTAATAAAAGCATCCAGTTTTGAGACCGCTTGCTGCAACCAATTTAGGCTTTCATGAACAGCAGGTTCAATAGCGTGGTGCTGCTCGAGCCTACAGTCATTAGGCCCTGTAGGTTCTTGAACTGTCGTGGTTGTAGAATCCGCCTGACGAGCAAGGACAGAGGGTGGTCGGGTAAATTGCAAGTGGGCAGAGCTATGGAGAAGACGAGCGTTGTTATCAGCCTCTCTTTCTGCACTACTGTAGGGAGAATCTATACCTGCTTTAGCTAATCCCTGTTGCTGCTGCACAACATGTGTTAATTCGTGCGCGAGTAATTGTTGTCCCAAGCGTGTTGTTGGTTGGTATTCACGACCTGCAAAGGCAATATGATGACCAGCCGTGTAAGCTCGAGCCTTCACTGCCCTTGCACTCTCCGCTGCCTTGGCATCTGCATGGATTCGCACTTGGCTAAAATCATGCCCAAAACGAGGTTCCATGAAAGCCCTTGTTTCTTTGTCAAGAGGTTGTCCAGGAGATTGCAAAACATCATGCACAATCGGCGGTACATCACCCACAGGACTCGAGTCTACAGCCGCCCGTTGCAAGCTCTGCTCTCGAGTCTCCCTTTTTTTACGGCAATTTTCACATTCGCCTGTGAGTCCAAGTGTGCCGCCACAGGCACACTTGCGTTGCAGCATGACGTTAGTTATTCTCGCAGGACTTAGACCACTGAACTGCCGTGTTAGAGAGTGTGCTTCGGACATGTTAGTCTCCTCCTGCAAGTGCCATAAACCCAACCAAACTATAGGTAGCGTGGAATCCTAATTCGCATGGCTGGGCTTACTACTTCCTCTTGCCAGCGCAAAACGGAAGCCTCGATAGTTTCACCAAGTTTTGGAGGCTCTGGTGCTTCTTTTAGCGCAATGCCTACCCGTATTGATACCTCGTACTCACCAGGAGAGGGTGCTGCCTTACGCTCAGCGTTCCAAAGAGTGCTGAGAGACTGAGGCCAACTTAGGTTTACTGATTGACGCAAACTCTCACCTGGTAAGATTTTGGTGACCTTGGGGTTGAAGTAGCCAAATGCCTGCACACCAGATTGCATCTGCCCCCGTGCGTAGGAGAGTTCGATGTGATTGTTTTCGAGTTGGAACTTCAAACTCTCGTCAACAATTAGCCAGATGATCGCCTCACTCGAGTTACGAACTACGTACTCCAAACGCCATGAGGGTGGACCCACCTGCACATCTACGTTTTCGATAAACACTGCTACCTTTTGCTCGACTGGAACGCGCTGCATCCGTTAGCCTTTCAGGGTATTTGGTCGCTAATTTTGTATTTCCCGCCGTAAGCTTTCTTTCGCCAAGCCATACACTTGCTTAAATAGGAAGACCAGTTTATCTTGCCTGGCTTAGCTTTATCCTTCCAGAAAGACTCGCCACAGTACGGGTCCTTAAATCCACCCCTCTCCTCGATACCATGTTCTTGGCGCAGTTGGTTTTCGCGGCTTACTGTTTCTTGATGCCCCCCCTCACCCCGCGTCACATTATCGTCTGGAAGACCTTTCTCGGCAAGCCAAGCATGTCCACATAATTCATGACCAAGCACTAACCAGGGGTCTATCGTTGCTGCCTTGCCACTTACCGTTGCTGTACCCCACAGCTTAGAGCTGTTGGGTGAAGGCGTGGTTACCACTTGCCCTAGTGTATGCGGCCAGTCTTTGTCATCAACGACAATGATGTAGTCCTTGGTAGAACCAACCATGTCGCACAGGCAACCACAGCCCGTTGGTTCCTTAGACATGTCGGCGGGTGCAGGGGCAGGCGGACCACTAAAACCAGGAGGCAGGGGCGTTGGACAAAAATCTACGGCCAAACTAATGTTGCCATTCCCCTTGTCAACGGCAACAGCACCTCCCGAACAAAGTGTCTGTAGGTAACTTTCCACAGTCTCGGCGTTGCTTTGCTTCAGACCTTTACCAGTAGGATTAGCGATTAAGTTTTTAGGTTTGTCAACACTTACTTTACGTTGAAGCCTGAAGCCAGGTTGTGTCAGCAGCGAACTGCTCTCCCCTTTTCCAACAAGCCCGTTCTCAACGTTGTTAACTTTTTTAGGATGGTTAATGGCGTGTGGCGTGTGTACTGTAGTGCTCTGCTGCACTACATGTGCCAATTCGTGAGCAAGCAAAAATTGACCTCTATGTGTTTCTGGTACAAATTGACCCGCTCCAAACACAACATTATGTCCCACCGTGTACGCCTGGGCGTTCACGTCCTGAGCTGACTGTTCAGCAGTCGTGTCAGTATGCACTCTTACTTTGGAGAAGTCGTGACCAAGCCGCCGCTCCATACTTTGTCTTAGCGTTGGCTCTAATTCTCTTCCAGGACTGGCAAGGACTTGGGCCACACTAAGAGGTGCATTTATTTGCTTGTCTGGCTGTCCTGAGAAACGCTGAAGTTGAGGTGGTGCAACGTGTACAGGTGTTCCCGTCACGTCATGAGCAACTCGGTCTGCTTCTTGCTCGTATCTGTCTCCAGGGTCACTCATGTTGAGTTTTGTCTGGAGGTTCAGTTTTTTCTTTTTGCAGCTTTCACACTCGCCCCCCGCTACCGTGTGGTTGCCACAAGTACATTTGCGTTGCAGCATGACTCTATTCGTTCTCGAGACTGTCGGCATTAAATTTTTTTGAGTTTGTACGTGCTCACTCACGCTTACCCCCAACTTCCCCGTAAACAGCCTGCGCCACCTGCTGACCTAACCCTCGAGAACTCTCAGAACCAATGATCTCTCCACCGCGCAAACTCGGAACTGCTCCACCTTGTAAGAGTTGCGGTGCAAGCCCACCTTCACTCAGTAAGCGTGAAAGCTCAACTTCCAACATTCCTTGCATATGCTGTGCTTGAACACGACTCAAAGGCACACCATCCAGCACCAAGCGTTCAATGTGAAGCTCGATGTTCATGACAGTTCGTGACGCTTAACACGCTCTAAAACCTCGAGCAAAGCAGGTTTAGCATAAGCCCAATTGTGACATTTGAAACTTCGCAAATCTAAAATCGGTGTTTGGCAGGTGTAACAAACTACACCCTCAATTGCTCTGGGAGCTTCGGTGTTGACATATTTTTTATCGCCCAAAATGACCCTCACCAATAGCTCTTTGCGGTGAACTTGGCTGAGGGCTGAGGCAACAATATCGAGCCAACTCGTTTCACGCTGACACTTATGGCAATGGCGGCTGTCACCACTCACCCACAGGGGTGCTCCAATCGTTTTACGCTCCATGCCTAAAAGACGTTCAATCTCTCTTACGTCTTCACTGCTCGTGACCCAACACTCTTTGCCTGGCAGGGCTTGCGGAGACTCATAAACCTGACGAAAAACTTCCTCACTTACAACTTTAGTAGCAGGGGCTGTAGGCTTTGCTGCTTTCATGTCAAACCTCCTTAGAAGAACTAAGAACTGTGTGCGTAAACATTCGCTGTATAGGTCTTCGTATCTTTTGCTTCATCCCAACGGAACTCAGCTTCGTTAATAGGTCGCTCGAGTTTCCTAAACTCATAACGGGCAGCCTCGAGCACCTCTTTCATCGTTACACCACTACCACGCGCTGCCAAGAATGCTGCGTTTAGTGCCGCATTATGAATACCTGCACCCGTTAAATTGAGTTTCGCTAACCGTTCATAATCGAGACCAGCGACAGGCGTACTTGTGGGAAACACGTTTTGCCACATCCGTTTGCGTTCAGACACAGCAGGGAAAGGAAAATTCACGACAAAACGCAATCTACGCACGAAGGCGACATCCAACGCACTTTTCATATTGGTGGCAAGAATCGCTAAACCTCGATACTGCTCCATGCGCTGCAATAAATAATTGATTTCAATATTGGCGTAGCGGTCATGAGCGTCCTTGACTTCACTGCGTTTGCCAAAGAGCGCGTCAGCTTCGTCAAAAAAGAGAATGGCACCGCCGTTCTCCGCCGCGTCAAAAAGTTTTCGCAAGTTTTTCTCTGTCTCGCCAATGTACTTACTCACCACGCTAGATAGGTCAATGCGGTAGAGGTCGAGTCTTAAATCATTGGCGATGACTTCCGCCGCCATCGTTTTGCCCGTGCCACTTTCACCTGCAAAGAGCGCACTGATGCCCAGACCTCGGTTCATACTTTCAGCAAAGCCCCAGGTGTCATAAACTCTGCTGCGTTCACGCACTTGCTCAGTGAGTTGACGAAGAAGTTTGGTCTCGAGTTTGGGCAATACCAAATGTTCCCACGTTGCTTTGGTTTCAATACGCTGCGCCAAACTCTCTAAACGTGGCCGCGTGTTCTTGCGGCAACCATCCCATAACATTTCTGGCAAACGTTCTTTGCTGCTTTGGCTTTCACTATTAAATGGATTTTCACTAGCAATATGCTGAATGGTCTCTACATTCAAATCAAACTGTGCTGCTAACGCTCCAGCTAATCCTTCGTCTTCTGCTAGTTGCAACCAAGTTTCACGCTGTTCACTCTGGGTTGGCTTGGCAATGTCGAGGACAACTACATTGCGCCCTAACTCAGGAGAGACTTCACGAACGGCTAATAGGGTGATGCCATTGATACGTGACAAAAAACGTTTGAGGGCACCGTACTGTGCAGAACTTTCTTCTAAATCATGGGCTTCAATCAAAAGGGCTACGGGCGAAAGCAAACTTTCACGTTGCCATAAACGCGCCAGGGTCTCGAGTTCACTCGTCATGGTTGGTAGAGCGTCAAAGGGCAAACGGTAGAGCGGCAAGCCGAGACTCATAGCAATAGTACGTGCGATAAGCTGCGAGCTCATTGCATCAGAACCTACCAGTTCTAAAAGAGGAAAAGGCTGCCCTGAATGATTGTGTTGTAAGTAAGCTCTTGCCGTCTCGACGACACGTTGCTGTGAAGGTGGCAGAGTTTGACGGGTGGGCTCGAGTGGCATGAGCAACGGTGTTAGGCGGTCATCTAAATAGTTAAGACCCTTGAGCGCATTGACAATACGTTCATCAGCACGGAGGCTGCTGGTAATAAGCGGTTGCGCGGCGGGTTGGTTAATTTCTAAAAGTCGCCAATAGCGTAAAGGGCGTTCAGGTGAAAGCACATCCCAAGCAGGAGTGTCAAAGAGTATAAGTGCCAAGGCAAAGGTTGGATAAGGCCGACCCTGTGCTTGATTACATAACTCGATTGTGCGTGTATCTAGCTCCATTGCAGAACAAAGCAATAACACTTGCCGTTCAAAGGTACTTAATCCTAAACGCTCACCAATAAATTTGAGGGCAGGTTCGATCTTCGCTTCAACCGCGTTCATCGCTTCGGTGGCACGTTGCAATTCATCATCGTGCGATGGTGCGGGCAGTGCGGCCATAGTATTACGTTTTCCAAACAGACCACGATGCTCCGTTGGTTGTGATGACGGAGGTGGATTGTTTCCCTTAGCCAACTTCTCCAGCCTAAGCCGCAACCACGCCAACGCTGCTGACAAGAATTCGTCATTGCCTTGTTGCCACTGATCTACCGTCACGCTAGCACCAGCTTTTGACTAGGATCAAACTCGAGACGTGGTGGTGTACCTGTTAGCCTGAATGGCAAACTGTCTACGCCATCCACACGCAAGCGCACTATGTATTCACCATTCGTGGCATTAGGGACTTGAAAGGTCAAGGTAGTGGGCTGCGTTGTATCGAGGGGTGTAGTAATGGTTTGTGGTTGCAGTTGCTGGTCAGCAAAGAGAATGAGCACTCGTTGTTCAGGGTGCAAGCGCGGTGTACAAATGATGGTTAGCATGTCACCGACCGCAGCATTTGGAGAGGAAAGTGTAATCGTCGGTGCTAGACCTAGGGCTAACTCGTTGCTCGTCCAAGGTGGTAAATCTGGCAGTGTTGTTAAGAGCGACACGGTATAAACTCCAGCCAGCCACTCACTCATGGCAGGTGAACCACTCGGAAGACGAACTTTCAACTGACCCCCACTACCTCCTGGTTCAGGTGTAAGCTCGAGTGGGTTCTCGAACCTAAAATTATTAAAGCGCACTTTCAAATCATTGTTTAAGTTCTGCCCCTCGAGCGTGAGCAAACTGTCTAACTTAGCAGCAGGCATTTTATGTTCAGGAATGATGGTTGAGAGCGTAGGTGTAGCCGAAGCAAGTGCCGTCACACCGCGATCATCTTTGCCACGCTGCAACACGGGCAACGGTGTTCGAGTGGGGCGTGTACTTTCAATCAGCACCACTGAAACTTCATAAGCAGCTGAGAGCCGATACTGTGTTTGAAAACCGCTCCACAGCTTTGAAATCTCTTCTATGGAAAGTGGTACAGGTGTAATGCGGACGCGCTCGAGTTGCTGGTGTAAATCACTATCGGGCAAGTCAATTTGCGTCGCACCTCGAATTTCATCGGCATCCAAGAGCATGTGGTCGTGCAAGACACTCATTGCCTTGCCTAACACTTCGTGGCTGTCGGTTTCATTGTCGCCATAAGCGGTAATCAAATAATGCAAATTGAGGGGCAAGGGCGCGTGACCCGATTCACCTGGTTTGACTTGGCGTGGCATGTCCATGTTGCGCCAGGCAGAGTTAAGCATGGTTTGATAAAGAAATAAATTAAGCTGGTCACCTGCCCCACCATTGCGAGCACGGTCAGGCGGCAACGCCGTTACATTGGGTGTAGCCTGCGTTAGGAGAGCTTGCAGGGTCAACGTTGTGGCAGAAATGGCTAGGGCGTTACTCATTCCAACCCTCGCTTGCGGCGGTACTCCTCGAGACTCATCACGCCCGTTGGTTTGTTGAGTTGCTGCACTGTTTTTTGCTGTGGCGTTGCGCGAATCTCGAGCCGCCCAATCGTGACTTGAACCGTTGGTGTTTGAGGCTGCATAGCTTTCACCTCTGGTTTTAGCAGTGTTGGTGGTGTTACAGGTTGTAAGAGTGGTGTATCAGGAAGCTCGAGATTCACCATCTCTCGTTGAATAACTGGCAGCAATTTTTCTCTCGTCACAGCCTCGAGCCTTGTCTGGGTGTGATGTCGAGTATGAACTTCACCCAAATTTTCTTTCTCTCGTAGCTCGTGCATCACTGGAGGAGATTGAGGTTGCGTTAACTGAAACTGCTTTGTTACGGGTGCTTGAGTGAAAGGCAAATTCTGTACCCACGATTGAAGGTGTGGGAGAGAATCAAGGCTGGGTAACGAGGGAATGCTTGGAGTAATTACATCACGGTTAGTTTCAAGTTCTACTAAATGTTCTGTGATAGGCTCTCGAGAAAGATTGTCTCGAGGCTGCGGAGATTCAGTAGCTTCTCTCTCTTCCTGATGGTGTAAAGCTGGCGGAATACGCCCTTCAGGCGGCAAGATTTTAAGTGGTAAGGTTCTAAGCTGAGAAGGGGTAGGGTTCATTATCACTTCTGTGTCGTTCACTTCATCTGTTGCGGCAGCTTCAAAGCGTGAAGCTAAACGTGGCTGCACGAAAGCAGGTGAGCCTAAACCAGCTTGTGCTAGCGCGGTGTTTGCTAATAATGTCAAAAAATTACTCATGACAGCATCTCCAGATAAGCCTGTCTGCGCCACGCACTCAGCCCCAAAATATCTGCTTCAGACCAACCGTAAGCAGAAGCAAGACAGTGAATAGCCAGCAGCATGTGCTTAGCCCAGTGATCGAGTTCAGACCATAAGAATCTAGCTATATCAAAAAGTGCAATCCAGCTATGCTTGCAAGCAGGGCACTCGAGCCTTAGTTCCATCACGGCGTTTGGATCAACCTTCGCCATCTGCTCACTTAGTTTTGCAAGGATAGGTTCGGGAATGTCTTTGGCTGCAACAGGTTTACCCTTATGTTGGACACCTAATAGGCAACGCCCTAACAAAACTTCTCGAGCTACCATTACTTCATTCGGTAAGTCCAGTAAGTCTAAGCTGTTTAGCAAGCGAAATTGCATCTTGTAGGCTCCTGAACGCAAAGAGAAATTTTCTTCACAGGTTGTTTCGCTTACCAGCGTTTCACTGATAAGATTAGGGAGAGGCAGGCTGAACTCGAGCCTTTCTTGGCAGCGTGGGCAGTCTACGACGGCTTCTGCGTTTGAACCGAATAAGTGTTGACGCAACTTGACGAGCTGCTTATTGCGTTCACCTATCGGGAGTTGGGCGAGGTGCTCGAGAGAATTGCTGTGCGCTGCACTAAGAAGCAGAAGTGCCCGTTGCACAGGAGAAGAACGCAGCCCCCGTTCCCAAACTGCCAGCAATGTTTGTGCTGAAGGTGGATTCACCGGGTGTCCTCACTTGATAATGTGACTTCCATATTTGCCCCAACGTTTGACAGGCTAGGCGGAAAGAGAAAGGAGATTCTTTCTTTTTTTACTGTGCAGGTTCCGTAAACGTTGGCTCAGTTGGTTCAACCACTTCGTAATCGCGCTCCCAACCTTCGTTCTCGAGCTTGATGTTTTGAATAAGTACCGCGTTGGCATTGGCATCAAGATCGGCCTGGGCTTGAAACTCAGAAACCCAGCAGCGATAAATTTTGTAAGCCATCACGGTTTGTCCTGATTCGTTCATAACCTCGAGGATGATGTCCTTACGAAAATCCTTGAGCGAAACTTCCGCACCTAAACCTGAGCCATAATTCCAAACTTTGTTGGCCCACTTTTCAAATTCGGTGTCGTGGGTCACGCCGCGCTCGAGTGTTAGAGCTTCGTACTCGGTTTTACCAGGTGATTTGCGGCTGCTGCTGGGGTCACCGCCTTCACGGTGTTTGACGACTTCGGTGGTGCGTTTGAGTGCACCCACCTTGCTCACGCCGGCAACATATTTGCCGTCCCATTTAACCCGAAACTTGAAGTTTTTATAGGGATCAAAACGCTGGGCATTAACACTAAACTGTGCCATTCATTCCTCCTAATCACAGCGTCTAGGAAGTATCATCTCGTTATCAAGAACGAGATGATACTTCCTAGACTTCTATCTGCCCAGCCATCTGCTGGAGCTTAACAATGACGAATTCGGCGGGTTTGAGTGGGGCAAAGCCTACGACGATATTGACAATGCCTTTGTTGATGTCATCTTGCGTTGTGGTTTCTCTATCGCATTTGACAAAGTAGGCTTCTCGCGGCGTTTTACCTTGGAAAGCACCCTGGCGGAAGAGGCTTTGCATAAACGCACCAACGTTGAGGCGAATCTGGGCCCAGAGGGGTTCATCATTGGGCTCGAAGACAACCCATTGCAAGGCGCGGTAAAGCGTTTCTTCTAAGAACAAAGCGGTGCGGCGCACGGGAACATATTTGTATTCGTCGGCGAGTTGGTCGGCGCCGCGCAGCGTTCTGGAACCCCATATCACTTTGCCATTGACCGGAAAGGAGCGGAGGCAATTGATACCAAGAGGATTAAGCTGTCCATTTTCTGCGTCGGTAAGACTAACCGTAAACTCGAGTACGCCATTGACAGCCGCGTCCAACCCTGCGGGTGCTTTCCAGACACCGCGCTGCGTGTCCGTGCGGGCGAAGATGCCCGCCACAGTGCCACACGGCACAAAGGTATCAACGAGTCCTTCTTGCTTAGGGTCGCGCTGACGCAAGCGCGGAAAGAAAACAGCAGCGTTGCGAGCCGCAGGCCCACTAAGTCCGAGGGCACTAAGACCTTGCGCTGCACTTTGCACACTGTTCCAGCCCACAGGTGGGTCTACAAGCAGCATGGCCCGCTTTCGCACACATAGATTCATGGCTTCACTTAGCGTCGAGGTTGCAAGGTCTGTCGTGCGTGATAGAGGTGGCAGACAAAGCAAATTAAAAATGCCACCTGTGTCCTCGAGTTTGAGGAGAGCGTACATACCCGTTTTACTCGCTTCATTGCCCGTGTACTGAGCGTCGCTTAGGGGATTGCCATTGTTGCCACCCGCCAAGACGGTGTGGCTATTGGCAGGGGCGGTATCACTAAAAGGGTCAACGCCTGGGTCAACATCGGTGTTTTTATCAGGTCTAGTGTTGGGGGGTGCAGCTTGGCACTCGAGCAGTCTCGAGTCGCGCTGCAACACTTTATCAATGCTGCGAACATCCGCAGGGTCAATGGCAATATTAAGGTGACGTTCTTCGTCACCCGTGCTCATATCTTTAACACGCAAGTTATAGAGGGTGGCATCACCGTCAAGATGTTCTACGCGCACCCGCAGTTTATCGCCCCAGGCTCCGAAACTCCTCGCTTTAACCGTAGGGCCACCCGCTAAGGCAACTGTAGCAGCCGCACCTCCGTTTTGAACACGAACGATAACTGCCTGACCTCCGCCATTTTGGAAAAAGTCACGGACGGCGTAGCTCATGGTGCTGTCTAGCCATAAGCCACCAAACATTCGCTCGAAGTCACCGTAACCATTAATGACGCTGGGTTCATCGGTAGGTCCACGTAAGGTACTCCCAATGAAAGCTGTCACTGAAGTAGGAACTCCCACGATGGTTCTCACTCCACTGGGAATCTCCTCGATATAAACACCAGGATAAGTAGGTGCAACTGGCACGTTGATGCTCCTTTCTTGCTACAGGTAAACCTTTCTTTGCTTACCTTCCTCTTCTTTGTTTCCCCTCTAGCTACTCGAGGCGGTGAGGATACTGTAAAGAGGCTGAGGTTACATTCAGGTAACATCATTCAAATAGGACTTTCAGGTGAAGTGACTCACCATTCTCACAAGCGGCACAAAAAGCGTTTGTTAAGCAAACTTATATTTTTGGCGAAGTGGAGAACGGGCAACCCTATGGGCCAGACCTGCCCAACAAACACTTCAGTGTTTTCGATTGTAAGGTACACATCCTCAGAGCGAAAGTTCTTGGCTGCTATGGACGCTGGTATTCAACAAATGCAGAACCTAACACCCGCGTCAGTTCTCAATCACCAACATGTGATAGGGTTATTTTTTATCCTGCAACACTCTAACCACGGCACAGCCTGTGTGGACCAGAGTGGAACGAAGTTATAGAAAAGCTCAGAGTGTAGCAGAGGCGGTACACATCGCAGGAATAATTACGCAAAAATTTTGCCCCGCTCGGTGAGTTCAGCATCGAGAACAGAAGTCACATCCAGTTAGGATTTATCTGCTCTCTGAATGTTGCTTCACCATCTGCGGTAAAACCGTGTTTCTCGAAAGCAAAATAAAAACCACCACTCATTGTTTTCGGCGGTAGCTTTTCCGTCCATGACAGCGTTTTTGGCGGAGAGATAGGGATTCGAACCCTAGGTGCAGTGTTACCCACACATCCGCTTTCCAGGCGAACGCCTTAAACCACTCGGCCATCTCTCCACAATACCGTTCTATGCAGGCAGCATTAAATGCGCTACAGAGTGTAACACAACCAAAGAGCTGAGGAGTTAAAGAAAACCACGATCTCTAATCCTTAACTCCTCTTTGCTACTCCTTAGATAACTTGCATTACATAGTTATCTGTAGCTGCCTCGAGTTTTTTCCTATTCGCGATGTATACACCACGTGTGCCAACTAGAGCTCCGTCTGTGCGGAGTTCACCCAAGATGCGCGTGATTGTGACCCTTGAGCTACCTGTAAGCGAAGCTAAATCCTCGTGGGTGAGAGCCAACGGCAGTTTGATGCCGTGCTTCGTGTCAGCGGCTTGACCGAACCGTTCGCAGAGGCGCAAAAAGGTGCGTGTGACCCGTGCACCTACCGGCAGTTCGCCGTCATCAATCATCTCGCGGTTGCGCCTTAATTGCCGCGCCATGCTTCGCAAAATGTGCTCACGCAGTTTGCGTTCATTAAGGGCCTGCATAGGGTCAAGTGGGGTAACGACGCTTTCTTGCACTGCCTCGACGGTTTCAGCATGGCGGGTGCCTTCGATGGCGGCCACACCGAGTACGTCGCCAGGGCCGTAGAGGTCGGCGATGCGGTCACGCCCGAGTGAAGTCGGTACGACGGCTTTCAACACCCCTTGATGTACCAAATAGATGCAGCTCGTGTCATTGCCAGCTTCGTAGAGCGTGGTATTGGGCTCGAGCGTCCGCGTTCTAGTGATCTTACTCGGCAGCAAATCTCTGGGCAGCACGTCTGTGTCATGGTCATGATCTAATACGCCCGTCATGGTCGTTGTCTCCTTCGAGAACGCTCACTAGAGAGGAATAAAACTTCTGTAAAAAAGTTTTAGAGTGAGTATTCTCAAGACATATTGTGTCATATGCAGATGTGAATGTCTTGCAACTTTTGGGGGGTTTTGTTTAGAAAATGCTCAAAAAGCGAAAGCGGAGGCAGAGGTCAAAGGTTAAGAACTCTAAAAAGCCTTTGCCTTGACTTTCACTTTTAGCTTTATGGATTCCGTGCTAGACGGCTTAGGGCATCTTTAGCAGGAGTGTAATTGTTGTCATAGCCGAGGGTTGCCTCATAGTAGGACTTGGCGAGGGGATTATCCCCAAGATTTTCATAGATTTCGCCAAGGCGAAAATTAGCCTCGACCACGCCTGGGGGAACATTGCCGCCCAGGTCATTAGCTTCAAAGACATTAAGGGCTGTTTTGTAGGCTTCGATGGCTTCGTTGGTATCGGTTCTGGCCTGTTGCAAAATGCGCCCACGATTCAGGTGTGGGCCAATTTCCTTTTGGCCTTCTTCGGTGTGACTCGCTGCCTCGAAAGCCCTAAGGGCCGTATCAAAATCACCAGCTTGCCAAGCCGTAATGCCCCAATCCATAGCCATTTTATAGTCTTGACCCTCTAAAAAAGCAGTCTCGAGCAAGGCCGTGGCCTCAGTCAAATTTCCCTCGTTGGCAGCTAGAAGACCGTCTAAATGTTTGTAGGCTGGGGTGCTTGCCTCACCGACGAGAGTTTTAGCTTTTTCAAGTTGTTCTCGGGCTGCGCTGGCATTATCCGAGTAATAAAGCGCGTAACCATAGAGTAAAAACGCCTCAGGATTATTGGGGTTTTCTTCAATAGCAGCAGGCCCCGAGATTTGGGCGGCACTAGCATAGTAGCCATTGGCGATATTTTGGCGCAGTTGCTCGAGGCTACTCTGTGCGCGCGAAACGCTTGTTAGAGAGAAACCAAGCAGGGAAAAACCAAGCAGTACCACCAACTGAGGTCGTGCGAATTGAAACAAAAAGTTCATCAAGTTGAAGCTCTCTCTCAAAACTAGTTTAACCTAGAGATAGGCGTAGTGCGTCAGCATTTCAGCACGTCAGCAGTTCAGGGGTTTATTAGAGGTTAGGAGTTAGGACTTGGGAGGTAGATAACCCTTTGTCTCTTTTCTGTTTTGCTTTTAACATTTAACTTTTCACCTGTTGGTTCAGCCACGCGAGCCCTACCTTTGCCCGCGCCCTTAATGCCTCAACTTTTGACCAATCGGCGGGTGTCCTAGCTAAAACAGTCTGGTTGAGCGCGTCTTGGTCTATAGGTAGATGAAAACACGGCGCACCAGCTTCTTCTAAAAACGCGGAGACTTTGGGGTCATACACAAGACCTGCAAAATCTACACCCGCTACCGCTGCCAAGATAAGCCCGTGCAAACGCCCCGAGACAACGTAGCTACATTGAGAAACAAGGTTAATGAGTTCATCTGGTGTAGTGGCTTCCTTAATTTGAAAGGATAGTACGGCTGCTTGGATGGCTTTTAAGTCTCGAGTGTCTTCATTGGGTTGAATGCTTGAGCCCACAACGGTGTGACCCTGGGTACTGAGTTCTTTTGCTAGCTGAGTCATTGCGGTGGTGATAGCAGGGTAGCCCGCTCGAGGGAAGAAAAGGAAGGGTGCGGGTTTTTCGGGTTCCAAAGCCTGTTTGTTTGTGATTGAGGCATGCTTGCGAATGTGGAACCCGAAAGGGATTTGGAGTTTGGGGTTTTCCACTGACCCCTCTAATAGTAAAGCACCATCCGCTACGAGCTCTGACCTTATACCTAACTCGACTAGTAGTTTTTGTGACCCTTCATCGCGCACGGCAACGGCGACACCACGCAGCGTCTTAACGACATCGCGTTTACCACTTTCTGAAAGCGGGCCGATGGATTGTCCGTAGACAATCGCCTTCTTCCTAAAAAGTTTTGCTAGTGACAACACACCCAAGTAATAGTGAAGACTGCGGTTGCTCGATTTGTCTTGTAATAAACCACCACCACCAGAAATCACCGCGTCGTGTCGTAACAGTGCGAATGGCAAACCTTTGTAGCGTGATACAGCATTGACGTTATGCAGCCTTTTCGTGTATTCAGGATTGCCCGACAACACTGTTATTTCATGCCCATAGTTTTTTAGACCTGTGATGATGCCAGAAAGCAACGCCTCGTCACCGAGGTTGCCGTAGCCGTAGTAGCCGCTTAGTAATAGCTTCATAACGCAGTAAATTTTTGATACTGGAAGTTGGATAAGACAAGGAGACAGGAGACAAGAGACAAGGGATTTTTCTCCTGTCTTCTATCTCCTACTTTCTGTCTCCTTTGTGCTGTACTAATCACCCAAAGCCTTTTTTTGGTTTCCTAAGGAATCCGCACTAGCCAACCAACGACGCATGAGGGTGACGCTAAATCTTGCTAAGGGTAACAGAACGAAACCAAAGACGAGACCGAGACCAAGCGCAATGAGGGTGCGCTGTAATGAGATAATGAGGGGCGTGTGGTAGTGACTAAAGCTATTGAGAATCGTGGACTGTGCAACAACACCACCGGTAAGAAGGATAGCTTTTATCCAACCCGGCCATTCTTTATTGGTTAATCCCAACACAGCCATAGGATGACCAATCATTTCCTTAAAGCGTGGCCGCACGAAAAGGTCAGAGAGCCAAGCTCTAAACGCAATCTCTGCTTCGGTGGCGGGTAAGACAGGAAAATTTCCTCGGCGTAAGAAAATGAGACTTGCGGCAGCCAAACCAATGAATGCAAGCCCGATGTGACCGATACGAATGGGAGTATTCCAAAATTCAGTGACCCACTGCGCGGGGCGGCGATAGCGCAAGGCATAGTGAAATAAATAAAGTGCAGGTGGCACCACGAGTGTGGCTCCTACACCTGCAAAGGGTGTAATCGAGAGCATGGATTGGCGGTCACTACCTACCGCAGAGAGAAGCGCAGCACCTGCCAAACTAAGCAGTGAAGCTACACCAAGACTCGCTACAGTTTCTTTAAGATGTCCGTAGCCAATGACAGGAAAGGTGAGCGCAGCAGCGAGTGCGAGTGTATCCCAATCAAAGCGTCCAGCAATAAAAGCAAGACCAAACACCCCAAGCGCAACGAGTAGGCCCCACACGCCTGGGTACATGAGTGCGAGAAGGACGAGGGCCGCAAAAATACCTATTGCACTTAAACCACGTAACAAGGGCGAGGCTTCGTAATGAAGCTCGAGACTAGGCAACGCACCAACCGTGTAGCCTTCTTTCGCTAAGCGTTCACTAAGACCCGCAATAAGTTTGTCCGTGTTTTCAAACATATCGCCCAGTTGCTCTTCGGTGTAGGGGCGAATATACATCATGCGAATACCGCGCTCGTTCGCGGCGAGCAAATATTTATCAATGAGTTCTTCAGGGTGTAAGCGTCTATTCACATAGTCTTGGTTAAAACTAAGCAGTTTCACGCTCGGCACTTTGCGACTCAAGTCTTTCATGCCGTCTTGTTCGGTGCCTTCGATGATGCCTGTAATATAGTTTTGCGAAACGCCTTCTATTTTTTCTAAATTGTTCGGAAAACCCGTAACTTGTAAACCACCGTAAATGAGATAATGCGCTTCTTTTGGAAAGTCATCGCCAACCGCTTTAAGTTGTGGAAAGTTTCTAGGACGATAAGCAATATCAAAGCCAGCGTCCGCGAAGGCACGAAGGTGATTCATGTCTGGCCCAGCCGGACGCAAATCGTCGGCGTTGCCAGGGTAAATATACCAAGTGCGTTTATCAAACTCGAGTGTCTCTGGCTCGGGTGGATTACTCGCCACAATATCGTCAATAGCACCCGCACGAATTTCACTAACGAGCATGACGTTTGTTTTTTGCTGCAACAATGGTGGAATACTTTCACCGCGTTGAATCGCCAACTCGACGACATCGGAACCATAACGCAGGGCAATGTCCCCTTTAGCGGCTAAGCTTTCAAAGGTGTCTTCGTAAAGGGCGACACCATTCGCACCAAGTGTGCGGTAATGCTGGGCTAGCTCGAGCGTGCTGACACCTCGAATCTCGGCTTGTTTAGCAAGGGCTTCTTCATCAAGCAACATTGTCACCGTGATGCGGCTTTCCTCGGCCTGGATTCTGCGGAGGACTAGAACACTTGCAGGAATAAGACTGAGAAGAATCAACAGCCAGCACAAACGTTTAAGCGTATTTAAGTTCACGCTTGGCATTGTAACGCACGAAGCCTAAAGTTTCATACTGCTTGTGATAGTCCATAAAAAAGAAACGCCCAAGCCTTTTTGAGACTGTGGGCGACCTGCTAAATTATGAGCAGGATTTTTGGGTTATGAGGACAAACAAACTTAATATCTTTTAGGATTATAGGTAATGTTGAACCAACAACTTTAACTAGCTTTTCTCGAGGACAATAACAACTTTACTGTGTTTTCCTGTATATGTGCAAGTAATCGCATCAAACCGAAAATCAGCTCTTTTCATAGCCGCTAAAATTAGCTCATAGAAGCCGAACAGAAACTTATCGTCGCTCATTACGGATATATGAGATATTGAACCGATAGATAGATAGCTTACAAGCACGGCAGCGATGGCCTCCACACTTGGATAGGCAACCATATCAAAGCGGACAATCCCATGTTCAGTAATAACACTCTGCTTGTTGTTTTCATCAAACTTATAATTTCCCTTATTGTTGTCTCTGTGTACCCATATGACTATACTTTGCTTTTGTAATTTTTTCTCGGCCACTTTTTTAACTCCTATTACTTACAAAGGTGCCAGAAGTAAGAATAGCATATTAGTCATAATCTTGGGGGAGAAAACATTTGCAAAAGTAGAATTCAACTCACCGATAAATAACTGAAACCAGTAAATGAATGTACGACTTCAAAGTAAAAAAAAGAACACCTAGTCTTTGTGAGACCAGGTGACCCGCATGGAGTTATGCAGGGTTTATTGGATTAGATTAGTTTAGCCATATAAAACAACACGGCTTACTCCACGACGCTTATCCAGCCCAACTCCCCTCATAAGAAGTTGGGAGGACACGAGTACTTTTTGAACAGTCTCAACGAGTAATTCAATCGGCGTTTCGTGGTTACTGTATACCTTTACTCTGTCCCCTCTTTCAATTGCTTTTAGAGATGAAGCCAAAGTGTCTGTATCACTATCCTTAATGACTTCATGACATAGTAATATCAAACCGTTAAAGTAAACGATTTTAGAATCACGATAGTCCAAGGAATGCCAGGCTCTATTTTCTGAGTCTGGTAAACTAATCCATATTATTTGTTCGGCCACTTTTATTCTCCTAATTTAATTAAAGTACGCCAGGGCAAAAATAGCAGATTCGCGGAGTGGTTTTTGAAGTTAGAGAAGTAAACAAAGGTTACTTAGACATCAAAAGGCATGATTTACAAGGTGTAGGTTCACCTAATTGACACATGTGAAACGAGCACTTGCCGTTTTGCTAAATCCCAAAAGCCTGTTTCAAAAGCATAGTTATGAAAGCGAAAAAGGAAACACCTAGTCTTTGTGAGACTAGGTGACCTGTATAGGAGTTATACAGGATTTTTACGGATTAGCCAACAATTGTCACAAGGCTTACACCAAGCAGAAACTTCTGCCTAACTTCAGAATGAAAAATTTTGCTCTCGAGGAGAGCAGGGTAGACTAAAGCGGTTACCAGCTCATGTGGGTAACAATAGTTGCTCCATATCTCTACAGTGGACTGATTGAGAGGCTTTAGAGCATTCATATACTGGGCTAGTGCGTTAACACTATTTTCGACTTGGCAGTCGGAAGGGATTGCTACCTGGCCGCAGATAATACAAGTCTTATCTGTGTCTTTGAAGTTTGCAACCCGCCAAGGTTGTCCATCTGGACAACTAATCCATATTATAATTGCCACTTTTTTATTCTCCTATGCTACTAGTAAAGTGTGCAACAACAAACATAGCAGATTTGTAAGGTGGCTTTGGAAGTTAAGATAGGGGTTTAGATGTCGAAATGACTGATTCACAAAGTGAAGTTCTACTGTGTTGACGGATGTGAAACAAATGCTTGTTTCTATGTCAAACCCTGAAAGTTCTGCTTCAAAAACATAATTACAGAAGCACAAAAAGGAAACACCTAGTCTTTGTGAGACTAGGCGACCTACGTAGGAGCACGGAGGATTTCGGTTTAGAACTTTAAGACGGCATAACGGTATGGGAGCAATTCACAGAAAGTAATTTCAATATTACCTTCAGCTTTGAGTGAATTGACAATCGCTTCAAAGTTCTCTGCATCTATGAAACTTGCAACAAAGATAGAGTCGCCACTTTGTAACATAAAATAATGATCAAAAGCACCGATTACCCTTCTTGCGGTTCGCTCAGGATTATCAAACGTGATTGTAAGATCACAGTGAACTTCATCGCTGGCATCGCCAATCCATAAAGTTAGCAGTTTAATTCTGGGCATTCTTTTTTCTCCTAATTTACAAAAGTACCCAGACAGAGGCTAGCACATCTTTTATTCAGTCATGAAGCTAAACTGGCGTTTACAAAGCTCATATCAGCTTTTTAGAAAAGAATAGATTAGGTGTTTGACCAAAGTGAAACGAGCTACAGGTATATAATACTTTTGATGTCCCTCAAAACGTCGTTTATCAAAAGTCCGTTGCGCTACCCAGGTGGTAAGTCAAAAGCCATTCGTCAAATACTTCCTTACTTACCCCAAGAATTTGAGGAATATCGGGAACCATTTGTCGGTGGTGGTTCGCTGTTTCTTTATCTCAGACAAACGCGCCCAGGGCTCGAGTGTTGGATTAACGACCTCAATAAAGACCTGTATATGTTTTGGTGCTGTGCCAAAGAACACAATCAACAGCTTTGTGATGAAGTCTGGCGACTGAAGCAAAAATATTCGGATGGCAGAAAACTTTTTGAGTTGTTGAGTAAGCAGCGTGTTGAAGAATTATCTAAACTCGAGCGGGCTGCACGTTTTTTTGTCCTCAACCGCATTACCTTTTCTGGCACTATCGAAGCGGGTGGTTATTCGCAAAAAGCGTTTGAGAGTCGTTTTACTGCGTCGTCTATTGAGCGGTTAGTGCCACTGGGTGGCTTGCTCGAGGGCGTGTGCATTACTAACCTAGATTACCGCGACGTTTTGACACCTTCCGAGAAAAAAGTATTTACCTTTTTTGACCCACCCTATCTAACAGCCACAAAGTCCAAGCTCTACGGTAAAAAAGGTGCATTGCACACAGCGTTTCATCACGAAGACTTTGCCGAGGCCTTAAACCATTACAGCCATGATTGGCTTATTACCTATGATAACTCAGAAGAAATTCGCACCAATTTTGCCTTTGCTAATATCTACGAATGGGAATTGCAATACGGAATGAATAATTATAAACAAGATAAAGCCGCAAAAGGGAAAGAATTATTTATCTGTAGTTACCCTGTTTATCTATAATTACTCTGTGGCTAAAACCGTCTAGTATTTCTTTCTCGTCATATTTTTTGATAACATCATGACTGAGACGCTCGAGAATCTCTTTTGTGCTATCCCTATTTTTCGCTACACCTGCTCTAACCCCACCATCTGAATCACGCGAAAGTTGCTCGAGTAAATGAATAGGCGTTGAAAAGAGTCTTCCCGCGATTGCTTCGCGCACTTTGGGGCTAGCATCGTTGGCGAGTTGCTCGAGGTGCGCAGGGGTAATCCTCCTTTGTTGCACGACGGTTGTGCCAACCTTTTCGCTTTCATCCTGCACGAAACGCACCCTGTCGTGTGCAGAAATACTTCGCCTGGCAATAGCTGCCCTTGTCATGTTGTCGGGATGCTCGAGTAAACGTCTTTGTCTGTTTATATCTTTCATCAGGCTTGCATTGTTGTAAAGGGCTGCTCGCACAAATGACTCGGGGTCGTTGAAGAGTTGCTCGAAGTGAGCATCACTCAGTGGAAGATTTGCTGCAACAGTTGCGCGTACACCAGTAGCAGAGTCTGTAAGAAATTGCTCGAGCAAAGCAGGCTTTGTCATAATGAGACGGCCAAACCTTGCAGGTAACCACCAACGACGTGTTTCAGGTAAGCGTTGTTGCAAAGATTCCAAAGCAGACAGTGGTAAGTTGTCGTGCTCGAGCAACGCTTCTAAAACACTTTCCTGTTTGTGTGTGGCAAGTTTTTCTAGAACACTGTTAGGTGTATTGGGATGTTTTGCAACAGCTTGTAGTATCGTAAATTGTTCATGGTTCCCAAGATACTCGAGGGCAGTGGCGGGCGTATTTGGGTTGTGGGCAACTGCTAATGGAATATTTATATCTACATGACGGGCAAGCTCCTCGAGCCTTTGAGTAGAAGCACTTTTACTTTTAGCTTCTTTTTTGAGCGTGGTAATATCCATCTCGAACACCTGCAATTCTTTCCGTACTATCTCTTACACACTTGCGTTTGAATCCTACAGAGGTTTCGTGGTCACAAAGAACACCACGCATCGGATAGATAGGAATATGAAAAGAAACGCTCATAATTTACTCTACAAGGAAGGCGTTTCAAACCCGTTTCATATTGATAATGATAAGACTTTCATGTTGATACGACAGGGCCTATACAGTTGGCAGTAGAGCGATCAGTGTGATTAGTTCGCTGAGCATAACTCAATTAGCTGGGCATAACAAGGGCGAAGAATTTTTCGATAGACCTTCGAGGCTGAAAAACCCTTAGGTTAACTTGTAGGAAACAATTTGGGTTTTTCAGCCTTGTGATTGTACGGTTTCGTATCGCCCAATGAAACTAGATTCTACCTGTATTGATGATTTTTCATTTTCTATGCCAGCTGAGACCTTGCCATCTAGTTCTAACAATTGTAGTTTTTGCTTAAAGCAGAGCCTCGATGATTTGTTTGAGTTGTTGTGTCGTCGGTACGGTGCTCAAGCTAGATGCTGATACAACAAGCTGTTTTTGCTCGAGTCTCGTACCAAGCGTATCTAGTTTCAAGAGTAAATCTGATACTTTTTCCTTAAACATTTCTTGCCCCATTGCACTTTCAAATAGACTCGAGAGCACCTCTTGAAGTTGTAAGAGTAAGTAATAAACGCCGAGTCTTGAAGCGTTATCTTCGGCAATCTCGAGGCTGATGTTTATTCCAAACTGCTCACTCGTCGTTTGTGCTTGTTGTGTGAGGTCTGCTTTGCTCGGAACGTTTGCGTCCACACGTACACTGCCCCAATTGGCGACATCGTGTACTGTAATGCCTAGCACATGGCTCGTTGGTAAAAATAGGATTTGCTGCTCATAACTGCCTGTTTGCAAAGCAATACTGAGAGTGGGTGGGTCTTTGGAGCTTTGTGTCAAGAGGGAACCTGTTACTTGTTGACCATTTGAAAGTAACAACGTGACGTTAGGCAGGCTAAGTGGCAAACGCTTGGCCAAACGGCTGCGTTCGAGCAGCAGCTCGAGGATGTCTGCGAGAGACAATTCACCTCCTCCGAGTTGTTTGAGAGGTGCGTCAAAAGCATTCAACCAATCACTCATAAGGTTTCCTTAGGTTTGAACATATATAACTCCTCGAGCAGCTTAATAGTTGTTTTGATTTTAACTTAAACCTATGAGTTTTCTAAAGAGCCACACCTGACGTTATAGCAATGGCTCGAGGTTCCAATCCATGGGTGTTTGCTCTGAGCCCTCCAACGCGGCATTCATCTTTGAAAACGGTCTCGAGCCAAAAAAGCCACCACGAGCTGCCAGGGGTGAAGGATGCACCGACATGACAATCGTGTGCCGCGAAGCATCTATCAACCCTTGTTTCTTTTGCGCATTCGCACCCCACAAGACAAAAACTACCAGCGTGGGTTTTGCATTCACTGCCCCAATCACTGCATCGGTAAATTTTTCCCAGCCTTTGCCTTTATGGGAATTCGCTTCGCCTTTGCGCACCGTGAGTGTGGTATTGAGTAACAACACACCTTGCTCAGCCCAGCGTTTTAGGTAACCCGTTTTTGCTCTTGGAACTCCGAGGTCAGCCTCGAGTTCTTTATAGATATCGACAAGAGTGGGTGGCACCTTGATACCTGGTTGCACGCTAAACGCTAAACCGTGGGCTTCGCCGTCGTTAAAGTACGGGTCTTGCCCGAGGTCTTCCAAACCCTTTTTCACCCTGGCAACATCTGAAAGGTGAATAGCAAACAAGATGGGAACCTCTTTTTCATGCAAGTCAATTATCTGGGGTGACTCGGTAAACAAAAGAGTATCATCTTCTATGTGTTCATCCATCATGGCCTCTAGGGCCATGATGGATTTTGCGTCACCATCGTGAGGAATACCTGCAAGCTCGAGGCTCTCGTCAGGAAGTGAAAAACCGCTGTAGGTGCTGGCGTAGTGCTCGAGCTGCGCTTGGGTTAAAAGATAAGCATTTATAAATTGTGACATGCGCTGAGTGTAGCAAGTGGGAGAAAGCAAAGAGTGGAAATTTCTAACTCTTTGAGTATAGCTTCTCTAGCTGCTACCACCCAAGGATGCAGTACAGGCAAGGTTTCTCGCTGCTCCCACAAATAGTCCAAGTAAACTAAGGTGGCTGCATCGAGTGACGTTTCCAGGGCTTTTGTGATTTGTGCTAAATATGGTGGTGTACCTTCCTGGTCCCAGGCAATTTTATCTGCGATAAAAACAACTTTATCGAGCTGTGAGGCGTTGTCTTTAAGTGTCGTGTGGCATTCAATCGCGCTCAGTATAGCCTTGTCGTTAATATGAAAAACATTTTGGGCGATAAGGCAAGAAAGTTTTTGGTGAACAATCATAGGTAATTTTTCTTCTTCAGGTAGAACCTCGAGTCCGTGTGATTTCGCCATATGAATGCGCTCTTCGTTCGGGACAACTGCGCTAATATCGTGAAGCCAGCCTGCTATTTCTGCATTTGTTTCATCAGCAGAAAATTGTTTTGCTAGTTGTTTAGCCTTATTGGCAACACTCGAGCAGTGACCTGCGGTTGTAGCATGACCATACTGCACTAAAAAGTCTGTGGCATCTTTACGAATATTGCCAGTAGGTTTGAACGTTTGGAGTTGCTCGAGGGAAATCATAATAGAAGAAGACTATAGAGTTTTTGCTACTACGTCAATTTTGGGGCGTTTATGCTCTTTGCTAAACCTAGATAGAGCGACGAGCCATAAATAATCTTAACAAAAGCATACCCTAATTATACAGATAGCAATTAAACAGTGAAAATGATTTAATGTTATCAATGGCTAAACCATTAGAGTTCACAGCTTCAATTGAAGATATTAAGTACAAAGCCTATTTGACCAAAGATCTGCGTCAGTATACCTTTAATACCTTCAATATCAATACTGCTGGCAGCTATGGAATTATCAAACATGGAGATGCTGAGGTAGGCTTCTCAAAATGGGTATCACCTAAACGAACACGAAGCTATCCCTTTGAAAGAATCTATAATACTCTAAATTGCTCGAAAATCATTACAATTATCCCAATAATCAAGGATGATGGTATTGATGGTGATATAGACAAGATTCAATTCTCAACCCTCTCTTGGATGAATTTGCTTAATATCTATGTTGTCCTTGCATATTATGATAAAGCTAAACAAAGTACGAAAGATGCAGGCAAAAAGAAAATTACCGACCAGAAATTCAACGAGCGTTTTGTAAATGCTCAAATAGAGGAAATATTTGCTTACAAGCAAAGTGCCCTACATTGGAACAATGATCTTTTTGAGCGTCGTTTTACATCTGTCTTTGAAAATGCTCTCAAAGCATATCAGAATATTGCCAACAATACTGGTATAGAAGTTCACTCTCAGAGTAGTTTGCTTAACTATCTAATAGATATCAAAACTGATTACACTAAATTCAGAGACCTCTCTTCCAAAGCATCTTTAGGTGCGAGCCTACGTGAGCTACAAACACGTCATGCTCTCGAACAACTAAACGACGGTGAAAAGGCACAGTTCCTTATAGAGAACTACCTTAGGTGGTATTTATTATCTAACAGCAGATGAAATAATCCTTGAGGATGGTATTTACATCATTCAAGAGTCAAAAAACTCTTCCAAACAGCCTTTGCCTTCTCCTTCTGATATACGAGATGGCTTATTTAAGCTCATCTTATACTCTAATATTCACACGCTCAATCTGCTTGGTGTCTCAGTTCCCTTCAAAACTAGATTGAAGCTTACGGGAATTGGGATTACTGGGAAAATCAGATTTCCATGTTCAAGTGACTTGCTTGAAAAATTTCTTGAGGAAAATAGAAATCTGTTCAAACCTACCCAGAAGAAATTACTAAGAATGCTGTGGTCTGAAAGCACTGGAAATGAAAACTTCGAGTTAGAAGTAAAGGGGAATAACTAATATGGTAAATGCGAAAAGTCCACTGAGGTATCCTGGGGGAAAATCGAAAGCTATTGACCAAATTATTGAGTACATACCTAAACATTTCTCCGAATACAGAGAACCCTTTATTGGTGGTGGCTCACTATTCATTTATCTTAAACAAATTAATCCTGAACTAAGGTGTTGGATAAATGACCTCAATTATGAATTATACTGTTTCTGGTTATATGCTCAACTAGAAAATCAAAAACTTATTGAAACAGTAAAAGAAGTTAAGCAAAACTATTCTGACGGTAAAGTTTTATTTGAAGAACTGGTTAGCCAAAATACTGAAGAGTTAACAAATTTTGAGCGAGCTGTACGATTTTTGTTCTCAACCGTATTACTTTTTCAGGAACAGTAGAAGCAGGTGGCTATTCACAAAAAGCTTTCGAGAGCCGCTTTACAGATTCTTCGATAGAGAGACTTCTACCTTTAGAAAAAATACTAAAAGATGTTCGCATCACTAATTTAGACTATCAGCAAGTTCTAACGCCTTCGGAAGAGAAGGTTTTTACCTTCTTCGACCCTCCATATTTGAGTGCTACTAAATCTAAACTCTATGGAAAAAAAGGTAGCCTACATACTGGATTTAGTCATGAAGAGTTTGCGACCACATTAAAAAATTATCATCACAAATGGTTGGTGACTTATGATGATTCGCCAGATATTCGTACTAATTTCGATTTTGCTTTTCTTTATGAATGGGAATTGCAATATGGAATGAATAACTATAAAAAAGACAAAGCAGCTAAGGGTAAGGAGCTTTTTATATCCAATTACCCTGCCACAGTGCGTAAAGTTTCCAAAATAGAACAGCTACAGTTATTCTAGTTCAGAAATTACTATATAATTCTCTAAGCTATGTCCAAGATTCTCTTATTTCTTCCCGTGAACGAAAAAGTCGGTATAGCCTTCTCTGGCGGCTTAGACACTTCTGCTGCCATCGCCTGGATGCGCCATAAGGGTGCTATCCCTTTCGCGTACACTGCCAACTTAGGTCAACCAGACGAAAGCGATTACAACGACATCGCCCGCCGCGCCCTGTCTTACGGTGCGGAAAAAGCCCGAACCGTTGACTGCCGCAAACTTTTAGTTCACGAAGGTTTAGTTGCGTTGATGTGTGGCGCGTTTCATATCGAGAGTGGGGGCAAACGTTATTTCAACACAACGCCCCTAGGCCGCGCGATTACTGGGACAGTCCTCGTGCAGGCGATGCAAGAAGATGATGTCAATATCTGGGGTGACGGCTCAACGTATAAAGGTAATGACATCGAACGCTTTTACCGTTATGGTCTTATGGCGAATGCCAACTTGCGAATTTACAAACCTTGGCTCGACCAGACGTTTGTCAAAGAACTTGGTGGACGCAAGGAGATGAGTGAGTTCCTAACGTCTAAAGGTTTCGAGTACCGCGCCAGCAAAGAAAAAGCTTACTCGACAGATGCCAACATTTGGGGTGCAACGCACGAAGCAAAAGACCTCGAGTTCCTAAATAAAGGCATGAAAATCGTCGAGCCGATTATGGGTGTAAAATTTTGGGACGACAGCCTAAAAGTTTCAGCAGAAGAAGTCAGCATTACGTTTGTAGACGGGTTTCCAACCGAGTTAAACGGTAAAACATTTTCTGACCACATTGAATTAGTTGAAGAAGCGAACAAAATTGGTGGACGGCATGGGCTAGGGATGTGTGACCAAATTGAAAACCGCATCATTGAGGCCAAGAGTCGTGGGATTTACGAAGCACCCGGCATGGCCCTGTTGCACATTGCCTATGAACGCCTCATGTCTGGGATTCACAATGAAGGCACGATAGATAATTACCGTTTTCTTGGTCGCCGTTTGGGTAGATTGCTTTACGAAGGACGTTGGTTTGATCCACAAAGTCTGATGTTGCGCGATACCTTGCAAAAGTGGGTGGGTAAAGCGGTCACCGGAACAGTGACGCTCGAGTTACGTCGTGGTGATGATTACAGTATCCTCAATACTGAAAGCCCCAACCTCACTTATCATCCCGAAAGACTTTCAATGGAGCGTGTGGAAAGCGAAGCCTTTAGCCCGACGGATAGGATTGGGCAGTTGTCGCTTAGAAATTTGGACATTACTGATTCGCGCACGAAGTTGGATGTATATGCCAAAGCGGGTGTGTTGCCGAGTGGCAGTGTGAAGGGATTGCTAGAAGACTCAGAGTAACGTCACCTTTAGACCATTCAGCTTGGCAGCTTTGGCTTGTTCTTTATCTGCCGTGACAATGCTTAAACGTCCGTGCGTGAAAGCAACTGCAACATGAATTGCATCACCTGCACGAAGGTTGCCATCTAATGCTATGCACTCGTGTGCCTTAGCCATGACATTCTGCGTCAAGTGCAGAATTTTGTAACGAGAATGTTGAATGTCTTGGTAAAACCGCTCCCAGATAATTTCTGCTTGAAGTTTCGTGAGTGACTTTGTGCGAACCTCTTTTGCTAATGCGCTTTTTACCTCGACACTTACCCAGTCACTGATAACAACATAGGGTTGGTCTTTGGCAACTTCTACACTTGCCTTCGCACTGATGTTTTGTTGTAGATAAAGACTCAATAGGACACTGGTATCGTAATAGCGCATTTCAGAAGCGTTCATCGTTGCGAGATGTTACAACAGGATTGTGTTTTAGGGAAATTCCTAGCGTTTTTCTAAAGGTGGCCAACTCATCTAGCTCGAGTCCTAAAGGTGTTTGAGTAGAAACGAGTTTGATAACTGCCTTTCCGTTCCGTGTTACAACAACCTCTTCACCCTTTTCAGCTTTACTCAAGATTGCAGCAAGATTTTTCCTTAATTCTCTAGTATTGACTTCCATAGCTACAGTTTACCACATGTACACGCTTGTGTACATAAAACACTATCTCACTATTTTTGATGCGCTCTACGTTATTTCAAAAGAGATGAAACCCTCCTTTTCTTCGACAACTGACGCAACGACTGTACCCTCAGGTGAAATAATGTGTGTACAGCCGTAGCTTAGCCAATCCTCACGTTGACCAACCACGTCTGACGAAACAACCCAGCACTTTGTCTCTGTAGCTCTGCGACATAAATTCTCAGGGCTTTTCGTATGCCAGGTTTCTGCTATTGTTTTTGGTAGCAGGTTGTTAAGCGGGAAAAATAAAATATTTGCGCCTTGATTTGCTAAAGCTCGAGCTGCCTCGGGGTAATTAGCATCATTGCAGATGTTGATGCCAAAATTTTTACCTTCGTGTTGAAATACTGGAAAATCCTGACCTGTCATAAAGTGTTTTTCATTGGGATGTGTTTTACGATAGTATCCTAACAACTTACCTTTAGTAATGACTGCGGCTGTGTTATAAAAACCTTCTGTGGATTTTTCGATGAGTCCAATAATGTCAGTTGGTTGAAAGTTGGAACACGTTTTCAGGAGTGCATCAAACTCAGAGCCACCTAGGGATAGTGCGTGTGCTGCGATAGCTGCATGCTCAAGATAATACCCAGTGAGATAGCACTCTGGAAAACAAACAATATCAATATTTTCTCTATCACAATACTGCAAGTCCTCCATAATCTGAGGGAGGACTGAAACATGATCAGACGAATTTGGTTTTTGAAATGTAGCAACACGCATAAAGGGTTATTTTATCCTTGAGCTAATCATAGGTTTACTTCGTGATGCTCGAGTACGCTTTCGTATTCACAGAAACAAAAACAATGACGTTAGTTGCCTCTAGCCATACAATCCTAAACTTGTTCAAGATATCTTACTCCCAACCCAAAGTTTTATAACTCCGCTGTTCGAGCTCGAGATTTTCCGCTTTATAATTTCCCCAACCCATGTAGGTGTAATACTTTGTCATCGCGTCAAAGTGACTGCTCGCTTCAACACGCCAAACTACAGTGGCTTTGCCACTGAGTAATTTTCTTATTTTTTCACCTTTTGGACCTGCCACACAAAAGGTGTAGCTGTTGTCAGCTTTGTCTAACCACAATTCGTGTTGCATGATGTAGAGTTTATCCTAAAACTTCTCTTGGGTTGAATTAGAGATATAAAGTTGAATTCCAGATATAGCTAAGGCGGAAAGCCGCAGGCGTAAAACGTGAGGCGCAAAAGGTAAAACAAAACGTCATTTTGTACATCTCACATTTTACCTCTCACGTCTCGCTCTGCTATGGGGTGGGTTTTTTTTCACGCTTCGTCTCTCCTCAGCTTTGTCAGACCCGTGTCATGATAAAGTCTCGAAATATGCCACTTCTTAAACACTACGGGGGTTACCTCGTTCACATCTATACCGCCTCGACCTTATTTTTTGTTGTTTTTGGGATGCAGTGGATTTTAGAGGGTCAGTATCGTCTTGCGCTTGTGGCCATGATGATTACGATTTTGATTGATGCTACCGACGGAATGCTGGCTCGCAAGTACCGCGTGAAAGAAACTGCGGCTCGAGTAGATGGCGAAACACTCGACAACATCGTGGATTTTTTAAGTTATGTCGCACTGCCGATGTTCTTTCTGGTGAAGGCAGAGATGTTGATTGTGCCGGTTTCAGTTTGGGTATCTTTTGTACTCTTTGCGAGCGCGTTTGGGTTTTCACGCACAACGGCGAAACTGGCAGATAAAGGTTTCTTCGTGGGCTTTCCGTCGTACTGGAATATTTTGGTGTTTTATTTGTTCTTGCTCGAGACTCCGCCTTTTTTTAATACTGTGCTCGTTACAGCCTTGGCTTGTCTGGTGTTTGTACCTGTGGGGTTTTTGTATGTAAGCCGTCTTAAACGCTGGCGCACATTGCACTTCGTATTAGGTGGTATTTGGGGTATTTTCTGTATCGTTGCGTTACCTCTTCAAGACCCTACGCTTAGAAGTAACTTGCTTTTACTCTCTCTCGGTTATCCTATCTTTTATACCCTGCATTCACTTTGGCTCAATTGGCACTATCACGTGCAGGAGACGAGGGCGGCGTGAAGGGTAGAAAGCTAAAACACAGAGCAAAGGGCTTTTAAGTTTTTTAAACCTCTGCCCTGGTTCTGTTTCTAAAACCGTACCTTGGCTGTTATTTTTCCACAACTGCATTTTCTTTTTCCGCGTTGGTCTTCTGCAGCGCGCTTTTGGCTGCTTCCATCATGACTTGGGCGGGTGCGTCTTCACCCGTCCAGAGCCTGAAAGCTTCTACTCCTTGATACACGAGCATTGGCAAACCGTTTTGTGTTTTGAGATTTGCAGCTTTTGCGTCGCGGAGGAGTTTTGTTGTGGTTGGACGGTAGATAATATCGCAGACAAAACCCTGTTTAGGTAAGAGTTCTTTGGCGAGGGGCGATTCGTTAGGAGCGATGCCGTTGTGTTCCATCCCTACTGACGTTGTATTCACCACAACTTCTGCTTGGCGAATAATGAATGGTAACTCGTCTTCTTTAAGAACAGCCACTGAGCCAATCTTGATAAATTCTTTAACAAGTTCAGCAGCTTTGTCGGCTGTTCGGTTATAAATCCAGAGTTTGACCACGCCGGAGTTCAGCAGTCCGTAAGCAATCGCGCGTGCTGCGCCACCCGCACCGAGCATCACCGCGACTTTTTTTCTTAAATAAACACGCTCGTCCTCGAGCCCTTGCAAAAAGCCCGCTGCATCCGTATTGTGGCCAATGAGTTCACCACTTTGATTCACAATCGTATTCACTGCGCCAATCGTTTTGGCAGCTTTGCTGAGTTTATCCATGAGGGGCATGACAGCGACTTTGTGAGGAATCGTTACATTTGCGCCGTAAACATTAGGCTCGCGCAGACTTTGCACGAGATCAGCTAACTGTTCAGGTGCAACATCAACGGCTTCGTAATGACCTTCAATATTCAAAAACGTAAAGGCAGCGTTGTGCATTGCTGGGCTAAGGCTGTGACCCGCAGGGTGGGCAAGGAGGTAAGCTCTTTTCATTGAGGAAGGAGGAAGGAGGAAGGAGGAAGGAGAACGTTGCCAAGAACTTTCTCTATCTCCTATCTCCTATCTCCTATCTCCTTTCATCATGCCTTTACAGCTTGACGGTTTTCAGCCAATTTCGCTATGACATTTACCGCATCTGCTATATCCGCGTCAGAAATTTCATAGTGAGTAACAAGGCGAATAGCATTTCTGTAGAGAATGTTACAAAGAATGCCCTCTTTTTGCAGCTCGTTGGCGAAGTCGTTGGCATTGTCTACCTTAAAGTAAACAAGGTTCGTTTGTACACTTGCCAAATCAACAGAAATCCCAGGAAGTGTGGCAAGCGATTCGGCCATGAGGTGTGCTCTCGAGTGATCCTCCGCCAAGCGGTCAATCATTGTTTCAATGGCCACAATCCCTGCTGCTGCGAGTATACCCGCTTGGCGCATACCACCACCAAGCATTTTGCGGTAGCGGTGGGCCTCTTTGATAAAGGCTTTAGAACCTACGAGCACCGTGCCGACCGGAGCTGCGAGACCTTTGCTAAGACAGAGTGATACCGAGTCGAAGGGTTTGCAAAACGCTTCGAGGGTTATCCCTTGAGCAACAACAGCATTAAAACCCCTAGCACCATCTAAATGGTAGGGAAGATGAAACTCATCAGCAATCTTGCGAATGTTCCAGCAATGCTCGTGCGGCACCACCGTGCCACCGGCTTTGTTGTGGGTGTTCTCGAGGGTGATAAGCCCTGTTGGTGATTGGTGAATCCCAAAGTGAATTGCCCCGCGAATGTCATCTAAACTCGGCACACCAAGAGGTGCAGGTATGAGGCGTGGCACGAGACCACTCACGACGGCCATTGCCCCCATTTCATATTCGTAGATGTGTGCGCCAACCGGAGCGACAACTTCATCACCACGCTTGGTATGAACAGCAAGTGCAGCCTGGTTACTCTGGCTACCACTTGGAAAAAAGAGCGCGGCTTCAAAACCTGTGCGCTCGGCCAGCATGTCTTGCAGACGATTTACGGTGGGGTCTTCACCGTAAACATCGTCGCCAACTTCTGCTTCGGCCATGGCTTTGCGCATGGCAGGAGTCGGTTTTGTAACGGTGTCAGAACGGAGGTCTATAATCTTCATGAGAATATTATACTTCATGGAACTATTGTGCTAGGGATAGGAGTGAAGCTAAGACTGAAGGCTATAGCAGAGAACGAAGGCTTTTAAGGTTTTAGCCCTTGCCCTCTTGTCTTGCTATTGACTCCCTTCCTTCCCCTGTCTCCCACACTCTGCCTGCCATAAACAGAGGACAGGTAGCGCGGTACTCGAGCGTTCCGAACATTTCTTGCCATTCTTCACGGGTCAAGTTGCGTCCAGCATTCTGGCACGCAAGGTTACGCACGGCGCTCGATGGCACTCGGCCAAAAGCGCACCGTGCCGTCTTGACTGCTACTGACGAGCCAGTCTTTGTTATTAAGCAATAGAAGACCAGACTGTATCAGTGTGACCAGGTAAAAGTGTGAGGAAAGGTTCACTGGTCGCCATAAACCTATGGAACCCCCTTCGTTCGCGGTAGCTAAGCTGCCATCAGGTCCGAAGGCCAAAGCCCAAACCCGACTATCTGCCACGAGCGTCCACTCGAGTTGCCAGGTTTTTGTGTTCCAAAGGAGCACTTTACTGTCTAAGCCACCTGAGGCTAACCATTTACCATCTGGACTAAATGCGAGTGTCCGTACACCTGCAGTGTGACCCTCGAGTGTTTGCAGGGGTTGATTTGCATCGTTCACGCTCCAAACTCTTACCAAACCGTCAAAGCTTGCACTCGCCAAGAGTTTGTCATCTAGCGTGAAGGCAACTTCAGTAACAATGTCACCGTGGCCCGTAAACACCTTCAATGGCTTCGTCCAATCATTTGTTGCCCAAAGTTGCACGTTTTTGTCTTCACTAGCTGTGGCCAGATACTTGCTGTCGTGGCTAAAGGTCACGTCAAAAATTGTTTTTGCATCTTGGGCTAGCGTAGTGGGTATTCCTTTTTTCGAGGCTAGGTCCCACACACCCAGTAAGTTCGCTGTGCCCTTGCTCGCGTCACTCGAGCTCACTAACAATTTACCGTTAGGACTAAATGCTAGCGACTCGACCCAGCTGTCATGCCTGCCAAGGAGAGTAGGGTTTCCCATACCGAGTGTGTTTAAAAAGAGACTACCGTCAATGTTGCCCCTTGCCCAGAGATTATTAGAACCTAGTTCAGTGCGGCGTTCGCCTTCATTGTGGGCGATGAAAAGACTAAGGTCTTTACTTGGAGCCTGTATGTTCCAGAGTCGTGCGCTGTTATCGTGCGAACCCGTCACAAACCAGTGACCATCACGGCTAAAGTCCGAGGAAAAAATACTGTCTTCATGACCCCGCAAAATAACCGAGCGCACAGGGCGACCCGCTTCGTTGAGATCGGCGAGCCACCACAAGTGGGTGGATCTATCTTTGCTGCTACTAGCTAACCAAGCCCCATCTTCGCTAAATGCAAAATGGAAAATCTCGTCGCTATGTCCTGGCACATCGTGAGAGCTTAAAAGTGGGATAGGTCTGGAGTTTTCGAGACCACTTGCCGTTACCTCTAACAGCAAAACGCCACCTCGCGCCCCACCCAAAGCTAACCAATGGCTATCCGAGCTAAAGCTTAATCCTTTGATGGTTGTATCAAAAGGTAGGATGTTATCCGCTGGGATAGCTTCGCCATCCTGCTGAGTTGTAGTTAAAGGGTTGAGCTGCCAAAGATGCACACGACCTTTAACATCTGCGACTACACTTGCAGCTAGCCAGTTACCATCAGGGCTAAGTGTCAATGACCAAATCAAATCTTTTGGGTGTGTAGTCGCATTGAGTGTGGCGTGCTTTGTCCAGGTTCGTGTTTGCCACAGTTCGATAAAACCATGTTGATAACCCAGCACTAAAAACTCACCATTCGCTGTAAAACCTGAGCTGACAATGGCTGCGTCTGAGGTGGTTGTGAGTTCGGTCACGGGTTTCACGCTTTCACGGTTCAAGATATCTGCAAATGACCAAACCTTCACCTCGCCTTCTTGACTCGTGCTAACGAGAAGTTGACCATCTGGGCTAAAGATGGCTTCGTGAATGAGACTGCGGTGGGCAGTAATAAGGTAGGCAGGTTTTTGAAGATTATTTGTGTCGGTGGCAAGAAGCCTCATATCCCAAACACGCAAAAGTCCATCTTCCGAACCTGTAACAAGCCACTGGTCATCAGGACTGAATACAGTCGTACTGACTTTCTGCGCATGCTCGAGCGACGTACCGCCCGTTTTTGAAACGAGGTTGCGAAGTGTGCCCTCTGCGGCGGGTAGATACTCGAGCTGTCCTGTGTCGCGCACCATACGCTCGGCCTCGAGGGCAAGGAGCAAACTGCGTTGTGGCGTTGTCTCTAGAGTGTTTAGTGCGACAGAACCTAAGAGCTTTGGTAACAAACTTACAGCTTCATTGCGTGCCGATACTGCCTGATTACGCGCCGTGTAGGAAACGAGCGCGAGCACACCCACCACGCAACTTAGCAACGCTGTAACCCACACAGCTCTCGTGCGGAGTTTGCTGCGAGCTTGCTCGGCTTCGCGGCGTGAGCGTTCCTCGTTAGCGAGCTTGCTTAGCGAGGCAAGTTTTTCTTGACGCGCCTCTTCTTGTTGATGCTGTTCGGTTTCCCTAGCTGCTAGGCTCTGCCGAACAAACTCTTGCTCTTGTTCACTCAGTAAACTCTGTTCTTCCCTAAAATGTTGAGCGGCTTCATCGAGACGGTAACCTTGCAATAAAGTATCTTTGCTGCGTTGTTCAGAACCGCGTTGCTCAGAACCGCGTTGCTCAGAACCGCGTTGCTCAAGCCACACTCCCAGGTCTTGGCGGAGGTGTTCTTGCCAGGTTCTAAAGCTCCGAGTAATCCGCCATCCAATTTTGCAGTAAACCCCAACGACGAATAAGAGCTTCATGGATGACTTCAGCAGTTTGCTCGCCGGTTTTACTGTAACCCGTGACGAGAAGGCGCGCTGGATAAGACGCGAGTTTGGTAACGAGTGGCCAAGCATCATGGCTTTGACCTCGTGTGCCAAGTTCATGGCGCGTAGCAATGCGGCGGGTATCTTCTTGACCCGTGCCAGGATAGACAAGTTGCAGAAAAATCTTTTTGGCAAGTTGCTGTTCGCCTTTGCTAAGCTCACCAAACACAGCATCAGCATGGTTGGCAAGTGACGCTTCGACACCCCCAATGGCCTGGTAAGCCGCGTGTGTAAGAAGCTGATTTTCTTGTTTGTCCCACAGTTGCGTTAGGGTGAACTCGAGTAGAGGCAAACTACCTTCTTGTCCAGCTAGATCGTCGAGAATACGTTGGTCTAAACCTGTTTCAAAATGAACATTTTGTTTCTCGGCAGGTTCAAGAATCACTGCACGTAGGGCGTCTTCGCTCATACTTCCTAAAAAATAGCGGGTTTCTTGTAGTACCTCTAAAATGCTCGGGTACTCGAGAAGTGCACCAATAAAATCTGCTCGTAAGGTCATGACGAGGCTAACACGACCTGAAAGCTTTTCCACGGCACGCAGTAGGTGGTGTAAGAACTAGCGTACCATTTTGGGATATGTTCAATGATTCCACATCACCCTAAAATTCTGCTACAATACGGAGCTTGCCAGGAAATGGCATATATTCGGTTACGACCACGCTCGTGACTAAGGAGAAAAATCATGAAAGAGAAAATTCACCCTAAAATGGTCCCCAGCAAAATTATTTGTGAGGGACAAGTTGTGATGGAAACCTATAGCACGAAAAGTGAAATTCATGTGGATGTTTGGTCGGGTAATCACCCGTTTTATACCGGTCAGCAACGCTTTATTGACACCGAAGGTCGCGTGGAGAAATTCCAGAAGCGATTTGGTGAGAGTTATCGTCAGCCGAAAAAGAAGAAGTAAACCAGAATTGAAATTGGTGAAGCCTCGAGCGTTTGCTCGAGGCTTTTTTTCTCGAGTTACACTATAGATGTATGGACGTTAAGAAATTACAAGCCATCGCGAAGCATCATCAGGTCAAACGGCTCGAGTTGTTTGGCTCTACTGCCAGAGGTAGCGTCGTTCCAAATGATTACGACTTCTTTGTGGAGTTTGAACCCATGCCACCTCTCGAGCACGGGCGTATGTATTTTGCACTGCTCGAGAGTCTCGAGGCAAATCTAAATGCTAAGGTTGATTTAATTGAGTTAGAGGCTGTGACAAATCCATATTTTTTGCAAGCAGTTAGCACTGAGCAGATGGTAGTATATGCCGTTGGAAGCTAAAGTCTATTTATATGACATTCAGCAAGCTATTGAACGTGTTGAAAAGATTGTTCAAGACAAGAAGTTTGAAAGCTATGTTTCTGATGAAACACTGGTCTGGGCAGTAGAGCGAGGACTCTCTATTATTGGTGAAGCAGTAACCCAACTCATCAAAGTAAACCCTAGCGCAGAAATCGCATCGGCAAAACAAATTATTGGCTTTAGAAATGTGCTTATTCATAATTATGCTCGAGTAAGTCAAGCGGTTGTCTGGAAAATTATTCAAGAGGATTTACCAATACTAAGTATCCATAGTGAAAATGCGAGATGAAAAAACAAGATTGCGTTTCAACAAAGGGCTTTAGCCCCTTGCAAAAGGTGAGCTTCTCGCAAACTTAGCATGGAGATACTTAAAAGGTCAAGTTACATCTTTATTGAGACTTGAATGAACTAAGTTATGAATCAGCAAACAACAGTCTTTCATGACCTAGAGGGTTACACACCACACGTCAACCGCTTGGTGTGCATGATGACGTTTGTACGCCAAGAAACACTTGATGCAGTTCAAAATCTCAACCAAAAACAACTCGATTTACAACAACCTAAACTATTCGGGAACGGACGCGAACACTTCTGTTCCCTCGTTTAGTGCTGTTGTAATGTCAAAACAACCACCCCTGGCCTCGAGTCGCTCTTGCATTTGTTTGAGCCCCAAACCGCCCGCACTCGTCACGCGGTCAGAAACGTTGGAAAGGTCAAAGCCTTTGCCATCATCTTCAACTGAAATAAAAGCGTGACCTTTATCGGTTTTACCAAGCGTCACAGAAACTTTGTTCGCGCCGGCATGTTTGGCAACATTGTTCATGGCTTCCTGAAAAATTCTAAAAAGAACAGCTTCACTAATCGTGGTGAGGCGTGGCAATTCTTCGATGGCGAGCAGCACGTGCAGATTATTTTGTTCGCCATAATCTGAACAGTAGCGGCGAATCGTTTCAATAAAGCCGTGCCGCTCTAAATCAATCGGGCGCAACGCGAAGATGCTGCGGCGCACTTCTTTAATCATTTCGCGTAAAGTAGCTTTTGTTGTTATTAGCTCTTGTGCGGCTTTGCTCGGCTCTGTGGACATAAGACGTGAAACTAAATCGAGTTTGAGTGCACTAAAAGCGAGCGATTGCGCGATGCCATCGTGAATTTCGCGGGCGATGCGGGCGCGTTCTTCGGCAATAGCAAGTTCCTCCGATTGTAAATAGGCGCGAGCATTTCGCACGGCTAAACTTACTTGTCCTGCGACAAGATTTAAGAAGGGTAGGGAAGCTTCGTCAAAGTAATGAAGCTCTTCATGTGCCAAAACAATGACACCCAAAAGTTCCTGTTCGTCGAGCATAGGTAGTGCAATGCCACTACGTGCTTTTTCTAGGATAACGCAGGAGCTTCGCTCTTCGTCTGTCAAATCATTATCAATTTGTGGGTGGGTAAGCGCAGCTACTTCACCGACAAAACCATCTCCAAGACGTAAAGAATTATTCATGGTTGTGGAACCTTGCGATACACTAAGTTGTAACAGATGTTCTTCGTCGGCAAGATACACACCGCCAATGCTGGCATCGGCGCGAGACATCATTTGGGTGAGCAATGTTTGCAAAAGACGCTCGAGATTTCCCTCCGCACGAATGCTTCTATCCACTTCTACGAGCGTGAGCAAATCCCTGGTGCGTGAGCGTGTCGCTTCTGCAGCCGCAGAAAACTCGGACGTGAGAATGCCAAAACTTTCGCGCTGGTCGCTTTCAGGTGGATTTGTGTAATACGCGTGAATACTGCCTTCACTTTTGCCACCAAAAGTGAGGCTCGAGGTCAGCGTCCAAAAGCTTTGTTCGTGAAGTGTTATAGAGCTTTCTAAAGGTTTGCCTCGTGCCAACGCCCGTTCGCGCTCTTTAGCATCTTGGAGTAAAAGTGAATCGAGTCCATAATGCTGTGAAACGCGCATGGCACCACCACCTAAAAAAATCGCTGCGCCTTTTGCACCTGTCACTTGGCTAATGCCCTGACTGGCAGCGGAAAGAGCAGTTTCTAAATCGGGAGCTGAAGCGAATTGCTCAGTGACTTTTTGAATGGCGCCGAGCAGTGCGTGACTTTCTTGTAGTTCGTTGTAAAGACTGCGTAGTTCATTTTGTGCTTCCTCACGCTGGCGTACTTCTGAGGCAATCCAGTTTAAGGTAAGAAACGTAACAATAGGCCCCAAGATGCTGTAAAACAAGAGCTCTTCCCAAAATTGCCACGTTTCGTCACCGAGTGGCACGATGACAAGTTGTTGCACGAGCACTACACCCACAATGGCCACAGGCAACCAAAACCGCGCCCACTTAATTTGCTGAAACAAACTGCGCTGGCGTGTCTCGGTGCGGGTTTTTTTGGGGCTGGTTTTAAGAAGAGAGTCCATAGGGTGCGGAGTTAAGGTGTGGGGTTTTAACTGTACCCCGCACTCTAACCCCTGTTTTTCCTTACTCTAAATTCACGCATTAAAAAGGGATACGCGACGATGTAAACAACAACCATAACTGCAAGTTGGATCCAAAAGTTTTGAAAGGCATTGAGACCGAGCAGGTTCAGTCCCAACAGTACCAAGACGACAACAAGAGAAAACAATAGCGATTTAAGAAGGAGACGAATCATTTTACCCGGGGTAATTTTGCGAGCTTCCTCGAGCGAGGCCCTCTCTAATTTTTGTTCCCGCTTGCGCTTTGACATAGCCCTAGTTTACGCCAGATGACAGGGCTTTGTTTTACTCACAGCTTACGCAACGTAAAGGGTTATTCATAAATTTTACAGTTTTTCGCAGATTAAAAAATTGACTAATGCTTCTGATTTCTGCATCTGTTATATCTCAATAATAACAGGTGTGTCTAGGCACTAAAAAGTTTGTATTTTATTTTGCCTAAAAGTGTGTTGTTCCAAGCCATCTTTTGCCTGTGGGCGAAAAGCTAGGTCTAGTGCATCCTCGAACTAGGAGAAACTTTATGTATTCTGAATGGTAATACTCGCATGACAAAAAGCAGCAACAACCCGCTAAAGGTGAAGTAGGATTCTGGTATTGTCTAAGCCCGAGTTGTGTGCCTAAAGTTTGGCACGTCGAGGTAGACCTCACCCGTCCTCTCACCTGGACTATTTTCGAGGACGAGTCCTCAACATCCTATACAGTTTGCGCCTCTTGGCCGGTTTGCCCACACGGTACAGAGGATTTACACGAAGGAACATAAGTATCAGTTTTTGGGATTCGAGGCTTTCCATAAAGGACGCGCGAAATACATAAATGAGCAATAAAAATTGAAGAGAACGCAAAAGCAGAAAGCCTAGGATTTTGCAAGCTGTCCAGTTAAACTTCTGTCTGTGGATACAGACGTACTTTTTCGGGCCGCGTTGAACCTGTTCCCGTGCAAGTTGTTGTAGCTATGGCGATTGCTGTTTTAGGTTGGTTTGTCCTAACGCAAACACGCTTTGGTAAATACACAACTGTAAACTGTAATCGGGGGCAATGAGGAAACGACAAAGCTGGCTGGAATTTCCGTGAAGGGCTATAAATTTGGAATTTACGCAATGGGAGGATTACTTACAGGAATTGCTGCTGCTCTCCTGATTGCACGGCTTAGTTCAGCAGACCCGATTGCGGGAACAAATTACGAACGTAACGCTATTGCTGCAACGGTTATTGGTGGCACAAGTTTGTTGGGTGTTTCAGGAAGTATTCTTGGTACGGTTGTAGGTGCGTTGGTGATTAGCCTGGTTCTTAACGGGCTCAATGTGCTCGAGGTAAAGAATTTTTGGCAACCCTTTGTCGTAGGTGCTGTGATTCTTTTTGCAGCGACACTTGATGTTTGGCGAAGAAAACAGATTGCTAAGAAGTAAAGGAGATCGTGATGGATAAAACAAACCCAGATTCAACGGCGTGTGTTTCTCTTTTTGGTGAACTTATTTCTATTCCTACAAGTCAATTATTCTTTCGCCCTTGTGTTTATGCTGTGATGATTCAAAACGGTAAAGTTCTTCTTGTTCGCAATGAAACAACAAACAAATTTTCCTTCCCTGGTGGTGGTATTAATCTTGGTGAGCCGTTGCATAAAGCGTTGCACCGAGAAGTACGCGAAGAGGTTGGAATAGACATAATCGCACAAGAATTTCTGCATTTTGAAGAGGCCTTTTTCTACCACAATCCAACAGATGAAGCCATGCACACCTTAGCTTTCTTTTTTCGTTGTGCTCCCCTCACGTTAGAGCTAGGCACAGAAAAGGTATTTGATGAAGGTGAGTACCTTACCTCAGAGTGGGTAGCCATAGCTTCACTGCAACCAGGAGATTTTCAAGGAACGACGGGTACAGTTGTTCCTCTTCTAAAAGCAAAGTGGGCTGCATAGCAGAAGTCTGTCAGCAATGCATAATTGGTGCAGTAATGATTTTAATTGCGGCACTCGACCAGTGGCGCAGAAGACAAATTGCAAAAGTTTGATGAAACCTCAGCAATAAATGAAATTTAACACTTTAATTTAACGTCGCGACAAGTTGAACATACTTGACTGCTCCTGCACTGTTATGAACAGCCTGTTATGGACAGCAGGGTGAGGAATTGCCACAGCAGTGCGAGTGCGCCCAGGGGTGAATAAATAGGCAATGTTCATCTATTGTCCTCTCGAGGCTGTGAGGTTGGTTGTGAAGTAATGGGGGCAATCAGGGAAGTGAGCAGCTTCGCAGGGTGAAGGCGCGTTACAAACATGCCTACCAATACTGCCAGTGTGCCGACCACAGCCGAAACTGTAAGGTGTTCATCTAAAAACACAATGCCCGTCACAATGCCCACCACAGGTACAACAAAATTGTTCATGTTTAATGTCGAGGCACCGAGTGCTTGAATCGTCGGATAAATGAGCAAGTGTGGACCCACCGTGAAGATGGTGCCAAGTGCCAGTGTCACCCACAAAACCTGTGGACTGATTGCAGACAAGGCTGTAAAGGTTGGTCCCCCTAGGAGGTGCAACCCAAAGGTAGCCACTCCAAGCAAAACGGCGGTTGTTATCATCGCACCTGTTGCGACCACGAGCGGGTGAACCTCTTGCCCCATCACCTGGCGACTAAAGGTTGTTCCCGTTGCGTAAGACAGTGCTGCTAACACGATGGCCAGTTGCCCTAGCAGACTGCCGCCCGCTCCTCCTCCTGTCAAAATCACCACCCCGACAAGGCTAAGGACCAGACCTGCAACTTTGACCAGCGTCATGCGTTCAGACTTAAAAACTAAACTGGCCATTAGCAAAGCAAAGAGTGGCGAAGTTGCCATGACGACGCTACCCAAGCCACTAGGAACACGCTGCAAGCCCCAGGCAAGTAAGAAAAGGGGTAAGGCCGTGACAAGCGTGCCAATACCAACAATGTTCCTGCCCGTGTTCAACGTTTTGGGCAAAACTAAGCCGCGTAAGCGCATGAGGGTATAAAGCCCCAGGGCAGCGATCACGGCACGGTAGAAGGAAAGTTCAAAAGGGTTGAGTTCCGAAACGGCAAACCTGACGGCTGGAAAAGAGCTGCCAAACAAAAGGGCGAGCAACCAGAAATAAAGCCGGTAACGAGTCATTGTGACCTCCTAAAAAATAGGGGATGTTGAAGTGGAAGCAGTGAATAGCTAGAATTTAGCGTCTTAGTTTGTCAAGTAAGTCGTTGAGCTTTTTCGCTTCATTTAGTGAAACGCCTCCAACGATTTCATCGAAGGCTTTCATGTCTTTATCTAACTTCTCGAGCAAACCCAAACCTGCTTTAGAGATATTGACATTCACCAGTCGCCCGTCATGGTCACAAGGGTTTTTGGTAACCAAGCCCTTGGCTTGAAGTCTATCAACAAGGCGTGACGTATCGGATTGGTCAATCATGCGTTCGCGCAACGTAAGTGTGCTCATCGGTGTGGGGTGTTGACCGCGCAAAATTCGCAAGATGTTGAACTGGGGCTGGGTGAGTTCAAAGGGCTCGAGAAACGCTTTGATAGAACGCTCGAGCCAGCCAGCCGTGTAAAGAAGATTCACGCGCAGCTTGTGGTACTCGCTGGAAAATTTGCGCTGTTGGATGTCGTCTTCTATCGGCATAGCTGGCTCCTTAAAGCAGGTATCATCTGGTCATAGAAATACTCGGTCAAAAGAATACTGCGTAATTACATTATTTTGGTGATGATACCTGCTTTAATTATGTTTGGTGGTTACGCACCAACAAGCTCACGACGTGCAGGTGCAGCAGGGAAATCTACTGGCACTTGGGTGATGTTATGAACATAATTTGTAAAAGTTTTTAGAGCAATAAGGGCGTTAAGCTCGATGAGGGCTTTTTCGTCAAAACCTTGATCAAAG
This sequence comes from Trueperaceae bacterium, assembly GCA_051649365.1. GTDB lineage: Bacteria > Deinococcota > Deinococci > Deinococcales > Trueperaceae > CAVTAE01. The sequence goes on from JBOFGY010000300.1 coordinate 44,969, forward strand.
AAGGCATCAAGCAGGGACCCATCGGGGCGACCTTTGTTTTCGACAATGCTCCTTGTTAAGCGGGTGATGGCGCGGAGTTTGCTATCTGCAATAGAGCCGTCACGTAGCTCGAGTGTTTGCACTTCAGAGAAGCCGTTCATTTTGGCAACTGTGGTGTGAGCAGCGAGGCAGTAATCACAACTGTTGACATCGCTCGTGGCTAAATCTATCGCCTGCACGTCACGTTTTGAGAAGCTGGTATTTTCTAAAACGTTGACGTACTGTAAGAATCCACCTAATGCTTCGGGGCTGTAACCTATAGTAGCGTAAAGATTAGGAACTTTTCCGCCAAGTGCTTTGGCAAGACTCTCAAAAATGGCTTTGGAACCTTCAGAGGCGGTTTCGTTTGTGGGAACGGCAAACTGTTTCATATCATTTTCTCCTTTGTGCTGGGGTAGTATCTCTATCCTAAGCTAGTTAAATGTTACAACATTAATGTTATAACGTCAATAGGCAAAACAAAACCCTAATCTTTTTTCTGTTACACTATGGCAAATTAAAGCAACTGAGGAGGAAGTACGAAGCGAGTCATCGGCTTGATGGTTATCTTTTTGTAGAGTGTCTTGTTGTGCGGTGTTAGTTTAGCGCAAGACACGTTCAAAATTGGATCGTTAATCAAATATGGATGACCTCATTCCTGCTGACACGCTTGCGGAAAGTAATATTACGTTCTTCGCAAAGATTGCCTCGAATAACGTGCGTGCGGGAAGTCTTGCCGCCGATAAATTTCTCGAGGTTTTACCAGCAGGTTCAGAAGTCATTGTCATCGAAGGTGCTGCGGGTAACACGAGTAGCATTGACCGCGTTTCGGCTTTTACGAACACTGTAACGCAAGGTGGTCTCAATGTTGTGGCGAATCAACCCGCCGATTGGGATAGAGCGAAAGCTTTTGATGTAAACTTGAATATTCTTACGTCTAACCCGAATGTGAAAGCGATTTTTGCCGCGAATGATAGCATGGGTTTTGGTGTTGTCGAGGCTGTTGCGGCGGCTGGGCTCGAGGGTCAAATTGTGGTTTACAGTGTGTACGCAATCCCCCTGAAACTCTCGATGCGGTAAGAGAAGGACGCTTAGGTGGAACGGTGGCACAATACCCCGCCGAGATGGCTTATCTCGCGGTTGAAACCTTAATTAAGGTGATTGAAGGTCGCCCAGTTGCACCTGTGGCAGAGTCGCCAGTTGCGCTTATTACGCAAGAGAATTTGCCAGAATAAGAGTGAAGGCAAGAGGAGAGCCATCAGCCATCAACTCACATTGTTGCTGATAGCTGATGGCTTTTTTGCCTTATATTTTTAAATCTCGAGCAGCATTCTTGCTGGGTTTTCCACTGCATCTTTAATCCGCTTCAAGAACGTTACGGCTTCGCGTCCGTCTACAATTCTGTGGTCATAGGTTAGAGCAATGTACATCATTGGCGCAATGACAACCTCACCATTTTTAGCAATCGGACGTTCTTGAATACTGTGCATTCCTAACACGCCGCTTTGCGGTGGGTTCACAATCGGTGTAGACATCAGCGAACCAAAGACACCGCCATTAGAAATGGTGAATGTGCCACCCTGAAGTTCTTCTGGCATAATCTTATTGGCTTGAGCACGTTTGCCAAACTCACCAATCGCTTTTTCCACTTCGGCAAAACTTAAACGCTCAGCACCCCGTAATACAGGTACGACAAGACCTTTAGGTGTGCTCACAGCTACACCGATATCGTAGTAATTTTTATAAACAATATCCGTACCGCGAATTTCGGCATTGAGTTGCGGAATCGTTTTGAGTGCGTCAATGGCAGCCTTCACAAAAAAAGACATAAAACCTAAGCGCACGCCATATTTTTTCTCGAAAGCATCTTTGTACTCATTGCGTAAAGCCATTACCGCGGACATGTCTACTTCGTTAAACGTTGTGAGAAGTGCGGCGGTTTGTTGAGCCTGCACGAGACGCTCGGCGATTTTTTTGCGTAGGGGAGACATGGGAACAGAGTCTTCCTGTCGAGGAGAAAGGGGTTCGGGGTTCGGGGTTCGGGGTTCAGTTTGTTGGGCGAGTGTTGAAACTCCCGTACCCTGTGCCCTAGACCCTGTATCCTTTTCAGCTTTTTGCACGTCTTCCTTGAGCACCCGTCCACCAGGCCCCGTGCCTTGTACTGCCGAAGCGTCTACGCCTTTCTCATTTGCTAACTTTTGGGCGGAGGGCATAACAAAGCCATTACCCCCATCAGTCTTAGAAGGTGCAGGAGACGAAGATGGTGTTGAAGCAGGTGCAGGGGTAGCAGATGAAGTGGCAGCAGATTGGGCAGGTGCTGTAGACCCTGAACCCTGCCTCCCAGACCCCGCACCCTGACTTGCGCCCTCTTCAATCTGTGCAATAACCTCACCCACCGTTGCCCCGTCGCCAGCTTTTTTAGTGATGCTTCGCAACACACCTGCCACAGGTGCTGGAACCTCGAGCGTCGCCTTATCCGTTTCAATTTCTACGACAGCTTCGTCTTGTTTAACCGCATCCCCTTCTTTTTTTAGCCACGTGGCAATCACGACTTCGGTAATAGACTCACCCGCATTCGGTACTTTTAGTTCGACAGCCATAACACTCCTAAAGGTCTATTGAAAATTGCAGATTAAAGATTAAAAATTTGAGGCATTCCGTGCTTTTAGAGCTCTATTTTCAATCTTTAATTTTCAATCTTTAACCTTTTCACGAGCGTTAGTGTACCAGCTTTAGCTTAGGGTTTCGCTGTCTAAAACTGCACTCGAGCTCTCTCAAATAGTGAGAGTTTGGAAATTTGTTCTTTCAAAAAGTACAAGCTCCAGAAGACTGAGGCCCCTTTCAATATCTATGCACAAATAAGCTATACGTAAGGCTTAGCTTTAACGTTAGTGACAACATCTTCGTTTGGCATTGGTGGAAAACTGTGGAGCAGCTCTTGTCGTTTTTTGAAAGATTTCTTGGTGGCTTGTGCATTGTGAGGTGGTTTACTTAGCATTTAGTCTTAAAGTGTTTCAACAAATCAGAAAGCTGCACGGGTCGTAAGCCAAAACAATAGTTCAGCAACTAGTAGTTCAGCAACGCTAAGGGTAATACAAGGCAAAACGAGATGAACTGATCAAAAGCCTATTTGCTTTTTATAGTGGTTGGGAGCCGCCTTGTTATCCCATAGCTGGGGTTGTGAGTTGGTGGACTCGAGACCCAAAAAGGAAAGAGGGAAGGAGAAAGGGTGATCATGAGAAGAATTTTGAGAGGCGTTTTATGGGTTGTGTTGATTTGTGTCATGGTGTCGTGTGCTGACACACAAAATGCAACTGATACACAAAATACAACAGAGGTTGACGTGGCGGGTTCATCCGTTCCAAAAGACCCTAAAACTCTTGATACCGTGATTAAAGCAAAGATTTCAGCCTCGAATCAAATAAACCTTCAAGTACCTGCTAAGCAGGGAAAAGAAGTAAAGCTGGGTTGGAGCAATGTGGCCATAGGGGGTAGTGGTTACATTACAGGTTTATATATTCATCCTAAGGTCAAAGACTTAATGTACGCCAAAATTGATATTGGCGGTGTGTTCCGTTGGGATGCACCCACAGAGAGCTGGATTTCACTCATGGACTTTTTACCAGTGGAGCAGTGGAACGATTATGGTACAGAGGGCGTTGCCCTCGATCCAAATCATCCCACGACGCTTTACGTAGCTACAGGTAACTATGACCAAGAATGGGCCGACGAAGGCAAGATTTACCGCTCGAACGACCAGGGTCGTACCTGGACGAAAATTTCACCTGATGGTTGGGGGGTAAAAATGGGTGGTGGACAATACCAGCGTGGCATGGGTGAGCGTTTGGCGGTAAGCCCTAGCAACTCCAAGGTGATTTTGTTTGGCTCGAGACGCAATGGTTTGTTACGCAGTGAAGACGGTGGTTCAACCTGGCAGACCCAAACCTTTGAAGGTCTTAATGCCAATTTGGGTATTCAGAGTATTCTTTTTGATCCTAGACAAAAAGGTCTCGTCTATGCCAGTTTCAAAGATTTAGGCATCTACCGTTCTACTGATGATGGCAAAACCTGGGCGGAAATTCCTGGTGGACCTACCTCCGGTATGCGTATGACTCTCAACAGCAAAAAGGGTGAACTTTGGGTGAGCTTTGATGTTTTTCCTAATACAGCCGATGGTGGTGTAGCAAAACTGAGCAGCGATGATACGTGGCAAGTGTTCTATCCTGCGGGTGAGCCTGTAGGTGCTTACGGTGCGATTGCCGTAGACCCTTTTGATGATAACCATATTTTGGTTGCACCGACAGAAACGTACGTCCAGGGGTCTACGTACCGCAGCCGTGATGGTGGAGCTACCTGGAGCAAAGTCGAATGGAATTACAACAGCACCGTCCCCTATGTGATTGGTCAAAAATATGGCTACGATGGTTGGTTCCAAGGTGAACAAGCTGCTTATGTCTTTGACCCACACCGCAAGAATACGTTCTGGATGACAAACTGGTTCTTTACCTCACGTAGCACCGATATACAAAACGAGAAACCCAAACTCACGAACTTGGTCTATAACCAAGAGACAACCGTTAATTTAGCCCTAGCAACGAATGCCAAAGGTGAGCTGTTCGCGGGTACGGCTGATGTAGGTGGTTTCTATCATGACAGAGGTCTCGCAACCTATCCTTCCAATCAGTTCCCCGAACTCGAGGGTCAAAAGCCTACGGACGAGGGTGAAACGTATGCTTGGAATGATTCACCTGGGATTGTTGCTTTTGAAGGGAACCGCGACGTTATCTTCCGTACAGGCAATATTCGTAACTGGTTTCCCAATGGTGTTGCCAAAAGCAGTGACGGGGGTAAAACCTGGAAACTCTTGCACGAGTGGGATGTCGTGAGTGATAACGGCTACGAAGGTAAACCCTTACGTATTGCAGTAAGTGCAACGGATGAAAACAATATCGTTGTCACTCGCTACAATGCAGCAACGCAGTACAGCAAAGATGGTGGGGCCACCTGGAAAGATGCTGTAGGCACAGGTGTAACACCCAATAACGGTTTTTACTGGGGACAACCGCTTATTTCTGATGGTGTTAAAGCCAATACCTTTTATTACTATGATGACGTTGCCGAAACTGTAGCACGCAGTGATGATGGTGGTGCAACCTTTAACGTCGTAGCAACAGGGATAAAAAATGATAGTGCAGGTGACCGTCATGGTTATCTCGAGGCTACTCCAGGTAAAGCGGGTGACCTCTGGTTAGCTCTCGAGGATGCAGGTCTTTATCACAGCATCGATGCTGGGGTCACTTGGACAAAGCTCGAGAACGTCACCCAAGCCTGGAACTTTGCTTTGGGTAAAGCTGCCCTCCCTGAGCTGTCCCAAACCCTCTTTGTCTACGGCAAGATTGATGACAAAAAAGGAATTTGGATGTCTACGGATATGGGTAGGAGTTGGTACAACCTTCAACATCCTAAACTCGAGGTTGGTGCCTTGCCCAATAATATGGAAGCCAGTCGCACGGAGTTTGGCCGTCTTTATATTGGTACGGTAGGTCGTGGTGTGCTTACCTTCACCATGGGGTTCGAGTCGAAATAAGCTCGAGCATTACACTAAATAGTGATGTAAAACTGTAACAGTCTGACATAGAGTAAAAATTAATGGAAGTGGTTAATGGAAGTGGCTGCACCTCGGCCAGCCACTTCGTTTAGCTATCTCACCACCAAACACGTTGTCGTTGCGTGCGCGTAGAGTGTGCCAGCACTATCTATAACTTTTGCTTCGGCAGTAGCAACACGGTTGCCCACATGGATAACTTTGCCTTCGCAAATAAATTCGCCCGTGTCAATTTTGAAGGCTTTGATAAAGTTTACTTTTAGCTCGAGCGTCGTATAGCCTGTTCCCTTTGGCATGAGGGTGTGAATGGTGCAAGCTATGGCTGAATCTAACAGCGTATCGTTACACCACCATACACGAGAGCAATGGGATTGTAATGATATTCCGCAGGGGTAAACTTGAAACTCACAAAGCCTTCTAAAACTTTATCAGCGCGAATATCGAGCGTGGCCATAATAGGTGGCGCTGGCAGTTCACCCTTTTGAATGGCTTGTAGGTACTCGAGCCCTGACATTTCTAAAGCAGCCTTGGCACCAATCATTGGGTCTTCCCAAGAAAATGTGCGGATGCGGTTCATGCTATTTCCTTCAAAAAAGTTACAGACCGCCGAATAACATCTTCATCCTTCAAAATACCCCCATGTCCTAAACCTCGAACTGTAACGAGTTGAGCATGTGGCAGTTGCTCTGCAATTGCCACACTGTCTTTATAAGGCACCCTCAGGTCTTCAGGGTCGTGAAAAAGCAAAGCATTCTGCTGAAGCCCTTTGCATACATACGCGCTATCTAACTTATCAACATCTATTTGCGCTTGTGCTTCTAAAACTTTCACCAAACGACTGGCTGCACGTTCAGACAATCCTAGATATGTTGCGAAAAAGCGCATTTGATACTCCCAATTCGCAGCACTCGCTAAAAGCACGATACGCTTTGCTTGCAAACCTTGACTAAGTGCGATAAGTGTTGCACCACCACCCATCGAGTGTGCGATGATACCATCCAACTTTCCTAATTCTTTCCCTACAGTGAGAATCGCTTTTGCGTACTCGAGTGGATTAGTTTTTTTACCAGGCGAGTCACCATGTGCAGGTGCATCTACAGCTACTACACGCCTACCCTGTTCTACTAAGGGTTCTATAAACTTTCCTAAGCTAGCACGGTGGCGTTGCCAACCATGAATCAGTAAGACTGTCTCTTCTTTTTTGTCTCCCCACACTGTCGCGGTTAAACCACTTTTAAGGGAAAGTACTTGTCCCTTGGCTAAGATGCATTTATCTTCTTCTGTAAACGGGCGAGAACGTGGAGTCGAAAAAATTCGACTTGCTAACTGTGCGGCTCTCTGCGGGTCTACATAGCTTATCGTCTTGAACACAGAGCGTCGCATGATGCGTCGGAGATTGCCCATTTTTATCTCTGCTCCTTTTCAAGCTGAAAGCGTTCTCGTAACGCATCTGGTACTTTCACAGGTCGCTTGCTCTGCATATCTATAAACACACCTGTTTGTGTGGCAGTTGCAGCAAGTGTGTCGTTTTTGTAAAACTCTGCTTGCAATGTCATGCGCGTCGTTTCCATCTCACTCATCCACATAAGTCCGCGTACTTTGTCTGAAAGGATGATGGGTTGTTTATAGTCAATACTCGTCGAACGCAATACAGGTGCTTGCCCTTTTGAGAGCACTTCGGCGAGAGGAAAATAGTTATTCATCATTTCTAAGCGTAAATCCTCGAGCCAACGGATATACACAATGTTGCTCACGTGTTGGGCAAAATCAATATCATAGGTGCGAACCGGAAAATGCCACTCTATCAGAAACGGCTTCACAAACCGAGCCCTTCAAAAAACAAAATACCGTCTTGTCTTAAAAGCGTAACCAACGTTGCGTCGCGCAAAAACTGCGCCTCGAGCGAAAACCTTCCTGGGCCACGGTGTACCAAGTTTAGATTGCACACCGCCTGGTCAAAGCGGCCCTCGAGGTCATAGTGTTCTAAACTTGGTGGCTCGAGCTGCAAACTAAGCCCACCACGCAACGAATCACGCAGCAGTTTTTCTCTCTTAAAAAGCTCGCCCACTAAACACTCGGCCACTTCTCCGTAAACTCTACAACTGATAATATCTTTGTCGTTTACATCTCTTTGGTTTACAGTGAGTGTCGCGCTAAACGTCCAAGGTGCAAGATTGAGTTGAGACGCAAATGCCGTGTACCGCAAGTTCATGGTTACCTCCAAAAAGTGACCGCTTGGTCGCATTAACTGCAAAAAATTTTATTTTACCACCATCGTTTTTATATAATTCTTCAGATAGTCCACCGTACGGAGAATATGTTTTTTATCGTTGTAGAGCTTGGCCATAACAATCGCTCCTTGAATAGAAGAAATAATGATTGAGGCTACTTCATCCTCATTGACGTTTTTCATCTCCCCTCTTTCTTTGCCATTGCGAACCGTAATTTGGATCATTTTGCGACTTTCATCCATTGCTTCTTTCGCACGCTTTAATAAAACAGGATGTGCGTCATCACCTTCAACCGCTGTGTTCAAAATGGGACATCCTCCGTAAAGATAAGGGTCATCGCGTAGATTGCTGTATTCTGTAGCAATGGCCAGAAGGCGTTGTACGGTATTTTGATTTTCCCGAATTGCTTTTGCAAATTTGTCACGCAAACGCGCATAGGAAAAATCAAAAGCGACAAGTGCAAGTTCATCCTTGTTTTCAAAATAGCGGTAAATTGTACCCTTGGGTAAACCCGTGACCTCGAGCACGTTACTGAGTGAGGTACCAAAATAGCCCTGTGCATTAAAAAGTGGCGCAACCTGCTCGATAATTTGCTGCTTGGTGCGTTCGCCTTTTGTCAAGGTGTCGGTTTTAAGTGTCTCGGTTTTAGAGAGTGAGGGCATAAAAATGACCGAACGGTCATTTTTAGCTTAGCTCGAGCCTGCCACTACGTCAAGTTAAGATGTTTCGCGCTGACGCATGAGCATCGCGTCAATGAGGGCAAAGAGTTCTTCGCTTCTTAGGTAAAGCCAAAGAAGTAATGCTGTAAACGTGCAGGATGATGATGCTTTGCCCGAGCTGCCAAAGTACGAGTTTGAAGAAGAGCGGACACATCCACAACGGTAAATAACGTTACGCATGTAAAGCTTGTGGACGACAATTCACGCCTGCGAGCACGAAGAAAATTATCCAGGAAGAGACGAAGGCGATGATAGACCGATTGCTGCTCGAGAAAATCCCTTTAGCGGGTATTGCCAGAGCAGTGCAAGTATCAGAGACGTGGCTACAAACGTAGGTGAATGCCAAATATCAGAGTGTAGAGAAACAGGTGAAAGTACCTGTAAAAAAGGGGCTCTAGTCATCGAATGTGACGAGGTGTGGTCGTTGGTTGGTAACAAGCAAAATCAGCAATGGATTTGGTTAGCTAAAGACAAAACCAGTGAGGAAATTGTGGAGTGTTACGTAGGCTCACGTGATGAAAGCGGTGAGTAGGCTTAGGGCAGAGCTTACCCGAGTGTTACTTAGGCGCAGACACCTACATCGATTTCTGGGCAGCGTATACGGCTGTCTTTTAGGACAAAACCCACCATCAAGTGGGCAAGGAAACGGGCTTGACTAACCACATCGAACGCTTTAACAACACCCTGCGACAACGGGTGTCTCGCTTGGTGCGAAAAACCTTGTCCTTCTCCAAAAAGCTCGAAAATCACATCGGGGCGATTTGGTACTTCATTCATCACTACAATTCGACTAGATCATTACTTGTTTAGGACTACCCATTTTGAACAAAATTTAAAAGATTCCCAGGTTCTACGTTCACCTCCTCTAATAAACGATGGAGTCGCCTAAGATTGCTTTAAGGTGCAACCCGTTTATTCATTCGGTTGGCTATATGGCTTAAATGTACCGACTTCGCTTTCATCGCTCCAATCATGAATAATCCCAACGCTTTTGACCCCTGTTCGTGTAACTTGATTGGAAGTTTTGTGCTTGAAAAATCACGCTCTGAATTTGCCAGATTTAGCATAGTATTTTCGTTTATATTACCTAACAGAGAAATGATTCCGAGGATGATCACGCTAACACCAATAAATCGTGCCAAAAAAATAGAACTTCTTAAGCCTATGAATTGAGCGGTCTGTGGTGTAGCAAAGGGAAAGATAACGGTGACTGCACCTAAGAAAAAAAGACTAAATCCTTGCAAAGTTTCTGCCAATATCACACTTTCCACTATGGATAAAACTATCAAACCGCTTATTCCCACAAAAACACATAATATGAATATTCCAGAGAATTTATTCGCGTATTCGAGGAAAGATCTCAACTTGGCTTCGTAATCTGGTAACACATAAGCTGTAATTATAGAAGACTGCCACTTGATTTCTACGGGTTTCACATTCACATTTATTTGATGTGACCAAAAGCATCTTTTTTCCATATTTAAAACTCCTCATGTAGTTCATCGTACATTTTTATCAGTTGAAACTACCAAATGATGAGTTAGCTCTCTTCTATACTTAGCCCACTTAATTGGTATGTTATGCAATGGGTACTGCTACAGGAAACACTTCCAAAGATTCTTAGAGCCTAGCATCCTGCCGTAACTTCTTCCAAGGGGTCAAATAATCAATGGCAGAATGAATGCGTTCACGGTTGTACCAAGTGTCAAATTGCTGGGTTAAAGGTTCGAGTTGGTCAAAGCTGTCACACTCCTGTTGGAAGAAGAAATCATATTTGAAGGTTTTATTGAGTCTTTCTAAGATTGCCATACCTTGGGTTTGCTTGATAGAACTGCGGTGCCACGAGCCAAGTTCTTAATAGGCTGTTTGAAAATGCTTTGAGGTAAAATCCGAGCTGCTATCGGTTTGAATAACAAGTGGGTCAGTGATACCCTGCCGACGGAGTTTTTGCTGGACCTCCCGCAGAGCTTGGGCAGCCGCGAGTTTACAAAGCTGCTTAACCGGCTTGATCCTCAGACAGCAGCATGACCTAATATCTTCAATGACATAGCACCAGGCTTTACCACTTTGATAGATAACTTGGGTAGCATCCATCTGAACTCTATGTCCTTCAGGTAACTCGGCGGCGAGTGTAGGTTCAGGTAATTCTCGTCTGGGTTTGGCTTTAGGTTTAACCGTTAGTTCAAGCTCCGTCAGTGCTTTTCTCACCTTGTGTT
>JBOFGY010000301.1:0-7033 GCA_051649365.1 Trueperaceae bacterium
AGGAAGGACAGATACACCAATGATATCAATGTCGCCAGCTTGCAACGCTGGAAACGCTGCTTCGGCGGTAAGGATTTTGAAGACGACTTCATCTAAGTAAGGTACACCTTCAACATAGTAATCTTCGAATTTCTCTAAACGCACTTCGCTGCCAACGGTGTAGTCGGCAAACTTGAATGGCCCAGTGCCAATAGGTTCACTGACTTGCGTTTCTACTTTGGCAGCAGGATAAATGATTGAGTCTGGTCTCGCTAAATTGTAAAGGAAGTTTGGAGTAGTCTTTGCCAAAGTAAATACGACAGTGTTAGCTTCACCCACACTAACAGATTCTAAATTCGTAAAGTACTCGGGATGTGTAAAACCTGATTCAGGGTCTTTGACTCTTGCAAAAGCAGCAACAATATCATCCACGCTAAGCTTAGTGCCGTCATGAAACTTCACGCCCTCACGAATCTTAAACGTCCAAGTCAAACCATCTTCCGATGTTTCCCAAGATTCTGCTAAGCGTGGTTGCACCGTGCCATCTTCGGCAATGGTCGTGAGACCTTCGTAAATATTGTTGTAGGTTACCCGAGCAATTTCCGCAGATGGTGATTTGGTTGGGTCCCAGCCTGGTGGGTCGGCGACAATCGAAACGGTGACCGTACCACCAGGAACAGGTGCGGGGTCTTCTTGAGCGAAAGTTGTAAGAGACAGAATAGTTAAAAACAGGGTCAGTAGTAAAGCAAACAAATACTTCATTGCTCCTCCTCGAGATTATTTAACCACAAAAGTAAGTTTAATCACTTAAATATAAAGACATAAAGGGGAATCGTTAAAGAATTGTTCAAGTTTAGCGGTTGTCACCCTCACCAGCAATCTGGTTACGCTCGAGTCTCGAGAAAAGCTTGTTCAAGTTATGTTCCGCAACGTCCTCGAGGCTTAAATTTAACTCGGTACAAAGTTGAGCTAAGTACCAGAGCACGTCACCCAGTTCGCCCTTTAACGCCTGCTGGTCTTCTTCGGAAATTTGACCACCTTTGTCTCTAAAAATCTTTTTGACCTTACCTGCAAATTCGCCGGCTTCGTTCGTGAGTCCAAGTGTTGGGTAAATGATGGCGTGCTCGGTATAAACGCGCTGTGCGGTTTTGCGTGATTCGGTTTGATATTTATTAAAATCCATGTCCACCTCGTTTTGTCACTACTTAATGATCCTTATTGGTTTTACAAAAGTGTGGGTCTCAAATAAATGGTTGCAAGGTCACTATATAATTTACAGCGAAGAAGAATAAGAGACCCATCCCTACGGAAAAAAATAATCAATTTAATCAGGTATTTCAATTAAAGGTAATTGTTTCATTTGCGGAACCGTTACTAAGCCTTTATCCGTGATACGAATTTCTGGGATCACGGAGAGCGGAATTAAATTAAAGCCCATGTACGGTAAGGTGCAACCAAGTTCGCTCCAAGCTTTTTTAAGAGTAGCAGTTTGCGTAGCAACTTCAGTAGCGCGTTCGTCGGATAAAAGCCCAGCAATCGGTAAAGCGATAAAGGCTTTCACTGCACCATCTTGAACCACCACTACACCGCCTTGATGGTTTTTAATTGTCTTAATGGCTAGCTCCATATCCGTTTCAATTTTGCCTGCTACGATGATGTTGTGGGCATCGTGACCAACACTGCTAGCGACGGCTCCTGCCTTGAGTCCAAAGTTTTGCAAGAGCCCATATGCGACTTCACCACTCTTACCATGACGCTCGAGCACGCTCACAAAACATAAATCATGTTTGTCAAAATGTGTTTGCCAACCGTCTGCACACCCTAATTCCACTTTGCGGTGAAGCAGAACAATCCCAGGTAATTCCACGCAGATGACGTTAGCGGTGCTAGGAACTTCCGGTAAATCGGGTGTGAGTTTTACCTTATCCTCGAGATGCACAGTTTTGTAAGCAGCGTCCGGATAGCGATACGGTTTAGAAAGTTGCTTATCAAGTGCGGGTGTAATTTTTTTGTCCTCTACCACAAGCTCACCGCCATACCACGTAGACTGGGGCTCGAGGTTGTCATTCAGTAACACAACATCTGCACGGCGACTATGCCCTAGTGCGCCAAATTCATTGTCCATGCCGTAGCGCGTGGCCCCGTGCAGTGAACCCATGCTCCAGGCTTGCACGTTGTTCATGCCTGCCTTTACGGCTTCGCGTGTGACCCAATCGAGACCAAATAAAAATAAATCATCTGCGTCGCGGTCATCCGTGCAGACACAAACACGTTTGTGGCTTGCGCCAAGCTCCGTGAGTGCTTTAATCGCGTGGGGAAGGCTATGCCAAGGTGTGGTTGGTGGGCCACCACGCAGAAAAACATAAAGCCCTGCTTCTAAAAAATCATTGGCAATCTCGCGGTCTATAGCTTCGTGGGTATCGGTAACGCCGCTGGCGGCATAGGCGGCTACAAACTCGCGCCCGTAGGCATGACCGCATACAGGTAAATTTCGCTTCAGTGCTTCAGCAAGGATGGCGTGTGAACGTTCGTCACCGAGCGCAACTTGTACGAAGTCCATCTTTTCACCCAGTGCGACGGCTTCAGGATAGTCATCAAAAAGCCTACCAATTTTGCTGGCGGTTAAGTCACCGCCAGCGGTTTCAAACCGGGGTGTGGTGGCGGGAATGGTGCTTGGAACAGTAAGAAAAATATTGAGGGGTGCTTGGCGCGCATCCTCGAGCATCCATTCGATACCTGCTTTATCTGAAACATTACCGATTTCGTGCGAGTCACAAAAAATTGTGGTCGTGCCGTTGAAAAGTGCGGCTTCTGCATATGCGCAAGCGGTCATCATGCTGCTCTCGATGTGAACGTGTGGATCTACCAAACCAGGCGCAAGAATGCCACCCTTCGCATCATAAAAGGTTGCCCCGCTTTTCTTATCACAACGTCCAGCATCTTTGACGGCGGCGATGCGGCCTTTGTAAATCCAGAGTTCTTTGTTCTCTAAAATGCGCTCGCTATAGGTTGAGAGAACCCGTCCACCTGTAATCACGAGTTCAGGTGGACGACGACCAGAGGCAACAGCGGCTAAGTCTTTCGTGAGCGTGTGAAGGGGTGGAACAGAAAAACGGTTCATCGCGGCCTCCGGTGGTATGAGTTTTATAGTAGGGCGCACCTCGTGTTTCTATCAACACCGTGCGCCTCTGCAAAAGATTTTCGTAACTATAAAGCTATTTTTGGTGGCGTTGCAACTCTATCACCCCTTTTCAATCATCACCGTCAACAACTTCACCGAGTCCGAGCAAGGTTTCTTTATAAAGCTTTAAGGTCAGATCACGGATTTGCCCTAAAGCCGCTTCGCCTTTAAGTTTTGAATCCACTCGAGTATTAGCGACGCGCAAGGCTTCGGCGAGAAAACGCTGAAACATTGGGTAGGGACCATCAAAAGGTTCGTCGCTCGCGTCGTCATTAGGTAAGTTACCAGCAGGTAAGTTGCGAAGGTTATCGGTATCGTCAAGATAGAGAATGGCTGCTTCTGCGGCACGTTTCTCAGCACTCTTTTTGGTCGTGCCTTCACCTGTGCCAATATGTTGACCTTGCACAGTGACCTCAGTGTGAAAATTAGGTTCGTGTTCGGGTCCCGTCATCTTCGTCTTAAAATCTGCTTTGCCTAAGCCCTCACGCACAGTGCGCTCGAGCAGGTCGCCTTTGGGGTTTGCCATGCTTCTAGCGTATCAGCATTTCAGCAGGTCAGCTAGTAATCGAAAAACCGAAAAGGGGATGTGAGAGGGAAACCTCCCTCCTCCTCTATTCTCTATTCTTGCCCTATAACAGAGAAGTAAGAGAATGTGCAGTACCATAACCCTATGATTCGCATTCTTCTTTGTGACGACCATGCCATGTTTCGCCAAGGGCTTAAGAGCATTCTCGAGACCGAACATGCTTTCCGTGTCATTGGTGAAGCCTCGACGGGACGTGAGGCGGTAAGGTACGCGCTCGAGACGAAACCTGATGTTATTGTCATGGACATTCAAATGCCTGACCTCGACGGCGTAGCTGCTGCGAAGGACATTTTGGCCGAGTGGCCTGAAGCGAAGGTCATTATTTTGACGATGTACCGTCAAGACACTTACGTGTTTGAAGCCATTAAAGTCGGTGCCCTTGGTTACATGCTAAAAGACGCGGACGCGAATGATTTAATAGCTGCCATTCGGCGCGTAGCCGAAGGTGAAACGCTTCTAAATGCAGATATCGCCAACTCGATTCTTGATGAATTCAAAAAAGTCAAAGACGTGCCACCCCACCCCGAGCACAAGCTTTCGGACCTAACAGACCGTGAAGCTGCGATTTTGCGTTATTTGGCGCAAGGTGACTCGAACCAAGAAATCGCTGAGAAACTTAACGTTAGTGAAAAGACCGTCCGTAACCGTTTGTCTGAAATTTTCTCGAAGCTAAGACTCAACAATCGTACTCAAGCTGCGCTTTACGCTTTGCGAGAAGGAATTGCATCGTTACCTGAGAAGAGTTGAATGAGACGAAGTGTTTGGCTTAGAGCGTTTTTGGCTTAGAGCGTTGTTGTAAAAAGATGTAAATACTCGCTGATTTTGTAATCCTTCACCTTTTACCTTATAACGTTTAACCTATAACCTATAAGTATTCCTACCAAGGTCAAACGAATGCCAACGACTCTCACTGCTGCCACACCGATCCTCGAGTTTCTCAAACTCATTTGCGAAACGCCCGCACCAACCTTTGCAGAAGCAGCACGGGGCGAACTTATCGAGCGACTTCTGCGCACTTTGGGTTTGAACCCTAGGATGGACTGTGTGGGTAATATTATTGCAGATATTCCAGGTGGCACAGGTCAGCGCGTGCTCGTCGCAGCGCATCTCGATACCGTTTTTCCTATAGATACAAATGTGAGCATTCGTGAGGGCAATCAAAAACTTTTTGCACCAGGCATTGGTGATAACAGTGCAAGTTTGGCCGTGATGCTGAGCTATCTCGAGCAAACCCTTTCCACGAATGACACACGCCCGCGCCTAACGTTTGCGGCGACGGTAGGTGAAGAAGGCTTGGGCGATTTGCGTGGTATGCGCGAACTGATGGGAACACGTACGCAAGACTTTGATGCTGTGATCGCACTTGATGGGCATTTGGGAACTATCGTAGATAAAGCCGTGGGCTCGAGGCGTTTTGAAGTTACCTTCAGTGCCAAGGGTGGACATTCTTGGGGGGATTTCCCGTCACCAAGTGCCATTCATGCACTCGGCGACGCGGTTCACGCGCTCAATCATATGGTCGTGCCACGTGAACCGCGCAGTAGCTACAACGTTGGCGAAATTTGCGGGGGTACAAGCATTAACGCGATTGCCCAAAAAGCAATGTTTAATCTGGATTTGCGCAGCTTGGATGCCAAAGTATTGGAAAGCCTCGAGCAAGACGCGCTGCGCCGCATTCGCCGCGCTGTAAGAGAACACAGTACAGACGCGCATATTAAACAAGTTGGTGACCGCCCCGTAGGTAAATGTGATAACGCTTGGCTTGTTGCACTGGCGAAAGAAGCCTTGCAGAGTGTTGGCGTGTTAAGCAAAACGGCTGCTAGTAGCACAGATGCAAATGCGGCAATGGCCCTGGGTGTTCCTGCGATTGCCTTTGGTGTCTATAACGGCGGTGATGCACACCGTTTAAGTGAATGGCTCGAGCCCAGTTCACTGCAAACAGGCTACCGTGCATTTGTGGAGTTAATGAAGCGGTTGGCATAATTCAATCCAGTCCTATCTTGTCATTTTGACTCCCTAGGTTGCACTTAGGATAAATTCCGCAAAGCACGAGAGTAGCCAAAGTTCAACTTAGTCTATGATTCAGTTGGCATGACAACAGGGGTGAATTGGTAGCAAAGGTTAAGCTAACTCTGTCAGAAAGGAACATATGGCAGCACAATTTTCAGCAGGTGATTTTTCGGCAAATCCTTTGGAAAAAGAAGGCTACAGGCTCGAGTTCCAAGACGAGTTTGATGGAGCAGAGCTGGATACGAATAAGTGGATTCCATTTTACTTAGCGCACTGGAGTTCGCGAAAAAATTCGGCAGCAAAGTATTCCTTTAAAGACGGCAATTTGATTCTAGAAATTACTGAAAATCAAGGTCCTTGGTGTCCTGAATTTGACGGTAATATTAAAAGCTCTGTATTACAAACAGGGACTTTTTCTGGCTCAGTGGATAGCAACATAGGTCAGCTTCGTTTCAGTGAAGCTTGCAGGGTGCGTGAAGAGCAACCTAATCAAACAACGTATCTGATGCACTACGGTTACATCGAAACGAGACTAAAAGCACTCAAGACTGACACAGATCACGTAGCTCTGTGGATGATTGGGTATGAAGACACACCAGAAAAATCCGCGGAACTCTGTATCTGCGAAATCATGGGCGCACACGTCACCTCTACATCTTCAAGAATTGGTTACGGCACGCACCCCTTCTCAGACCCCAGTATAAAGGATGAATTTTACGAAGACTTTTTGCCGATAGATGCGAGCAACTATCATATCTATGCACTCGAGTGGACACCGAAAGAAGTACATTTTTATGTAGATAACATCAAGGTAAGAACAATTCAGCAGTCACCCAACTATCCTATGCAACTCATGCTTAGTCTCTACGAGCGGCCCTCGACGGGCAAAAATATAAGAACGGATGGTTTGCCTGTAACCTATCCGAAGCAGTTCGTGGTGGATTATGTAAGAGTATATAAACCACTCACATAGACCCAAATTTACTAAATCATGAAATCGTCATTTCAATTGGAGCAAAGTCTGAAAATGAAGGTGGACTTGACTCAACTCAGGCTAGATTGCATCTCAACTGCTTTACAGAATGGAGAAATCTAAACCACAGGCCAAAAATTCTCAAAGCCTAATTTATCCTGCGCGTATTATACCAAATCTTTACGGTAGTGACGCATAAGATGTAAACTAAGGGATGAGCCGAAAGGTAGACCCGATTGAGTGGGAAGAAAATCCAGAAAAGCTAGAGAAGCTGTACCGACAGGAGAAAAACGTAGAGAAGCGC
>JBOFGY010000302.1:0-20985 GCA_051649365.1 Trueperaceae bacterium
AAGAAGCTGAAGTGGAGATTATGTTTGGTCATGGCATTGATAAACTTGGTGACCTCGTGAACATCGCGGGTGATTTAGACATTTTGCAAAAGTCGGGTAGTTGGTATTCCTACAACGGTGAGCGTATTGGGCAAGGCAAAGAAAAGACCGTGGCCTATTTGCATGATAAGCCTGAAACTATCGCGAACGTTCGCAGGCAAGTGATGGATGCAGTTAGAAACAAACCTGACATTATAAAAAATGACAGTGTGAAGAGTGCTGAACCAGGTGGTGATGAGGCGTGATTACGATTATCGTAGAAATTATTTTGCTACTCATTATCTTGGCGGCAATCTTTTACTTTTTCTCGCGACAGCGTAGTGATAAAGCCCTCCTCGAGAAAGCTGAAGCCGAAGCAAGTCAACGCCGCAGCCGTGCCGACCAAGAGGCGCAGCGAATTTTAGCAGGTGCAGAAGCACAAAAACGCGAACTTTTAGAACAAGAGCGCAAACGCTTAGACGAAGAAGCTGAACGGGCCAGAACGACGCTCGACCAAGACATCAGCAGGCTTCGCCAAGTTGCAGAGCAAGATTTGGGCCGCATCCGTGAAGCTCTCGAGCGTGACCGCCAAACCATGAAAGAGCAGCGCGAAGAGTTGCGCCGTGACCGCGAGAAAATCGAGCAGTTAGAGGAACGCTTAAATCGTCGTGGCGAGCAACAAGACCAACGCGCCATTAAACTCGACGAAACCGAAAGCAAACTTAGCGCGCGCGAAAGTACAATAAAAACGCAAGAAGAAGACATCACCTCGAAAATCGCTGAGGTAGATAAGCAGCTTTACAGTGTGGCACAGCTTAGCCGTGAACAAGCCACCGGCATGATTATGGAACGTTTAGATAAAGAACTCGAGCGTGAAAAAGCTGTGCGGATTCGGGGTGAACTTGAGAAAGCCGACGCAGATGCGAAGCGCAAAGCCTACAATATTGTGGCGCAAGCTGTGCAACGTAGTGCGTCAGAAGTTTCGGCGGCGATTAGTGTGTCTGTCGTGCCAATTCCATCAGACTCGATGAAAGGACGCATCATTGGGCGTGAAGGTAGAAACATCCGCACCTTTGAAGCTCTTACCGGCGTTGACCTCATTATTGATGACACACCTGAAGCTGTGCTCTTGTCATCGTTTAATCCACTGCGCCGTGAAATTGCCAAGATGGCCCTCACTGAGCTTGTTTCTGATGGACGTATTCACCCGACGCGCATTGAAGAAGTCGTGCAGAAAGCGCAAAGCGAAATGCAGTCGTACATCCGCGAACGCGGCGAAGAGGCTGCGCTCGAGGCTAACGTCGTTGGGCTTAAACCCGGCATGATTCAACTCCTCGGGCGGATGCACTTTAGAACAAGTTATGGGCAAAACGTCCTGAAGCACTCCGTGCAAGTCGCACACTTAACGGGCATCATTGCTTCGGAACTTGGTATTGACGAAGCGATGGCCCGCCGCGCCGGCCTCTTACACGACATTGGTAAATCTATTGACCGCGAAATTGAAGGTACCCACACCGAGATTGGTGCGAATCTTGGTAAACGTTTTGGTGAACCGAGTGAAGTTGTTGATGCCATTGCCAATCACCACGAGTTAGATCAGGCAGAAACCCTCTTTCCGGTCATTGTACAAGCGGCGGACGCTATTTCTGCGGCGCGTCCTGGTGCACGTCGGGAGACGCTCGAGACTTATCTCAAACGGCTCGAGGCTCTGGAAGAAATCGCCACGAGCTTTCCTGGTGTGGAAAAATCCTTTGCCATCCAAGCAGGCCGCGAAATTCGCATCATCGTACAACCAGAAAAAGTGGATGACGCTTCGGCGGTACTCCTGGCAAGAGATGTTGCCAACCGCATCGAGCGAGATATGGAATATCCTGGACAGGTGCAAGTGACAGTGGTGAGGGAATCTAGGGTGGTAGAGTATGCGCGTTAAGATTTTCAAATGAAAAGAAGCTAAGGGCGGTTTTTATAACCGTCCTTTCTTATAAAGTCTCAAGTTCTTTCAAAACATTTGCTAGGGTTAATACCTTAAACCCTAGTGTATTACCCGCACTCAAAACTTTTTTATCTCGTGACACTATAAAATCCACACTAGCTTCATAAGCCAAATCGAAAATCCACCAATCTTTTTTATCGCGCAGTGTAGGCCAGTCGAGTTGTTTTGGATAAAAAATTTTCCCTATCACACTTAATCCTAAAGTGACTTTAAATCTAGCTTTTCTAACAGCTTTTTCTGCCAACTGTGTAGCTTCTTTGAGCAATCGAATGTTGCTTTTTACTACTTTTGTTTAACAGCAAAGTCATTCGTTTTATACACCTCAAAAATAGAAAAAGAGTTAAACTGCTCCTATGGATACAACTCGCTCTGCAACGGTTGCTCCCTCACCCACCGAGGCTGCAACCCGCCGTTACGACAAGGTAAAATTGCAAAGCCTCAAAGCTCGGATTTCGCTCGTGGCCGAGCGGGAAACATTTTCGGTAACAGTTCCTTTTACAGGTGCGTTTTTAGATACCTTGCCCACATGCACTGCGGAAGATATTGCAGAAGCCGTGAAGCGTGCAAGAGTAGCGCAAGCACAATGGAAAACATGGAGCTTTGCCGAACGCGCTGAAATTATTCTTAAACTTCACGACCTCGTGTTTGACGCGAAAGATGAAGTGCTCGATTTGATTCAGCTCGAGAACGGCAAAAGCCGCCATCACGCGATGGAAGAAGTCATTGATGTGGCCCTCGTTGCGCGTTACTACGCCAGGAACGCCGCGCGTCATCTTGGAGTGCGTCACCGCCAAGGTACGCTCCCTTTTCTGACACAAACCTATGAACATCACTTACCTAAAGGTGTCGTTGGTGTTATCTCTCCTTGGAATTATCCGCTTGCGTTGTCCATCAGTGATGCGATTCCTGCGCTTATGGCGGGTAATGCGGTGATTCTGAAACCGGACGTGCAAACCTCGTTTACGACCTTATGGGCTGCGGAAATTTTAGAACGTGTTGGACTCCCCAAAGATTTACTGCAAGTTATTACGGGTGACGGGCGTGTGCTGGGGCCACTCGTGATTGATGCGGTGGACTTTGTGACCTTTACAGGTAGCACCGCGACGGGGCGCATTGTGGCGCAGCAATGTGCAAAGCGACTCATTGGCTGTGCGCTCGAGCTGGGTGGTAAAAACGCCATGCTCGTTTTGCCTGATGCCAACTTAGAGCGTGCTGTGCAAAGTGCCGTGCAAGGTTCGTTCTCGAGCACCGGACAACTCTGTATGTCCTTCGAGCGGCTTTATGTTCATGAAAGTATTTTCGATGAATTTGTAAAACGTTTTGTAGCAGCCACGAAAAAGCTCAAACTCGGTAGCACCTTTGATTTTAATTGCGATGTAGGCACTCTGACTTCCAAACAACAACTCGAGCGCGTGAGCGCACACGTGCAAGATGCCCTTTCAAAAGGTGCAACCTTGCTTGCTGGCGGCAAAGCTCGCCCGGATTTGGGGCCTTATTTTTACGAGCCAACGATTTTAAGCAGTGTGACACCAGAGATGCAGCTTTGCAAGGAAGAAACCTTTGGCCCTGTCGTTTCGGTGCGCTCCTTTACAACTATAGACGAAGGAATCAAGGCAGTGAACTCGAGTGTGTACGGCTTAAACGCCAGTATTTGGACGAAAGACTTGAGGCGGGCTCGAGAACTTGCGAATCAAATTGAGGCAGGTACCGTCAACATCAATGAAGCATATGCTTCGGCTTGGTCATCGGTGGACGCGCCGATGGGTGGTTTCAAAGATTCGGGTCTCGGACGCAGGCACGGGCGTGAAGGCATTTTGAAATACACCGAGTCACAAACGGTGGCAGCACAGCACGGTTTTTTACTCACGAAGATTCCAGGGTTTAATGACAAGCAGTATAGTCAGTTGTCAGGGTTGCTTTTCAAGGTTTTGCGACGTATTCCTGGACGTAGGTAAAAATTATTCTGAATAATCAAAGCCTTCTGGTGCAGGTGGCAATACAAATTGCTCCATGCTAAACCGTTCGTGATCAGGCATTCCTAGAGTTAGCATCATCTCTTCAATCCAGTTCATCGCGTCACCGTAGCGGTTGTTTACATCGCTGTGACCCTGCTGCGTTTCAATTGTCCAGATGAAATCTCTCGAGCCGTTCATCCGCACATTCGTGTCATCGTCACGCACAATGTTGAGTGCAAAAACATTCAGTGGGCTTTTTACCTCTAAACCATAGATGGCGTTAGCAGGCACGACATCATTAATATCTTGAAATTTTTGCTGCCCAGGGATATTGAGGAACGTACACGGGTCACCCTCACGGAGTGGATAGGGGAGAGACTGGCCGAGTTCTTTGTACGCACTGCGAATATGGTTTTTGTGAAAGCCCCAAAACTGCCAACAGATGCCGTCGAGGTAAATAAAGTAATCAAAGGTCACATCTAAATTATTTATAGCCAGCAGCGTAGCCCATACCGTGCCGTGAGAATGCGCCAGCAAAATAACTTTCGTGGGGTTCTCCACGTTCTCAATCCAATTTGCTTTGATGTCATCGAGATAAGCTTGGGCCTCGAGTAAACCATGTTCTGTTTCTTTGCTGATAGAACTTTCGTGTGCTTTTACAAACGACGACACATCAAAATAAGCCACGCTGTAGCCTTGCCGTTCTAAAACACTCATGACAGCTTGTGCAGTTTCAATATAACCTGTGTCGGTTGTGGCCGCATTGAGATAACTCCAGGTATCACGCACATTACAAAACGGCCCGCAGTGACCCGCAAAGCCGAATACGATAACATCAGGTGAACCTTCAGGGCGCAAACGTTTTTGTGGTTCAGGTGCGCGTGTTACCGAAACTGTGACTTCAGGTATTACGTTTATGGGTGGCGTAGTTTCTAAAAAAGGTGATTCGGCAATCATGACATCGTTCGGTTTAGGTTTTACTGTTACCGTCACGCTGGGAATAGCGATGGCTCGAGCTACTTCTTCTCCAGGTGTTTCTGTAAGCCCTGGTGGAGTGGCTAAAGCGGGTGTTCTATCTGGGACTTCAAGTTGCGTAGATGGTGCACAACTTGCCAAGATAAAAACGAGCAAGCTTAGTCTACATAAAGGGTGCAAGCGAATCACGAGCCTAGATTAGCAGGAAAACACCAAGCTCATTCGTAAAAAATTTTAATAATGTCAGGACTTACGCAAAAGAGGTGCGGTAAGCAGAACAAGGGCGTTGGAACTCCTTGTTCCTCGCTGATAAACGTAGGATGTGAAGCATCTTGCGTAAGTCCTGAATGTTTTAAGATGTTGCGCCACTTCGTATTTGGTGGCGTTCTTCTAAAACTTTAGCAACTTGCATTAAACTGAGTCCGCGCTCTTTGATTAAGACCGTGAGGTGAAAGAGCAAATCAGCAGCTTCACCTAAGAGTTCATTATCTTTTTTCTCGAGTGCTGCCACAATACTTTCACCTGCTTCTTCCACAACTTTTTGTGCCACATAACCAAGGCCCCGTTCGTGAAGTTTCGTGACATAAGAACTTTCGGGTAACTTTTCTAAACGGTCACCCACGACGCGCTCGAGTAGGCCCATGACATCACCGAGGGAGAGCTGACTCGCTTCACCGAGCGTCCTATAAAAACAGCTTTGCTCTCCAGTGTGGCAAGCAGGCCCCTTCGCTTTCACGCGGTAAAGCACTGCGTCTTCGTCACAGTCAAAACGAATTTCGACGACATGTTGCGTGTTACCACTGGTTGCGCCCTTATGCCAAAGCTCGTTTCTCGAGCGGCTCCAGTAATGTGCTTTTTTACTTCTTAGGGTTTGCTCGAGGGCTTCTTTGTTGGCATAGGCAAACATTAAAACTTCGCCCGTTTCGGCATCTTGAGTAATAACAGGAATAAGTCCTTGATCGTTAAAGTTGAGAGTTGGTAGCGTCATCTGAAATAGTTTAACGCAAAATCTTCAATGCAAGGTCATTTTAAGGTTCCTGCGGTCAGATGAATCACGAGCTGTTCGTTTTCAAAACGATTACTTTCTTGAAAAATAAGCGAGAAACCTCTTGCATTAAGCTTGTAGCGTTGCTCGAGTTCTGCCAAGGGTAGCATGAGTCCTGCAAGCTGTTTAGCCTCGAGGTCTTGCCATTGTGACAAGGGCGGTAAGGGTTGAGTGGGTACAAAGACGAAATGGAGTTTAGGTTCTTCGGTAATTTGATAAACCTTGAAATCTTCCATTGATAGTAAAGGAGAATGAGATAACGTTTCAATGGTTAACTCAGCCTTTTTTTGATACAAATGAAAATGCACTTGCTTCACGTCTTGTCGAAGCCCACCATTTACGAGCAGAGCATAGTCATCTACATTTAATTGCTCTGACAAAAACACGCTACGGGCGGTTTGATAGATGGACTCGAGATAATCCTTTTGCTTCATCAAGTCAAAGATGGTCGTGATTCCCTTACGTGGAATAATCAAGATATGTTTTTGCCAACTCGGACGCGGATGATAGAACGCGATAGTTTTTTCTGTTTGTATTACTTTGTCAACAGGTAATAAGGGCGAAGCATATTCAAAATCAAAACCAACCACTTTACCCATTGCAGGACTTAGGGCAATGTCAAACAGTGTTCGTGCGAAGAAAGCGCGTGTACTTGGTACAAACCATAAAACAACAATCAAGCTAATTGCGAGAATAGGTAGTAATCTTTTCACAGTGTGTTTATCTTTTCACAGCATGTTTAATGACTGCTCTAAGTCTGCAATTAAATCATCAGGATGCTCGAGCCCAACTGAAAATCTCAATAAATTCTTGGGCGTTTTAGAATCTGGCCCCTCAATACTAGCACGGTGTTCGATAAGGCTCTCTACACCACCGAGACTTGTAGCTCTAGTAATAAGTTTGAGATCGGCAGCAACCCTCATAGCCTCAGCTTCGCCGCCCTTAATTTGAAAAGATAGCATGGCACCAAAACTCGTCATTTGCTTTTTGGCTGTGCTGTGCTTGGGGTGAGACTCGAGCCCTGGGTAATAGACGGTTTCAACCTTTGGGTGACTATTCAAAAAGTCTGCTAACTTTGCTGCATTTTCACAGTGACCACGCATCCTGTAAGGTAAGGTGCGAATGCCGCGCATGGTGAGCCAGCAATCAAAGGGTGATGGTACAGCACCTTCATTGCGTTGCACAAACTGCATCCGTTCAAAAAATTCGTCTTTTTCTTTGACGATGAGTGCGCCACCTAAAACATCGCTATGTCCTGCAAGATATTTTGTCGTCGCGTGCATTACGATGTCTGCGCCAAGCTTAAAGACAGGTTGCATTCCTGGAGGTGTCCAGGTGTTATCACAGGCGACTTTTGCCCCAACTGTTTTGGCAAGGTGGGTTACGGCTTCAATGTCGGTAATTTTGAGCATAGGGTTGCTTGGTGTTTCTATCCAGATAAGTTTTGTCGTGGGTTTTAACGCAGCTTTTACATCCTCGAGCTTCGTCAAGTCTACATAGGAAAGCTCTAAACCCCAAGGCACGAACACTTGATTCAAAAGTTTGCGAATCCCGTGATACATATCATCAGGGACAATCGCATGGTCGCCAGGACGCAGCGCGCGAAAGACTGCGCCTGCTGCGGCTGAACCTGAAGAAAAAGCGAGTGCGGCTGCACCACCCTCGAGTGTAGCCAAAAGTGTTTCCAACGATTTTCTATTTGGGTTATCCGTTCGGTTGTAGATGTAACCGTGTGGGAAGGTGCCATCGGCTTCGCGTTCAAACGTGGTTGATAAGTGAATGGGTTGCGTGACGGCACCTGTGGCACTATCGGGGTCATTGCCTGCATGGATGGCGAGGGTTTCTAGATGTAGATTGGAGGTCTCAGGTTTCATGGCCATAATTTGGCAAGTGCCTTTTTGATGTTTGTCATGTTTTCCGTTTGTAATTCACCCAGCTTACGCTTTACAAACATTTTATCAACGGTTGTTAGCTTAGACATTCTTGCTAGTGAAGCGATCTCTAAACCAGCACTCTTCCAATTAGAAATTTGGATATTGTGACCTCGAGTTCGCCATCTTTTTTAATCTTTACCGGAAACTCTAATGTCTTCATGCAAAGGCTCCTCTTATTGGGTTAAGGGTTTCTAAATAGTGCTGATAGTATATATTATCAGCAGGATCGTCATCAGCAAAAAAACTTTCTATGGCTAGTCGCTGCCAGTCTTGCTCTTCATCTTCGGCTTCCTCGAGAAGCACAATAAGTTTGGCATCGCCACCAGACTCGAGGGCAGCTTTTATATGTGTTGGTAACTCGACAAGACCTTGTTCATTCAGTTTTAGCGAGAACTCATAAGCTTTCATAAGCGGAGTCTAGCATGTTTAAGTATGTGTTCTTAAGCGGTTTAGAGCAAGCGAAGATGCACACCTGACTTAGCAATAATGTCTTTCACTTCCCCAACCGTATATTGCCCACTATGAAAAATCCCAGCCGCGAGTGCTGCATCTGCTTCACCGTGCAATAGTACATCACGCATGTGTTCAGCGTTGCCGGCACCACCTGAGGCAATGACGGGAATATCTACGGCCCTGGCAACAGCCCTTGTTGCTTCAATATCGTAGCCTGTTTTCATACCGTCGCCATCCATGCTGTTCAAAACGATTTCACCCGCACCAAGCTCTTGACCACGCACGGCCCACTCGATCAAATCTAAACCTGTATTTTTTCTGCCGCCTGCCACGTACACATCCCACCCCGAACCATCTGCACGGCGTTTGGCATCAATCGAAAAAACGACAGCTTGTGCGCCGTAGTGGTCACTGGCTTCGCGGATGACATTGGGATTTGCTACCGCACCTGAATTGATAGAAACTTTATCGGCACCTGCAAGAAAAAGTTCGCGGAAATCTGAGAGCGTTTTCACACCGCCACCAATGGTTAAGGGCATAAAGCATTGCTCAGCAACCTTAGTAGCTAAATCAACCATAGATTTGCGCCCTTCCGATGTTGCGGTGATGTCGTAAAAAACAAGTTCGTCTGCGCCTTGATTGTTGTAGCGAATGGCGAGGTCTACGGGGTCGCCCACATCTTTGAGTTCACCTTTTTCGGCTTTGCCAAATTGCTGACCTCGGGTGGTGCGTCCATTGTGTACGTCTAGGCAAGGAATAATGCGCTTAGCTAACATATGGAAAGTATAAGCTGAAGCTTGAAGATGGAAGGCGATTGACTTGACAATCTTTTTTCTATTTAGGATGCAAACCTCGAGAACACAATCTTTTCCATACCTTGCTCTTTTCGCCAGGTCTTCACAATGCTATCTAATGAGGTTTTTAGCTCGAGTCCATCCTTGGCAAGCGCACGAAGATAAGTGATGTTATTTGCCCCCTGACCACTCACCAAAAGCAAAGATTCTGTCTGTATAGTTTTATTTTCTACGTGTTTTCCCCAACACCACACACCATTTGCTACATAGCTATGACCCTCCAGAAGCCCAACGCCTGCTGTTAACTCGAGCCTATCTGCATAGATAGTTTTATTTTCTCGTGTAATGCGAGCTCGAGACGACACGCTTCGGTACTGATGAAGCTCACCACGTTCAACGCGGCCCACTGCAAAACGCTCGAGGATCACAAATTTTGCGGTCTTTGCAAGGTTGACTTCAACGTGCTGTGAGAAATCTGAATTAGGAAAAGGAATCGTTAAACCTGGATAATACTCGAGTTCACCATCATCCGCAACGATGATAGAAACGTTTTGCTTAGCACGTTGGCCTTCTGGCATTGAATGTAATTTTGTGGCTGATTGATTAACCAGCACAACTTTTGCGCCTGACTGAATTGTTAGCTTAAGTCTATACGCGTCACCTGCCATCACGCCAGGGCTGACATTGACGATCTGAACGAGGACGCGTCCATCTCCAACATCAAAAGGTCGCCAGATTTTTAAGGGACTCGAGCTGGCTTGTGAGGCAATCAACGTCTGTCCTTTATTGACAGCGAAGGTTAGCTCGAGGCTTGCCTGTCTAGTCTCTACAGCGTTAAGCAACACGTTTCGACTCTACAAATAAAACATCTCGCTCGATCCAGCGAATCACGTCATCTATACCCTGCCCTGATTTGAGATTTGTAAACACGAAAGGCTTTTCACCTCTAGCCTTTTTTGCGTCACGCTCCATGACAGTAAGGTCTGCGCCAACATACGGGGCGAGGTCAATTTTGTTAATGACAAGTAAATCACTGCGCGTCGTACCTGGGCCACCTTTGCGCGGCACTTTATCGCCACCTGAAACATCAATGACAAAGATAAAGACATCTACCAGTTCAGGACTGAACGACGCAGCAAGATTATCACCACCTGATTCGACAAATAAAATCTCGAGGTCTTGATAAGTGACTAAGAGTTCGTCAACAGCTTCTTGATTGATGGAAGTGTCTTCTCGAATAGCAGTATGCGGACAACCGCCCGTTTGTACACCACGAATACGTTCGGGTGATAAGGCCCCTGAGTGCGTCAAAAACTCTGCATCTTCATACGTGTAAATATCATTGGTAATTACGGCGATTTTATAGGTGTCACGAAGGCGTTTGCAAAGCGTGTCGAGCAACGCTGTCTTGCCCGAGCCGACGGGGCCACCAATTCCTATTTTGACTGGATTCACGGTAAGTTCCTTTCGCAGTTCGTTATTCGTTGTTCGTCAAGCAGTAACTTTTTGTTCCTACGAATAACGAATAAATAATCACTGTCTTTCTTTATGACTGAAATAAACGTGTATACAAAAACGCCTGCTGATGTGCGCGAATATCTGCAGCGGGTGTAGCGGCAAAGAAGGATGCTTCTGGATTTGCTAGTACAGTTTCGATGGCTCGAGCCACCTCACTTTGCAACCGCACGAGTATTTCTTGTGCCTGCTCAGGACTTAATGACATGCAGCGTGTAGTGGCAACAAGTTGATTGGTCATTGTGCTTTGGGCAAAAGCGAGGAGCAAAAAATGTAAACCTATCTCTAAGCGTTTCCCTAAAATTCCGAGCACAACGGCATGATGAGGCTGTGCAAGAGTAATATCATTTACCACGACTGGAAATAACCGCTTCGAGAGTGTAAGCAACCTCCCACCAAGTTTCAAACTCGTTTGTTGCAAGCCTGGAATGATTTTCCAGGCTGAGAGTTCATCACACAGGTCTTTAAGCCGTTGGGAAGTTTCAGCCTCGTAAGCTAAAGCAAGCGTAGCCAAGTCTAATCTACCCCAACCCAGCTCGAGTTGGTTTCGCAAATACTGCTCGAGGTCTTCTTTTGTCATGCCACTTTGTGCATACGTTTCTAAGCCGCTCGAGTGTGCAAAACTGCCAATGGGAAAGGCTGTGTCACTAAGTTGTAATAGTCTTAAAAAAGCTAAGTCATTCATACTTTATGTGCATCACTTCCTGTTGGGCGGCCCATAAAAGGGCGTTGCTCTCTGATTACAGAGTGGCCGAGTTTTTGTAAACGAATTTCTAAAGCGGGTTCATAGAGCACGACGATGGCTTCATTCTGCATATCAATATCACGATGCAAGTTGCCAATAAAGTGTGCAATCTTTGCGGTTTGTATGAAATCTTTTGGCGTGATGACGAGAACTTGCTCGAGGGCTGCTTTAACAATGTAAGCACGATGTGACGTTTTATAGATAATTGTGTCTGGCAACAAAACTGTTCCTGTCGGCAAAGCCAAACCAATCTCTACACCATCAGAAAAAACTAAACGCCGCCTAACTTTTCGGCGTTCCTCGGCTGTCATGATCACTGGAACTAGTGTTAAGCGTACTGTGCTTTGCTCAGGCAATGTCTCGACTTTCTCTAGCATTATAGGTAAAGGTTCGGCTCGAGCTTGCCCGTCGTTGAGTTTTAGGTTTAGGTTAGTAAGTTTCATAGTGTTTTACCATTTATCTGCGACGCAAGGGGCTGAAGCACCCTTGCTAAAGCGACCTCTCACTTTATTCCCTTCACAAAGTCATACCAAGCCCCCAGTCCTTCACCCGTCTTGCTCGAGACTTCAATAACCTTTGCGCCAGGGCGTGCGCGTTGGATGTTTTCTAATGCTAGTGTGCGGTTAAAGCCAACGGCTTCAGCAATATCTATTTTGGTTATGACCACAACATCGGCTGTGTTGAAAATCGTTGGATATTTAAGCGGTTTATCTTCACCTTCGGTGACAGAGAGAAGGATGGCTCTTGCCGCTTCACCTAAATCATAACTTGATGGGCAGACTAAGTTACCAACGTTCTCTAGGAAAAGTACACCGAGATTATCTAAATCAAATTGTGGCAGGACATTTTGCACCATTTGTGCGTCAAGGTGGCACACTGTTCCTGTTACAATTTGCACGGCTTGCACACCTGTTGAACGCAAACGCAAGGCATCATTCTCTGTGGCCAAGTCACCAACGGCAACAGCCATCTTTTGTGTTGTTTGTAAATCTTTTAAGGTGCGCTCGAGCAGTGCTGTTTTCCCTGCACCAGGGCTCGAGGCTAAGTTAATAACACGCACATTTTTTTCTTGAAACAACTTGCGGTTTTCGCTAGCAAGTTCGTCATTGCGTTTAAGCAAGCCTTGACGTACAGTAACAATTCGCGCAATAGCTTCAGTCATTCTTTATCCCCCCAAAATTGTAAGTGAGCATAATTGTAAGTGAGCATAACAAGGTCTGTAGCCCCTTGACTCCACAGCAAGTGGAATGCTTTGCAGGATTCATATAAGCTCCAGTGTATCTAGCTCGAGTTCTTCGCCTGTCATCACATCAGGAATTAAAGTTTGGCATACAGGACAGATTAAACCTTTACTCAACTCTAAACGCACGACACCATGTTCAGAGCATCTCGCTGTTGCTGCAACCTTTTCGATAGCCAGTGTTGCGTTTTCCAACTCTGTATCTTTGATTGCTTCACTAAAAGCAAAGGTCAGAGCTTCAGGTGCTACACAAGATAACTCACCAACTCTCAAGCCAACATGTTTAACTTCACGCGCATTATGCAAAAGCATTTGCTCTCTCGCCAAATTCACAATTTCAACGACTAAATCTGTTTCGTGCATGTCAGTATCTACAATATTCTATTCTGGCCTGTTTGCCAAAAGGGTGGGTCTCACCCCGCCCTCCCCACCCCTACGGGCGTGAAATTATAAACGGCATTTATGTTTAATAGGCCATTCATTAAAATAAAAAATACCTTTGTGCTAATGGCAAGCTCTGTGCGGGTTGACTTTCGATTTTTTCACCATTGACCGTCACTTCGTAACTATCTGGGGCGATGTTGACATCAGGTGTTGCGTCGTTGAGAAGCATGTGTTTCTTACCAATTTTTCTCGTATTGATAACGGGTAATGCTTTTCGCGTCAAACGTTTTGAAAGCGATTTATTTTCAAGAGAGGCTTTGGAAACGAAATGAAAACAGGTGCTTGCTGATGCGCTACCAAAATGACCAAACATGGGGCGGTAGTAGACAGGCTCAGGTGTTGGAATAGAAGCATTTGGGTCGCCCATTAGTGACGCAGCGATAAACCCACCTTTGATAATAAGATTTGGCTTGACACCAAAAAACGCTGGACTCCACAGCACAAGGTCAGCAATTTTACCAACTTCGATTGAACCGACGTATCTGCTAACGCCTTGAGCAATCGCTGGGTTTATTGTGTACTTTGCGATGTAGCGTTTGATGCGGAAGTTGTCATTGCGCGAAGAATCTTCACCTAACGCGCCGCGCTCGAGTTTCATCTTGTGCGCTGTCTGCCAAGTGCGTGTAATGACCTCGCCAAGTCTACCCATCGCCTGCGAATCTGAAGACATCATGCTGATGGCGCCAATGTCATGAAGTACATCTTCGGCTGCCATCGTTTCAGGGCGAATGCGCGATTCTGCAAAGGCGACATCTTCAGGAATCTTCGAGCTGAGGTGATGACAGACCATGAGCATGTCAAGGTGTTCCTCGAGTGTGTTCACTGTGTAAGGCATAGTTGGATTCGTTGAAGAAGGTAAAACGTTGGTCAGCGAAACTGCTTTCAAAATATCAGGTGCGTGCCCACCACCTGCACCCTCAGAGTGAAAGGTGTGAATCGTGCGACCCTTAAAGGCTGCAAGGGTATTTTCTACAAAACCTGATTCATTGAGCGTATCGGTATGAATCGCAATTTGCACGTCGTATTCATCAGCAACCGCGAGCGCATTATCAATCACGGCAGGTGTCGTGCCCCAGTCCTCGTGCAGTTTAAGACCAAGTGCGCCAGCTAAAATTTGTTCCTCGAGTGCCTCTGGTCGTGAAGCGTTACCTTTTCCCATCAGACCAAAATTGAGCGGGAACCCCTCGAGGCTTTCCATCATCCGTGTAATGTTCCAGGCTCCTGGTGTACAGGTCGTTGCTTTCGTGCCTTCGGCAGGGCCAGTGCCACCACCAATCATCGTGGTCACGCCGCTATAAAGTGCTTCCCAGGCCTGCTGCGGTGAAATAAAATGAATGTGCGAATCAATTCCGCCCGCCGTTAAAATTTTGCCTTCACCCGCGATGATTTCTGTGTTCGCACCAATTTCTAAGCCCTTGGTCACACCATCTTGAATATCTGGGTTGCCTGCTTTGCCAATGGCTGAAATTTTTCCATCACGAATACCGACATCTGCTTTCACAATGCCCCAGGTATCAATAATGACGGCGTTGGTAATGACCACATCAGGTGTACCACTTTTGCGCGTGGCTTGGCTTTGCCCTTGCCCATCACGAATGACTTTGCCACCGCCAAAGACAACTTCTTCACCATAAACGGTGTAGTCTTTTTCTATCTCGAGTATAAGCTCAGTATCACCGAGCCTTAGCCTGTCACCCGTGGTTGGGCCGTAGAGCCCTGCGTATGCTTTTTTGCTAATGTTCATAAACCTCCTTTGGTACTATTTTTACTAAGCTCGAGTCCTGCAAAATAATAGGTATCTCCGCCCAAGTTTTCAGGTGCATGATAGGTCGTGTGCTGGGCAACATAAACATGAACTGCTTTTTGAAAAACGGGGCCATCATAAACAAATGTATGGAACTCACCGTTTTCACCGCAGGCATCAACGCTCTTTGGCAAATCTTGCAAGAACACTTCGTTATATTCGCATCCACAAAAACTTTTATTCAAATAACGGTCATTCACACACACGACAACGGCACGAAAGCCAAGCTCTAAAACTTCTTTTGCTAGCTTCTTACGGGGCTCGAGCCATAACGGTAAGTGCGCTTTGATACCTGCAACTGCACACACTTTCTCTTCCCAGTCTTGGTGTGCTTGCAAATCAATATCGCCAAATACGCCTATCGTAAAACCTTGCCCTTTCAGTGTTTTTAACGTGTCAATAAAGACAGCTTCGTAATCACTCCAACTTGCTGACGGCGCAATAAGTTTTAAACCCATTGCGTCTGCCTGTGCTTTCATGACGTGCAGGGGAACCGCGTGTGAGCGAGAGCGTTCTTTGGTTTCCTCGAGCATGGTGAGCAGCGTCGTCACCTTTAAGCCTTGCTGCTTCGCGCGGTAGAGCGCGAGTGCAGAATCTTTGCCGCCACTCCAAGAGGCAAATGCCAACGACATCAAAGACCCTTGTAGCTTGCTTTTTTTGCTTTGCTGAGTGCGGACGTGCGTTTAGAAGCCAGTTTTCCGTTTACAAGCGCATTCATGCCATACACTTTTCCCTTGCCACCCAGTTCAACGAGTTCAACCTCTCTCGCTTCACCTGGTTCAAAGCGCAACGCCGTACCTGCTGGGATGTTGAGACGAAAGCCGTAAACCTCTTCACGCTCGAACTTTAATTCTTTATTCGTCTCGAAAAAATGCGTATGCGATCCCACTTGTATAGGACGGTCTCCCGTATTCGCTATGCGCAGCTTCACTGTTTTGCGATCTGCATTGAGCGTGATTTCGCCGTCATCAATTAAGTATTCACCTGGAATCATTGTTGCTCCTTTACAAACGGTGAAAGGTTAAAGGTAAAAAGTAGGAAGGTTAAAAGCAAGACGTAAAATGTGAGATGCAAAAAGTTTTTAACCTTACAACCTTTAACCTTTCACCTAATGGGGTCGTGTATCGTCACGAGTTTCGTGCCATCAGGAAACGTTCCCTCGACTTGAATTTCGGGAATCATTTCGGGAATACCTTCCATTACGTCGTCGCGTTTCAAAATCGTCGTGCCGTAGCTCATGAGGTCGGCAACGCTGCGCCCATCGCGGATGCCTTCTAAAACCTCTGCGGTAATAAAGGCAATCGCTTCAGGGTGATTGAGTTTCAAGCCTCGGTCTTTGCGTCTTCTGGCAACCTCAGCAGCAGTGAAAATAAGGAGTTTATCTTTTTCTCGTTCGGTTAAACGCACGTTTTCCTCCTGCTAACCTTTGTATGTAACAACTCTCGTATGTAACAACTCTGATTATGACAACGACCAAGAATGACCTCAAAAATGAGTGAAAGCTGCCAAATACTGAATGTTGACTTGGCAAAATGTTATCGAGAATGCTAACACATTTTTACTTTATTCCACCAATGTACGCAAAATTCAAATTCGGTGCACCATGTTCGTCGGATTGAGCATAAAGTTTTATTAGACCCCTTGCACAAATTAGGTGTTCTTCAAAAAAGAACTTTGTGGTTTGGTACTCGAGGGTATTGATGCAAGAAGTCTATTTCATTGTTGACAGTATGAAGAGCAGCTTGTTTACTGCCTGCCCCACCTTTTAGCTATCTACCTTAGCCTTTGGTGTTCTATTGCGCTACGTTCTCTTGCTGTGCTTGTCGTACGATAGTTTTTTCTTGAAGCCTACGCACATCTTCACGAAGACGAGCGTAAACCTCCTCGAGACTTTGTCTTGCTTCCGGTGTACACCGCTCGAGCCATTGTTCCGCAATACTTAGCTGTTGTGTGGCTTTATCGTTATCGCCTTGACTCAGTGCGGCTTGCACGAAGGCGAGTGCACCTTGCGTTAAAAGCTGTATAGGTAACTCGAGACCGAGGAGCGTACTGAACAAACCATAGGCTTCATCGCGCCGTTCGCCTTGAATGGCAATGTCGGCTGCAGCGAGATAATGCGGATAGGCGGCTTCAAACGATTTACCTTCTTTGAAGTGATAGCCAATAAGCGAGGATAAACTGAGTGGCGCGTATTTCTCGAGCCAGCTCGCAATTTGTAAATGTAAGAGTGGACGATCTGCATAAGGCACCATGCGTAATACCGCGCTGCGAAAGAGTTCACTTTGAAAGCGATATTCGGCTTGCTCGGGAATCAGGGAACTGCTGTCGCGCACCAAAATATTTTCTTGCAAGAGTTTTTGTAAGATATCATGTTGATTTGCCCCGATAAGCTCGAGCAAAAGCCCTTCCCAACTGCGTTCACCTGTGAGCGCGGCGTAAGCGAGCAGATGCCGCGCCGTGCTGCTTAACATATCAAGCCTAGCTTGTAATAACGAAGCGAGTGAACCACGAAATGAACTCTGATTGGTGAGTTGCAAGGCGCGTCCAAGCTCGAGAATATTCGCAGGCACACCACCCACTTGGAAAATCAGTGACTCCGTGGCCGTTTTCATTTGCGGGCTCGCTACTTGCTCGACGAGGGCGAGACTTTCTCCCACACTGAGCGGTTTCATATGAATGCTTTGGGCCTCGAGTGGCATATCGCGCCCACGACTTGTCTGGACGATGAGAAGCGAGCAAGACGTAGCTTGCAGTAATTCAATCCATTGTCCAAGCGAAGCACTCTGTGAGCTTTGCTCGAGAACGAGGAGCGCGGGTATTTGTTTATACTGAAGCCAAGCGATAAAAAAATCGCGCCAAGCAAGAAGCGTACGGTCAACGCTACGTCGTTCTAATCTGCGCCAGGGTTTTTCCTCGAGCAGGTTGAGACTACGCAAAATATAGTTTTGCCAACGCGGTTCATCAGGCAAGAGCTCTTTGAGTTGTTCGGGAACACGCTGCTGCCAGATGGGTTCGTCCTCGGGTAACTCGAACATTTGAATAGCGAGTTGTCGCCACATCTGTTTGATTTCTGGAGAGTCTTCGAGCCAAAGCGGTTGAAGCTCTAAACCTCCTGCAATGGTTTCTTTTACGAATTCTTTTAATAAGCGTGTTTTACCACTGCCCACCTCACCAACGAGCCAGCGTACTTGAACGGACGGAGTTCGTGTCCCCTCGAGGGCTTCGCGGAGAAGGCCGCGTTCCCGTTCACGCCCGATAAATTTGATATCACTATAGGGGTCGAGCGTATAGCTATCGTGTAGGGAGACGAGTTTATAAGCTTCGGTGATATTTGGGAAACCGTTTAAGGAGATGCCAGAAATCGTTTCATAACTCATGCGGTGCTTCGTCACTTCGTAGGTTTCGGGTCCTACCCAAACTTCCCCGGGTTGCGCTGCGGACTCGAGCCGAGCCGCAAGATTCACCGCACTGCCCATGACCGTATATTCCCGAACGCGTCCAGAGCCTACTGAGCCCGCAATGACTGTGCCAGTATTAACTCCTGCCCGACCGTGCAAGCTGTAACCTTTTTGTGTGCCAATCTCTTCAATCGCCCTAAGCCCCGCCGCCGCAGCCTGCACGGCACGTTGAGGGTCATCGGGGTGAGAGTGAGGTGCGCCAAAAAGTGCAATGAGTCCGTCACCTTGAAAAGCGTCAACATGACCATCGTAATCTTCAATGATGCCTGCAACAATGGTAAGCATTTGGTCGGCGATATCCCTGGCAACCTCAGGGTCAAAGTCTCTTGTTAAGGTACTGAAGCCACATAAATCAATAAAAATGACGCTAACATTGCGCCGCTCACGCACCAAAGAGTGTTGCAAGGCCGTGCCGCACCGTCCACAAAAGCGCATATCAGCTTGATTGAGTGAACGACAACTGGGACAGCGAACCACAGCTTAATTATAATGGGATAACGTCAGTAATAAAAAGAAGCCTCGAGCGCTTGAGTCCTCGAGGCGAATATGCTAACGGGAAAGTTGTAATCAACGCAAGGACGGTTCTTGTTCAGTCACAATGTTTATTGCAGAACGCCCTTGAAACCTATGGATCAGCCTTGACCACGTATCGAGCTTGGCGGTTTGAAGTAGCTGGGAGGTTGTAGCCGCCTCGAGCATTTCGGCGTTTTTGGCTCGCGCGAATTGGTAAATAACGTAATGGTTGTGGTACATAGGTTTCCTCTCTAAAACGAACGGACATTAACAATTATGTCAGTGTTTTCTGGGTTTTTGGCTCGAGCTTGTTGGCTAAGCCGTGTAAAGCTTTAGCACTGCGTAGCCGCCAACTGAGTTTGTAGGGTTTTAGCAGCCGCTCTTGTTCTGAGCGGGCATGTAATTCTTTGACACGCTCTTTAGCGTAAAGATGATCTAAAGGATTCATCATGTTCTCCTAGGGTTTTGATAGCTCAACGTTTTTGACGAAGTGTTTCGTAAGCAAAACTCGAGGAGTAGGACGAAACACTAACGTGATGGGTTATTGAAGCGTGATGGTTTACTGACAAGGACGAGACCGAGGGCTTGTCCTAGACGGACAGCGCGGTCATCGCGCTTGGTGTTTTTTTGGTTGCGTTGCGTGAGAGCAAGAAACATACAGCCTCCTTTCTAAGTAGGCGACAGACTTCGAGACAGATTTCGGTTTGAGTGTGGTTAAAGACCACACGTATGCGGTGTGCAAGCTTCAAAACTTTATAAGCTTAAACGAGCTAACAAAAAAATATCGAAGGGTTGTGTTAGAGTTGCTTAGACCAGCTAGAAAACAGTTTGAAACATACCTAGCACAGGGCAACACGCTAAATCGTAACTGCCACTTACTGTTTTTATAACAACACCATTTGTCAGAAACGTTTTAATCATCGGTTGCACCTGCCTTTCCAAGATGTGTTTAATGGATTGTCCATCCCCATCTCTACAAAACTAATAGTAGCAGAACTATACTGTTTATGCAAGTGTATATGCACTACAATTGAAAAATTTCACAGCAAAAAGACCATAGTTTGGGGTGTTGTTTCTGTGGTTTTTACGAAAATCTACAAAGAATTGTATAAATCCTTAGCTAAACCATGCCACTCTAGTAACCACAATAGTTTTCTGGTGTCATCGAAAACACTTAGATTTTAAGGTTATAACTGTACGATTCTTAAGACTATAACTTCTGAAATTGAAGAATGTTTCATAAAATAAACGTTTATCCATGGGGAGTTATTGATATGTCTTTGGAAAGACTGTGGTTAAAACTAGATAAAGATGCTCGACAAAACAAAGTAATGACAGGTGTTTTGGTGGCAGATATCAAGTTTCTAATTGAGAAGAGTAGGGACGAACCGAAAGATGGCCCTAACAAAGCTGCAATCGTGCGGTCGGCCTTCGCTTTTGTTGAAGTAAACATTCATTGGTTTAGAGAAAGCGCGAAAAGCTATAGTGAGTTTAATATTAACTATCTTGGAGCTGACAGCCATTTGAAAGAAACTGTAGAAAAGTTGTGTTGTGACAAAAATATGGTAGACAACATAAAAAATAGTTATAAAGCATTTCAAAAAGCCACGTCATCTAATCATGAACTTAGGTTTAATAACAATGAGTGGAAGAAGATCAAAGAAGCCATTGAGATTAGAAAACGGCTAACGCATCCTAAAAAAGTAACTGATTTAGATATTGGTGATGAAGATTTTCAAAGCGTGTATTGGGCATTTTTTCTATTACTCTCAAAATTCGATTTGGCATTTTTGCACGGTTTGTTAGCAATAGCGAGAGCTTCAGAAAAACAGATGCTCGAGAAAGATAAAAACCTTGCTGTTCGTTTTAAGACAATAAAAGAATTTCTAGAAAATCACATTTTTTTAGTAGAGCAAGAGTTTGATAGGCTTTATAAAGAATTGCAAGAAATCCCCTTTAGGGAAAAAGTGTATGGATAGGATTTTGGAATTTCTTGAGGATATGAGGCGTGATTCGGATGAATGCGACAGAATGAATGCTGTTTTAGGACAGCAAATTTATTATTTTCAGCGCAAAAGGGAAGATAACAGCTTTACGGA